>JAJVID010000014.1 GCA_022072205.1 Acidobacteriota bacterium
GAAGCCTTTGCCGTCGTCGCTGATGGCGACCGTTACTGATTGGCCGTCGCGCTTGACCGACACCCAGGCTTTGGTCGCCTCGGCATGTTTGACGATGTTGTTGAGGCTCTCCTGGACGATGCGGTAAAGATTTATCTCGGCCTCTTTTGAAAAGACTCCGTCAATCCCGCCAGCCTCGAAGCTGATTTCAACGCCGGAAGCCGCGGCGACTTTGACTGCCATCGCTTCGAGAGCTTTGGCCAGTCCGAGCCGGTCGAGCAGGTACGGGCGCAGGTTGTAGGAAATCTCCTTGGCTTCATCTATCGCCTGGGACGACTGTTCGGAGATTCGTTCGAGTTGTTCGCGGATCGAGTCCGGGTCGGCGTTCGCATGCAGGCCGAAGAGCGCGCGGTTGCGAATGATCGCCAGGCTCTGGCCCAGCCCGTCGTGCAATTCGGCGGCGATCCGTTTGCGCTCCCCTTCCTGCGATTCGATCAACCGGCGCGAGAAGGCCTCCTGCGCGGCGTGCGCCCGTTTCAACTGCGCGATGCGCCTGCGATAAAGCAGAACGCCCACGCCGGCCACGCTCGTCGAAGCCAGCGTGATGAACCACCACGTGCGGTAAAAAGGCGGCGACACGACGATGCGCAGGCTGCGGCCTTCGGTGTTCCAGAGGCCGTCGCTGTTGGCCGCGATCACCGTGAACGTGTATTCGCCCGGCGGAATGTACGAGTAATAAGCCAACCGGCGCGTCCCGGCGTCCACCCAGTCCGCGTCCAGGCCTTCGAGCTTGTACTTGAAGCGGATCTGTTCGGGTTTGATGAAACTGAGCGCGGTGTAGTGGATTTCGAGATTGCGCTGGCCAGGCGCGATTCGCGCTTGATCGCTGAAATTCATCAGCTCGCGATCCAGCAGACACTCTTCGATCACCACCGGCGGCGGGTGCGGATTGGACGGGACGGTTTCGGGATCAATCACCGCCACGCCCTGCTGGGTCGGAAACCACAATTTGCCGTCGCGCGCGCGGACGCCCGCCGGTTGATAGCCGCCGTTGCATTCCGGGTTGAGCATCCCGTCGCTCTTGCCGTAAACAATCGAATTGACTGCGCGAATCCTGCCGTCGGCGAAATCGTCGAGTTGCCGGCGGCTCACGCGATAGATGCCCAGGTTGCAACTCATCCAGAAATTGCCACGCGCGTCTTCCAGGATTTGGAACACTCCATTGTTGAACAAGCCGTCGTCAATCGTGACGTTGGCGACCCTGCCGTCTTTGATCCGGCTCAAACCGCCGTCATACGTGCCAACCCAAATGGCGCCCGACTGGTCTTCGTGAAGCGACCTGACACGATTGCTCTTCAAACCTTCACGCTTCGTCCAGGAAGTGAATTGGCCGCCAGTGATCCGCGTGACGCCGCTGTAGGTTCCGATCCAGAGCCGGCCCTGCCGGTCTTCAAGGATCGCTCGCACGTCGTCGCCCGCCAGACCGTCTTTCGCCGTGTAGACCGTCGTTGAGCCGTTGTGGCGTCTGGCCAGCCCCGCGTTCGTCCCGAACCAGAGCGCGCCAGCGGCGTCTTCGAGTATCGCCTGAATCACCTGGCCGGGCAGGCTCAGGCGATCTTCAAAATTGGTCAGCTTTCCGTCTTTCAACCGCGCCGCGCCGTTGAACGAACCGATCCACAATCCGCCTTCGGAGTCTTCGGCGAGGGCCGTGACCAACAGTTCCGGCAGCCCATCTCTATCGGTGAAGCTGTCGAAGCGCCCGTCCTTGTATCTGCTCAATCCGCGCTCCCAGGTTCCCATCCACACCTGACCCGCGCGGTCTTCAAGGATCGGATAGACATTGTTCGCGGCCAGTCCGTGTTTGTCGGTGTAGGTCGCAACGACCCGCTTGCTCATGCGGATCAGTCCGCCGCCCCAGGTCGAAATCCAGAACTCGCCTTCGCGGTCTTCAATGAAACTCGTGACGTAATTGCCCGCGAGGCCGGCGTTGATGAACCTGCCGTCTTTGAATTGACACAGTCCGCCGGCGCCGCCGATCCAGAGATTCCCCTCGCGGTCTTCCTTGACGACCGTAACGACTTTTTCCGGCAAGCCGTCCTTTTCGGTGTAAAGTCGCGGCGAACCGTTTTGCAGCCTGATCAGTCCGGCCTCGGTTCCGATCCAGATGGCGCCGGCGCGGTCTTCGCTCATTGAAAAGACGGGCGTGCGCGGCGGAATGCCGAGCGCGCGGTAGCTTATCGAAACCGCGCCGGAGAATTTGTTGGGTCCGGTTTGGCCGATGTCCCACACCGGGCCGCCCCTGCCCCGGTAACCGAAAATCCTGCTCAGGCCGGGTTGATCGGGGACATGCGCGACGAATCGTTCATCCCGGCGGCGCGCGAATCCTTTTTGAGTCGCCACCAGCAGGCTGCCTTCATCGTCTTCACCAATCGCGGCGATGGAACCGTCGGGCAAACCATCTTCCGCCGTGTAGACAGTGAATTGTTTAGATTGAAATTTGACGAGGCCGTCGCTCTCGGTTCCGATCCAGAGCGCCCCCGCGCGGTCTTCGCACAAATCAGTGAGGCGGTTGCTCGGAAGGTTCGGTGAGTTGCCGGTGTTGAAGATGGTGATCCGCACGCCGTCGTAACGCGCAAGGCCATCCATCGTCGTAAACCAGATGTAGCCGTCACGCGTCTGCGCGACCGTGTAGACGAAGTTGTTGGGCAATCCATCCTCGGTGGTGCGGGCGTCGAAGCGGTATTGCGCCAGCGCCGTTACCGAGGCGGCGATACAGATGAGCGGAAGACAGATCGGAATTGCGCGAGGTATTTTTTTCGCAAGGTCAGTCATGACCATAAACCTCTCCGCCGTTTCTGGCGCATGCCAATGCGGGCCGACGCGAGAAGATAAAACAACAGGGGCGGGTGAGCAAATAAAAGGCGGCAGGCTATTTGCCGGGAGTGCGATGGAAGCGACGCGTGCCCAGGATTATTTCCGCCGCGCGGAGCGGATCGTCGAGAATGTCGCGGCCCGCGAGCAGGCGATGGCGCGAAGCTTCGGCGGTGAGTTTCGTCAACGCCTCCCACTGTTTCTTTGTGTGTTCCGGCCAGAGTTGAAAAAACATGCTCTGCTCGGCCAGCCGGAGCAGCGCCTGGCTGCGCGGGATCGGTTCGATGCGGCTTTGCGCGTCTCCCGTGATTTCAGGCAGGACGATGCGATCAATCTCTCTGAAGCTTCTGCCAGCCAACCGCTTCGTCCCGAAAAACTCCAAGCCTCGAACGCAGGCGCGATCCAGATATTGATGGCGCCGCGCGGCGCCGTCCAGCTCTCGCCAGCGCGCAAGCAATTCATCGCCGATGTGAAAATATTTTTTGAGCGCGAAGAGTCGCGGCGCCTCCCCGTCAAAACCGATCAGCAGCGAATCATCGGAAACTGGCCGCCAGCCCGCGATGCCCAGCGCCGTCGTCAGCGTCGTTTTGCCTGACCGCTGCGAACCGCAAATCAACCAGAGTTCGTCCTGCGGGGACACGACCGCCGCCGCATGCAGGTGGTAAAGGTTGCGCCGCCTCAACAGCAGCAGCAGCGCAAACAGCGCGTAGGTATTGGCCAGGATGTGCGGGTATTCCAGCGCCTGCGGCGAAATCAATCCGGTCGCGCGATTCAAGCAGGGTTCGACGCAAAAGGCTGCGACATTCAGGTCGAAATAAAAACGCCCTCCCGATCCGCAGCTTTGATCTTCGATCTTTTCGCGCCACAAACCGATCACGCCGGTTTGGGAAAAAAGCTCGGCGTTCGGCGGAATCAGCTTTTCGCGCGGCGGCAATTCGCGCCGCATCTTCAACTCGATGACCAGCGGCGCAATGGCATCCTGCGCTCGAAGACATTCGCGCCCATCAGCCGAAGCCTCGATTTCAGGATCGTAGTAGCGGAAGTAATCGGCAAAGAGTCTGATCAGGCGGGGAGAGTCTGCGGCGATGATGATCGGAACTGCGCCAATCTTTAGATGAACGGCGGGCATAAGCTGGGAGTAGGGAGTGGGGAGTGGGGAGTGGGGAGTAAGGGAGTGGGATGTTATTCCTCCCTACTCCCTGCTCCCCACTCCCCACTCCCCCGATCTTATCCGTTCGCCAGCGCCGCCACAGCCACAGTCGAAGAGCCGGACAGCGTAACCTGGGTGAGCGAATTTGAAAGCTGCAGTTGCGGCGGCTCGTAAGCGGGCAGTTCGCCATTCGCGGCGGCTAAAGATTTGTTGCGATTTGCGCTCTCGAACTCGGAGTAGCTGATCAAGCCGTTGCCTTCGAGTTCATCCAAAAAAGCGCGCGTGTCCAGTTCGGCCAGATCGGCGTTGATTTTGAAAGCGCTTGAAAGAGCGCCGCTCAGAGTTTCGACGTCGCCGGCGACGCCCGAACGCATCCGCTTCCACAGAAAGACCGCCGCCGCATTGAGAGTGTAATAGTGAAGATTCTCCAGGTCGAGAATGATTCCTTCCTGGTCGTCGAGCAGTTCCGTGAACGAAGCCTGCTCTTTGGTCACTATTTTCATACCGCTGGTATACATTGGAATTCCTTCGAGTCCTTTCCGGAAACTTGTCAGGGGGTTGATTTACAAATCCGTTTGAGCGGTCATCGCGCGCGTCTTGTCGGCGGGATCGGCTCGCCGACGAAAACCGCGGCGTCGTCCAGTCCCTTGTTGCTGGTCAAACGCTCGACGGCGCCAGCGCCGAGATTGAGCAGATAGAGTTCCGCGTTGCCGTCGCGCATCGAGGTGAAAACGATCCGGTCGCCGCGCGCCGAAAGCGCCGCGTTGAAATCGTTGCGGTCGGTCAGAACGCGGAAGGCGCCGGTTTCGACATCGGCCAGCGCGACCCCGCTCAGCTTCGAGTTTGTCGCTGTCGTGGTGAAAACAATCTGCTTCGCGTCGGCGCTCCAGTTCAACCCGCCGATGGCGGCGGCGCCGGTGGTCAGCTTGCGAACCGAGCCGTCGGCGCGATTATAAATCCAGATTTCGTAATCGCCGCTGCGATTGGAGATGAACGCGATGCGCGAAGCGTCGGGCGAAATCGCCGGGGCGAAGTCCTGATGCTCGCCGGCGCCGGAAGCCGGAATCACGACCCGGCGATCCAGCGCGACCGTTGACATCAGTTCGACGCCGTAGCCGGACTGAAACGTCATCGTCGCGCCGTCGCTTGACACGGTCGGTGAAATCTCGTCCATCGTGTCCACAGTCAAACGGCTCAATCCAACCAGCGTCGGGCGGCGATTGCGCCACGCCGCGCCGAGCGTGCCGCTGAAGAGTTCGTAACCGCTTCCTTCGCGTGACGCGAAGACTATCGTGCGCGATCCGGCGGAGACAGACGCCGCCAGATGGCCACGCCCGGTGTTGGTCAGTTGGCTGACCTGCCGGGTGTTCAAATCCAGAACGTAAAGCTCAGCCGCGCCGTCGCGCTGCGAAACAAATATAACGTGATCTTCGCTGCGCGCAGCGCGAGCCTGCGCCATCACGTCGCCGGAGAAATTCGGCGCGACGACGATTGCGAAAAGGAGGATCGTCAATCCCCTGGCGGCGCGCGCCATCATTTTATAAGCATTCATAAATCACTGCCTCCGATTATTCTGCAAAAGATTCTCAGCGAATTCGACGAACCGCGTTGTTGGCGCTGTCAGTGAAAATAATCTCGCCGGACGGAGTGACGATGATATTGACCGTCATCCTGACGTTGACCGCCGGCCCGAGTGTCGAGATGTTGACGTCGGCGGGCGCGATGCTGATCAGCGCGTTGGCCGCCGGCCCGCCATCTCCGCTGTAACCCAGGACTGAGCCGGCGAAGACAGAAGCCGCGCCGGTCGCGCCGTTGAGCGTGATCTTGAGGATCTTTTGATCCTGAGATGAAATCGGATTGGCGTCACCGGGGTTGGTCACATACAACGCGCCGTCTTTGCCTTCGGCCACGTCGCGCGGACGTTTCAGAGCGCCGCCTGAGAGGATGGTGTCGAACGCGGTATTGTTGGCGTTCGTCCCGCGCAGGATGGCGTTGGCCTGGGCGTCAGCCACCAGCAACCGTCCCGCCGAATCGAATCCGAGGCCGGTGTACTGGTTGGTGCTCGACACGCCTGTGATGACGGTCGAAACGTTGCCGTTCGAGCGGGCGACCTTGCGCACGCGGCGATGCCCGGCGTCGGCGACGTAAATGTCGCCGTTCGGCGCAATGGCCACATCTTCCGGCGCCAGGAATTTCGCCAGCAACGGAGCGCCGACGCCCGGCCCGCTGGTGTCGCCAACCAGGCTCGCATCAACGCCGCCGCCCGCGATGGTCTTGATTTCGCCCGGCGCGACGGTCAGCAGCGCGGCCCCGGAATAAAACGACACCGTCTGATTGGAAGTGTTGATGAAGCGAAGTAGACCCGTGCGGCGCTGGCCGACCGCGATTCCCTTCTTCGAGTCGGCGACGTAAACACCCTCCGCGGTGGCCCAGACGCCCTGTGGCGTGTCGAATCCACCTTGAATCGCCGGCACGCCGTCGGTCTGGCCCGCTCCGACATCCCTGTTCACTGTCACGATGCCGCCAGCGGGGACGATCTGTTCGGAGAGCGTTCCCGCAAACAACGTAAACGAGGCGAGGCCGCAATTGACGAAGCGCAGTTTGCTGCTCAGCGTATCAGTGATCCACAAATTTCCGTTGTGATCCATGCTCACGCCGGTCGGGCCATTGAACGCGCCGCTCGTCGCCAGACCGCCGTCGAATGGCGCTTCCAGACCGGTTCCGGCGATGGTGTCAATGAGGCCCGCGCCGACCACTACGCCCGCGACTTCGGCCGGCGTTTGATCCAGGTTGATGTAACGGACGCGGCCTCTCAGGATGATGCCCTGATCGAGCACGAAAAGACCTTTGTTATCGGCGGCGATGCTGGCCAGCGGCGGGGTTCCTGTGCTGCCGATCATATTGAAAGCGCCGTCCGCCGCCGGGCCGCCGTCGCCGCACTCGCCTCCCCCGGTATAGTCGCACGCGACTTCTTTAGTCCCGGAAATTCTTGTGACATTGCCCGGCGAATCCACCCGCAGAATGTCCTGCGAGTTTCCGTTGGCGATATAAAGCTTGCCGTTGAAAAACGCCAGCCCTGAAGAATAGGGGTTGTTGCTGTATGGTTGCGTTGGAGTCGGAGAAGCCGACTTCGGCGGGAACTGCGCCAACAGCGACGCGCTCCCGCCTGTGTCCACCTTGATGACGCGCGCGTGACCGGTGTCGGCGATGTAAAGGTTGCCTTGCGGGTCGAAGGCGATGGCGCGCGGTTGTAGCAAGGGAATGCTGGTGGCGCCGCCTGCGGAGAAGGCGTCTTCGGCTTTCGTTACCGCGCCGTTACCGGCTACTTCCACAGGGTCGCTGCTGCCGTCGGCTGGAATCTTGAACACTTTGTTCGAGGCTGCGGTCGCGTCGGCAATGTACACATCTCCGTTCGTGGGATGAACCGCCAAACCGTTTAACGACGAACCGAAGCCTGAGCCTGAGTAGAGCGTCCCGACTTTGCCCGATCCGATATTGGCTCCCCCGATTGTCTTGGTCACGCCGGACGCGTTGAAGAATCGGATCGCCGGGCTGGTGGCGTCAATGAAGTAAACGATCTCTCCGTTCGGACTGACTCCGATTCCAGTCACCGAACCAGCGTCAGCCATTAACCCCGGAACGTTATCCACCAGTTCGAGTCCGCCGCCGACAAGAGTCGTAATCACGCCCGCGGGAATCTTGCGCCCGCCGAGCGTGACAGTATTCCGGCTCGTGTTGAGAAACCGGATCAATGAGATTCCGCTGGGAACGTCAGCGATGAAAATGCCGCGTCCGAGCGGGTCGAAAACAGCCGACACGGGCGTCACCAGAGTTGCTTTGGAACCCAGATTGCCGTCGCCGAGCACGCCGCCCGCAATCGTATCAATGATCGGCGTGGTGTTGCTGAATGTCGTCCCTTTCGTATCCACCTTCGCCCCGACGGTCGCCAGCAATCCGCCGGATGAGCTGTCGGTGATCTGCGAGTTGGTGATTTTCAGGTTGAGGACCTCGGCGAGAATTTCGCCATTGTCCAGGCCGCAGTTCGCGCCATTGCCGCCGTTCTGCACTTTCACGTAATTGAGAATGCAGTTGGGCATGGAGTTGCGCGTGAAAAAGATCGCGCCGAAATTGGCGCCGCCCGGAATCTTGTCGAACTGGATCGGCTTGTTCGATGTCGCTCCCTGCGCGCCCAGATAAGCGCCCGCGTAACCGTTGGCCGCGATGCAACCCACTTTACCAGTGGGATAATCGCCCGATTGGAAAGCCATCTCAGCCGCGAGTTGAATGATCGCCGCCGGGGTGATCGTCAATTCGGCGGGAGGGGCTGGCGGAGACGCTCCCACGATGGCGGGGTTGGCGCAATTGCCGCGAATGCGGATCGGCGTGACGCCCTGGCCGACCAGCACGCCCGATTTGGTGAAATCGTTCGATGCGGCGATTGCGTCAGTTCCGATCTGAACGGCGTTGACCTGATTGTCGTTGAAATCGTTCGCCGAAGAATAGTAGAAACCGGCGTCGCCGACGCTGGTTCCGCCCGTGCTCGTGTCAATGTCGAAAAGGCCGAGCGCGGCGTTGCCGCTCAAAAGCATCGCCGGATCGGAGGACGACGAGCCGTTCCCGTCAACACGGCTGCGCGCAAAACCGATGACACTGTCGCTCTGGCCGTTGGCCGCAATCCCGGAGCCGCCGCTGGCGCGCACAATGCTGTCTGTGAAACGAAGTGTGCGGCCCGAACCGGTCAGATTGATCGCCGCGCCGCCGGCCAATCCGCCGAATTCAACGACGACGTTGCGCATGACCATCGTCAAAGCCGAAACGGACGTAGCGTCAATCCCGCCCCACGAGCCATTTGGAGGCATTGCGGCGCCCGGCGAACGCTGCGCGGTGAAGACAATCTGGGACGGAGTGGTGGACGCGATGCCCGGAATGCCGCCATTGGCTGAGATGTTGCCGCTGCTAGTGACCGTAATCGTCGCTCCGTTCGCCACGTAAATCACGGCGCCCTGGGGAATCCCCAGGCCGGCGTCTATCGTCGCATTGCCTGAGATCAGGAACGGGCCGACGCCCGACAGGGACGGGATCGAGCCGGACAGAATGTTTCCTCCGGACGGCGCGCCAGTCACCGTCAATTTGTGCGAGAGCGTGCTCGATCCCTGGCCTCCTGGCGTTCCGCCGGGATTGGTCACGCGCACGCTGTAAATGCCCGGAGCCGTATTCGCGGGCACGGTGGCGGTGACCTGCAATCCGGTGGCGGCGACGCCGCCCATAGGAATCGGGGAACCGGCGGATGGCAACAGCTCGACCGATGGTGTTCCGGTGAAACCACGCCCGCTGATGACGATGCTCGTTCCGCTGGCGGCGCTCACCTGCACTGCCGCTGGCGTCACGCTTTCAGCCGCCACGCCAAGATCGGCGATAACCTTGTAGGTGAAAAAGAATCTGGGAGGTGAAGCTACTGTGGCGAACGTCCAGATGTTCCTGACATTGCCGCCCGCCGCGATGTCGCCGTAGCTTCTGGAAACGTGAAGCTGATTGTTGTAAGCGACCTGGCCGTCGTTGAAATAAGCGATGCCGGTGGCTCCCGGCAGATTGTCGGCGTCTCCTGTCGCCGTCGAGCCGTTGCAGGCGCCGCTTGCCGGGCAGAGCTTGAAGCCCGTAAAGACGAGCCGCGTGTTGTACAACGTCGCAGTCGTGTTGTTGTAAATGGCGACTTCGCCGGAAACGGTTCCCGGATTATCACCGGTCGAGATGAATGCGCTGTTGACGACAACCAATCCGAAGCCGCTTCCCTGCGGAACATCCGAGCCGGGATCGCTGCGGGAATTCTGCCTGCGGTCTTTACGCGCCGCCGCAGCCTGAGCCTTCATCGGCTGCACGCTGAGCTTGCGCGAGGCCGCGTCGAAATAACCCTCGAACTCGCCGACTACAACGCCGGGCGCTCCATCGCTGGCGGGAAACTTCTGACCGGCAAGAGAGACGAGACCGGATGTAGAGATTGAGGGCGCAGTCGCCGCCGAAGCTGGCGTAGACATTGCGGCAAGCGCCGAGAATGTCGCACGCTCAGCCACCGCATGGCGCCACGACCAAACGCCCGCCGCAGTAAGGAACAACGCGGCGAGCGCAATGATCACCGTCGAATGTGAGGCCCGACGGCGTAAACTGAAAAGATATTCGCAACCAGCCATTTTTATTCTGACTCCTTTTTCCTAAAGGCGCTGACACAGGACACGAGACCCAGGTTCATTTCGCGGCCAGTCTGGGGAAACGGAAGATTTCGCGCGTCATCGAAAGCAAGCTGCTGAAGCCGATGAAACCGACTTACAAATAATGATTGCTTAAAGCCATGAAGAGGCTCTTCGGATCGAGGCCGACGGATACGACCAGCAAGAAATAAACTGATATTTTTCAAAGCGCGTGATTGTCTATTTCGGATTGCTACCATTACACCGTCAACCTAACCGATAGCCGACGCGTGGTAGCGTTTGGCGGGGTCGCGATGATCTGTGTGGCGAACTCTTCCCTCAGGTTTTTTAACTCATTTCCCACTTTACAGCTTTTATTCAATGATTTGTCATCCACAGATCGAGGACGTCAATTGGGGCATTTATATTGGCTCTACATATCCAGGAGAAATCCTGAATTTCTTTGAGTTAGTGAGGCACAGGATTTGAGAAGCAATTGAATTCGGCGCCAGTGAGAAGAGGATCAGATGCGACGTATATGATTCATCTCACCGTATCCGCGCGGCATCTTAGCCAAGTGGTTATGGCCAGTCAAGCGCTAATTCTCCAACGCTTACGGCAATTTTGCGCTGGTGTTTGAAGTCGTCATTGTCCACAAATGGGCGCGCAGACGGGCGTTGATCGTGGTCTAATTCGATTTCTTGAAAACGCTCCGGGCCGTTGCTAAGATGCCTTCGCGCGCGGTGAAACTTTGGCGCCCGTCTCCGGCGTTATTGGGTTTGGCAGTATAAACTGCGCGCAAGCTGAAATCGTATCCCCGCTCTTTCATCAACATCTCCCCGGATGACGATTGACAGGGATTGTTGATGTGAGTTGAATTCCTGGTTGTAAATAGTAGAAAGAGGAGTTGAGAGGTATGGAAACTGGAATTGATAACATCATCAACGTTGGCCGACGCCAACATTGGCCAAACTGGACTCTCTTGAGCCTGATCGGCGCGGGCGTTTTGATCGTCGGCGCGATCTTCGGCTCCGCCGCCACTGCCAGAGGCTGGTTCAACGGCGGCGGCGCAAAAGTTCCCATCTACGTTTCATCCGACTCGAAAGTAAACGAGCAGGTCACGATCAACGGCGGATTTTCCGCAATAGCCAGAGCCGTGACTCCAGCCGTTGTGACAATCAACGTATCCACGCGCAGGTCGCAGCAACAAGTCCCATTCATGTTCGATCCGTTCCGCGATTTCTTTGAACGCCCGGACCAGGATGACGAAGGCTCGCCGCGCCGCCGCGTCATCCCGCGTCAACAGCGTCCTGAGGGACAGGGCCGTCTAACTCCAAGCGGCGTGGGATCGGGCGTCATCGTCAGCCCGGACGGCTACATTCTGACCAATAATCACGTCGTCGAAGGCGCTGACAAAGTCGAAGTCGAACTCAACGACAACCGCAAGTTCACCGCCAAAGTCATCGGCTCGGATGAACCCAGCGATGTCGCAGTGATCAAGATTGACGCGGCGAGTTTGCCGACTGTGGCTTTCGGCGATTCCGATAAAGTCGAAGTCGGCGACCTGGTTCTCGCGGTCGGCAACCCGCTCGGCATCGGTCAGACGGTGACCATGGGCATCATCAGCGCGAAAGGCCGCCAATCGCCCGGTCGCGGAGCCAGAAACTACGAAGACTTTCTGCAAACCGACGCCGCCATCAATCGCGGCAATTCTGGCGGCGCGCTCGTCAATTTACGCGGCGAGTTGATCGGAGTTCCGTCGCAAATCCTGTCTCAAACGGGCGGCAACATCGGGATCGGGTTCGCGATTCCGACCAGAATGGCTCGCAGCGTGATGGATCAGTTGATTCGCACGGGCAAAGTCCGCCGGGGCAAACTCGGCATCTACGTCCGCGACGTTGATCCAACTCTGGCAAAACAATTCGGCTACAACGGAACCAATGGCGCGTTCATTGACGACGTGGTTAAAGGCGAGCCTGCCGATCAGGCGGGCGTCAAACCCGGAGACATCGTCACCGAATTTCAGGGCCAGCGAGTCACCGACAGTTCGCAATTGCGTAACTCGGCTTCGCAGACCGCTCCCGGCACGACGGTCAGATTCAAAGTCTGGCGTGAAGGCGTGGAGCGGGATCTGACGGCGAAGCTCGCCGAGGTTGAGCCTGAAGTCGCCGCCAATGCGCCTGCCAGCAGCGATGCCCCGGCTTCGGCTCTTGGAGTTCTCTCTGGCGTCCGCGTGGAGAACATCTCGTCCGACTGGGCGCAGAGGCTCAATCTGCCGCCATCGGTTCGCGGAGTCATCGTCGTCGAGCTTGACCCTGACAGCAACGCCGCAGCCGGCGGTTTGCGGCGCGGCGACGTGATCGAATCGGTGTCCAAACAACCGGTCGCCAACGTCAACGACTTCAACTCGGCGGTTCAGAAAGCCGGCAAAAAGGAAGTCCTGCTGCGAATCCGCCGTAACGACCGCGGCTTCTTCGTGCTCGTGCAAGCGCAGGAGTAGTTGGCGCAAAACAACTTCTCTATCAAACAAGAGAGCCTGCCGTTTCCGGCAGGCTCTCTTGTTTGACGCGCGTGTTTGAATCTTCCGAACCGCGATTCGCGATTAACCGACCACTGCCGGGCGCGCCGCCGCGCCTTTGGCCAGGCGATCATTGCAGGCCGCCCAGTTGATGTTCGAGAAGAAAGCCTCGATGTATTTCGGGCGATCAGCCGGCGCGTAATCGAGGAGGAACGCGTGCTCCCACACGTCCATGATCAGAATCGGATTGAAGCCCGCGATGTTGTTGATCTCGTGCAGCGTGATCCAATGATTCGACAAACCGCCGCTCACCGGGTCCTGATAGCAAGCCGCCCAACCCACGCCGCGCATCTTGCCGACAGTGATAAAGTTCTTCTTCCAGTTTTCATAGCTGCCGAAGCTCGCCGCAGCGGCTTTGTAGAAAGCCGAGTTCTTGTCGGGGTCGCCGCTTCCGCCGTTCATCATGTTCCCGAAATACCACTCGTGCAAAACCATGCCGTTGTATTCAAATCCGAGCCGTCGGGTCAGTTCGGAAAAGACCGGCATCTCTTTCGCCGTAATCTCGCCCTTGCTCAACTCAGCGATCTGACTGTTGAGAAGGTTGGTGTTCGACACATAACCTTCGTAGAGTTTGAAATGCATCGCCAGCGTCTTGTCTGAAATGCCGTTCAAACCACTCAGGTTGAATGTCTGCGCTTTGTAAACAACAGAGTTACTCATTTATTGCCTCCTGAAAAAGAATCAGCCAATCGGAGAGGCTGATTTGGAATGTAAGATGTGGCCGCTACGACGTGGCGGCCACCATTCAATTTTGACTTTGTTGAGCGCGCATCACACGCGATGCGTGAGCAACACCGCGATGACGATTACGCTCAGGATGATGACCAGGCCGCCGGGCATCAGCGCGAAGCCTTTCGTCAACGCCACGCTTCCGAACCGGCCCAGCAATAACAAAGCGATGACCAGCGCGATCCACCATCCGGCGGCGTAAGCGCCCTTCATCATCGCCACCGCCGAAGCGACCAGCGCCACCCCGGCTACACCGCCCGAAAGCAATGAAGCCATACTGCTGGCCTTGACGTATCCCATCACACCGCCAGCGGCTACCAGAACCCCGTAAATCAACACTAGCCATGCAGCCATAATTTCAACCTCGCAATAATCATTCTTTGTGGATTGGAATTCTCAGTCAGATTACATCACCCGCCCGACATTGGCAAAAGCTTCATCGTGGCGATTTGAAATGAAGATTTGCGGCCTCCTTGTCCCATTCTTGAAACTTAAAGAAGAGCCTTAACAAAATATCGCTTTTGCCTACTGCCACTTACAAGAGACCACAAGATATAGTTGAGAAATCCGATTGACAGCCAGCATCTAGTGGACTATATTCCCCGTCGCTCAAGGCTAAAAGGACAGCAAAACCCGCAGCGGCTCGGAGCTTTTTGTATATTTTGTCATCAGCGTTCCGAGTCTCGAACAGTTGAAGTGTCGTCGTCACGGCTTCTCCCCACGCCGCTGATCGGCGCTCCTCCCCGGACTTTTGGTCGAGCCTCTGTCAGTTATTTTCCCAACAATTCAGGTTCATAAGATCCCGTGCTTTTTGGTTCATCGAAAGCCGTAAAGTTGTCATTGGACAACGACACAGGAACAAGAACTACAAGATCGAGAGATCGAAATTCAGGAAGGCGTTATGAGCGTAAGCAAACAAAAGATTATAAAATTCGCCGCTCCCGCAGCTCACTATGCCCCGCTGGGAATCAACGCCCAGCGCGTCGTAGCCAAGCGTTATTCACTTAAAGACATCAAAGGCAATCCGCTCGAACAGTGGGATGACATAGTCAAACGGGTGGTCAGCCACGTGGCCAAAGCCGAAACCGATCCCGTCCGCCGCGAAGAGTTCATGTTCAACATGATGCGGTTGATGGAAACGCGCGCTTTCGTTCCCAACACCCCCTGTCTGGTCAACGCAGGCAAACCCAAAGGTCAGTTGGCGGCGTGTTTCGTGCTGCCTGTGCCCGATTCGCTCGAAGGGATCATGGAACACGCCAAATACTGCGCGCTGATCCATCAATCAGGCGGAGGCACGGGAATGACCTACGAAAAGCTGCGTCCGGCAGGCACGCCCGTCGGCGAAGGACGCGGAATGGCCTCAGGCCCGGTTTCGTTTATGCAGATCGTCAACACGATGACCGAAACCGTCAAACAGGGCGGCGTCCGGCGCGGCGCGAACATGGGCATCCTGGCCGTTCAACACCCCGACATCCTGCGCTTCATTCACGCCAAGAACGACCAGAAGTCGCTGACCAATTTCAACATTTCAGTCACGGTTACCGACAAATTCCTCAAGGCCGTCGAAAATAACGAATGGTTCCAAACCGAGTTTGAGGGCAAGCCGTGGGAACGCGCGGTCTTCGATCCGATGGCCAACGACGGTCAGGGTGGCGATTACAGCTACAACGGCCAGCGCCCGCCGAAACCCGGAATGGTTTACGCGCCCGACATCTGGGAGCGCATCATCTCTTCGACGCACCGCTGGGCCGAACCCGGCATCATCTTCATTGACAACGTGAACCGGCACAATCCGCTGCGCAATTCGATGGGATTGAAGAAGGCGTCGAATCCTTGCGCCGAGCAAATGCTGCACGATTACAACGCCTGCAACCTCGGCTCGATTGATGTGGCGAAGTATTACGACGAAAAGACCGACGACGTTGACTGGGAACGCTTCTCCAACGACATCTACTGGAGCGTGCGATTCCTCGACAACGTGATTGACACCTGTGACTGGCCGCTGCCGCAGATTCAGGACACTGTGCATCGTACGCGCCCTGTCGGCCTGGGCATCATGGGCTTCGCCGATCTCTGCCTGCAAAAACGCATCTCTTACGGCGGCGACGAATCCGCCGCTTTCGCCGACCGGATGATGAGTTTCTTCCGCAAAGAGTCGTGGCGGGCGTCGCTCGCGCTCGGCGCCGAGAAAGGCGCGATGCCTGAATTCGAGCCGAACCGCGATCTTTACGAAGACCTGATCTACAAAGAAGTCGGCCTCGACCACGCGATCCCGCTCACACCGCGCAATTACGAAGTGAGCACCGTCGCGCCCACTGGCACAATTTCGCTCGTCGCCGAAACCAGTTCCGGCTGCGAGCCGAACTTCTCTTACGCCTACGTTCGCCGCGACACGCTCGGCACGCGCACCTACGCTCATCCGCTTGCGGCCAAAGCGCTAGGCATCGAACTCGACAACACCGACCCGGCGTCAATCGAACGCGCCGCAAGTTACATCGTCGAGCGCCGCGACGAATTGCCGGAATACTTCGTGGACGCCATGACGCTGATGCCCGACGATCATCTGCGCGTGCTCAAAGCCTTTCAGGATCACGTTGACAATTCCATCTCGAAAACCGTCAACGCGCCGTCGAGCTATTCGATTGAAGACACCGACCGTGTGCATCGTCTGGCCTGGAAGATGGGGGTCAAAGCCGTCAGCTATTACCGCGACGGCTCGCGCGATAATCAAGTGCTGACCGCTGTCTCGACTGAGAAAGCCGAACAAAAAACCGCGGCCCGGACTGAAACGACCGTTTCGACGCCCGCCGCGATTCCTTCAACGATTCAACCCGCCGGGATCGAACCATCGGGCAGGATCGAACGCCCGCGCGAACTGACCGGCTCGACGTGGCAGATTCCATTTGACCATCAAAACCTCTACGTCACGATCAATCACGACGGCATGCGTGTCCTGGAAGTCTTCGCTACCGGCGCCGGCCTGTCCGTCTCCGTCGGCCTGCTTGCGTCGAAGATGCTGCGCGGAGGCTTTGAACCTGAACAGGTCGCCGCCAGTTTGAACAAAGTCATCGGCAACCACTCGGTCTGGTTCAACGAGCGGCTCTGCACATCCCCGGAGCAAGTCGTGGCCGAATGCATCCAGATCACCAAGCGCCGCTTGATGAGCCAACCCGATTCGGCGCGCGCCGCCGCCAAACAGGCGATGGCTCAAACCGAACAGCCGCAGGTTGCGCAGCCGGTTTTGACTATTGCCAGCGCGAATCCGAAACCGGTCGTGATTGACTCGAAAAAGGTGATCACCGCGTGCCCGGAATGCAACAGCAACCAGATCGAATACGCGGGCGGGTGTTATACGTGCCGTGATTGCGGCTTCTCGAAGTGCGTGTAGGGAGGCTTTTCTCAACGCAAAGGGTCGAAGGGTCGAAGGATCAAGGAAGACAAATCAGATCAGGTCTTTGATCCTTTGACCCTTCGACCCTTTGCGTTGAAAACTGTTGTCTATGTCGAGCGCTAGAGACATCTCCGCGATTATGCGGAAGGTTCGCGCGAGCGACACGACGCCGGAGATGAAGTTTCGCAAGGCTCTTTGGGCCAGAGGGCTGCGCTACAAGCCCAATTCAGCGAAGCTGCCGGGAAAGCCGGATGTCGTCTTGGCCGCGCATAAAACGGTCGTCTTCATTGACGGCGACTTCTGGCACGGCGGCCAGTGGCGCAGGCGCAAGCTCTCCGCTCTCGAAGATCAATTCCAGCAAACGACATCAAAAGATTACTGGCTGAAAAAAATCCGCCGGAACATGCGCCGCGATTGCGCCGTCACCGCCGAACTTTTGTCGCAGGGTTGGACGGTGATTCGATTCTGGGAGAGCGACATTCGCAACGATCTGGAAGGGTGTGTTGAAACAACATTGCGTGTTTTGAGCGGCAAGCTCAAACCGAGCGCGATGTCAGTCGCGCCGCGAAAGACATTCGCGGAATTTTTCGCCGGCATTGGGCTGGTCAGGATGGGGCTAGAACGCCAAGGCTGGTCTGTCGCTTTCGCCAACGACGTTGACGAGCGGAAGCGCGAGATGTACGACACGCATTTCGGCGATGCGGAGAAGCATTTCAAACTCGGCGACATCCACCAACTTTCGGCGAAAGACGTTCCATCGGTCACGCTGGCAACTGCGTCATTCCCCTGCAACGATCTTTCGCTGGCCGGTTCACGCAACGGGCTTCGAGGCAAACAATCATCGGCCTTCTGGGGTTTCATCCGAATTCTCGACGAGATGAAGAGGCGCAGACCGCCCGTCGTGTTGATCGAAAACGTCACGGGCTTTCTGACCTCGCACGACGGCGACGATTTCAAGCAAGCGCTGCTGGCGTTGAACGAACTGGGCTACAGCGTTGACGCGTTCATCGTGGACGCGTCGAGTTTCACGCCACAGAGCAGGCAGCGATTATTCGTAGTCGGAGTGATGCAAGACAAGCCGGAGCGTGACGATCATCCGCTGCAACTCAACGATCATCCGTTGAGACCGAAAGCCCTGGCGCAATTCATCGTGTCGCATCCCGAAATCAACTGGCGCATTCGCAATCTGCCTGCGCCGCCTGAAGTTGCGATCAGGCTGGAAGATATTCTCGAAGACCTGCCCGACGACGCGCCTGAATGGTGGAGCGATGAGCGGGCGAAATACTTGTTGAATCAAATGAGTCCGCGCCACCGCGCGATAGCCGAGCAAATGATCACCGGGCGCGAGTGGTCATACGGCGCGGTCTTTCGCCGCGTCAGAAAAGGCAAGTCCATGGCCGAGCTGAGAACGGACGGTCTGGCCGGATGCCTTCGCACGCCGCGAGGCGGCAGCGGCAGGCAGATTCTGTTCAAGGCTGGCAAGGGGAAATACTTCGTTCGCTTGTTCACTCCGCGCGAATGCGCGCGTTTGATGGGCGCGAGCGATTACCGGATTTCCGCGCCCGCGAACCAGGCGCTGTTCGGCTTCGGCGATGCCGTCTGCGTTCCGGTGATCGAATGGATCGCCGAGTATTATCTCGACCCGGTGGTGAATGAATTGATCCGAGGACGCGCGCTGCGTGCTTGAACACATTTATCCATGCCTGAACCACGCATCATCTCACTCATAGCCAGCGCCACAGAGATCGTCTGCGCGCTCGGCTTCGAGTCGCAGATGGTCGGGCGGTCGCACGAATGCGACTTCCCCGCTTCGGTCAAATGCCTGCCGGTTTGCACCAGCCCGAAGTTTCAGGTCGAAGGTCTGAGTTACGAGATTGACCAGCGCGTCAAGGCGATCCTGCAGGAAGCGTTGAGCGTTTATCGTGTTGACGCCGAGTTGCTCGAACGGTTGCAGCCAACACACATCATCACGCAGTCGCAATGCGAGGTCTGCGCGGTCAGTCTCAAAGACGTCGAAGAGGCCGTGTGCCAATTCACGAGTTCGCGCCCGGTGATCGTTTCGCTCGAACCGAACGCGCTGGCCGACGTCTGGTCGGACATTCGCCGCGTCGCTGCGGCTTTGAACGCGCCGGAACGCGGCGAGGAACTCGTCACAAGTCTGCGGAAGCGAATGGACAAGATTGCCGCGAAAGCGCAAACGGCCACATCGCGCCCGACCGTCGCCTGTGTTGAATGGATTGATCCGCTGATGGCGGCGGGCAACTGGATGCCGGAGTTGGTCGAGATGGCTGGAGGCGTGAATTTATTCGGCGAAGTTGGCAGACATTCGCCGTGGATGAGTTGGGAAGATTTGGCCGCAGCCAATGCTGACGTGATCTTCATCTCACCGTGCGGCTTCGACATCGCGCGCACGCTGGAAGAGACGCATCTGTTGACAGGCCGCCCCGAATGGAAAACGCTGAAGGCTGTCAGAGACGCCCGCGTTTTTGTCGCCGATGGCAATCAGTATTTCAACCGTCCAGGCCCGCGCCTGGTCGAGTCGCTGGAAATTCTGGCTGAGTTGCTTCACCCCGAACTGTTTCATTTCGGTTATGAAACCGAAGGCTGGATAAGACTGGCTCCGCGAGAGTAACATCCGGTCTGCTTTAATGGCATTTAATTGCAAGGTACTTGACGCATATGCCGGCTTTAGCTACTTTTATTTTCCAGATTCAAGAGGGGAGTAGATCATCCTCAGCGCTTGTGGCGCGTAACGAGGATCTGAACGAGTCGTCAGGACGATTGCCCGTGAGGGCGATCCGGCTCGTCAGCAAGGCCGCTCGAGGCCGAAAGATCAAGACCTTTTGCGGCGGCTGAAATGGCCTCAACGCAAAAGGTCTTTTTTACTGGGCGCAGGGCGCCCGACCGGAGGAGATTTCATGAACAGAGTAAAAACTGTCGTTCTGCTTGCCGCGCTCACGGCCCTGGTGCTTTTCATCGGACAGGCGATTGGCGGGCAGTCGGGATTAGTGATCGCCATCGTGTTGGCTGGCGCGATGAACTTCGTCAGCTACTGGTGGTCTGACAAGATCGTGCTGCGGATGTACAACGCGCAGGAGGTCACCGAAACCGGCGCGCCGGAGTTGTACGGCATCGTGCGGCAACTGGCTCAGCGCGCCAACATTCCGATGCCGCGCGTTTACATCATTCCCGAAGATACCCCGAACGCATTCGCAACGGGACGCAACCCGCAACACGCGGCGGTAGCGGCTACGGCGGGCTTGATGCGAATGCTCGACCGGCGCGAATTGGCTGGCGTGATTGGGCACGAGCTTTCGCACGTGATGAACCGCGACACGTTGATTATGACTGTCGCAGCGTCGCTGGCCGGCGCCCTGGGCTATCTGGCGCAGTTCGCGTTCTTTTTCGGCGGCAGATCCGATGACGACGACAGCCCGAACCCGATCGTCGCCATAGCCGGAATGCTGATCGCGGTGATTGCCGCGCCATTGATCCAGATGGCCATCTCGCGTTCGCGTGAATACATGGCAGACGAAGCCGGGGCGAATCTGACCGATGACCCGCTGGCGCTGGCCAGCGCGCTGCGCAAGATTGAAGGCTGGAGCAAACAGATTCCGATGCACGCGGGCAACCCGGAGACGGCGCACCTGTTCATCGTCAATCCGTTTTCGGGCGGCGGCATCGCCAGCCTCTTCAGCACGCACCCTTCGACCGAGGACCGCGTCGCGCGATTGGAGGCGATGGCGCAAGCCGGCGCGCGCCAGATCGCCTAACGCGTTTTGATCTGAGTTCGCGGGGCAGATGGCCCGAGCAAGCAACTCGGCGCTCTGTCCCGCGCTGGAACTGGCTGATCAGTTAATCCCATGTCAGGAACCCCCGTATGCCAAACGCGCGCGGCCACGACGCAATCACCTACGCAATCATTCCCTTCACCTATCTGGCGGCTGAAATGTACTGGGGCGATCATACGACCTCGGCAATCGCTACCGTCGCCATGCTCTTTTCGGGTCTGATGTTCGGCCCCGACCTGGACCTCGACAGCAAGCCTTACCGGCGATGGGGGCCGCTGAAGTTTTTGTGGAAGCCTTATCAGGTCGCGCTGCCTCATCGTTCCAAACTTTCACACGGGCCGATTCTGGGCACGATCATCCGCATAGCTTATTTTCTGATCGTCTTCTCACTGTTCGCCGCAACTGTGCTCTATGCGCGTCACCGCTACCTTGATGGCGGGCAGACTACGTGGCAGGGTGAATTCGACGTGGTGAAGGCCGATCTGTTCACATTCTGGGAGGGAACCGACAAGCAGTATTTCGAGGCGGCTTTCGGAGGATTGTGTGTCGGCGCGCTGGCTCACACAACGGCGGACATCATCTGGTCAGCGATCAAACGGCGCAGGTGAGCAAGTCAAAAGTAGAGATAAT
>JAJVID010000071.1 GCA_022072205.1 Acidobacteriota bacterium
GCCCGTTTTGTCGAAGATTGCGTTGTTGCGAATCGGGAAACTGATCCCCAGGCTGCAGTGCTGGAGGTGCTTCGGCGGATCGTCCAAACTCCCAAAACTGTTATCGCTGCGCTTGGCGAGCCAACTGAGGCGGGAATTCGTGTGTTACATCGGTCAAAGACCTTGACGATTTTCAGCGCAACATGGACGCCACAAATGAACTTGATGCCGCACAATCACTTGATGTGGGCAAACATCGGTATATACACAGGCCGCGAAGATAATATCATGTGGCGCAGAACACCTAAGAATATCGAGGCATTCACGGCGAAGGCCCTTTTTGAGCGAGATGTAGCTGCGCTGCCCAATGACGCCATCCATTCCGTTACAAATCCACTGCTACGATTCACTGGGGGTATTCACATTTATGGAGGAGATTTTTTTGACCCTACTCGCAGTCAATGGAATCCGGAAACACTGGCGGAAGAACCATCTGATGGCGCTGTAATTCGAAGAATCTTCGAAAGTGAGAACAAGAGGATGCGACGCAATAGAGACTAAATCAGACCACGCAACATTGGTACAGAGAGACCAACCGCAGGGGGGCGCAGAGGAACGCAGGGAACGATCCAGACAGGTCTTTCCCCCTGCGTACATCCGCGAACTCTGCGGTGGGTTGTACCAATCTTTGCTGTTCCGATTTAGACTGCGGATAGCCCGCAGTTCTCGTGTCGTCGTATGCTGATTCACAAAGAGGGCTTGCCGCTTAACGCCCGCGTTAGGCGGCGCAACGAATAGGAGGTTACCGTGGCAAAGGTCACTGGAATTGGCGGTGTTTTTTTCAAGAGCAGCCATGACAAGAGCGCACTTGCGGCCTGGTATCAGAAGCATCTGGGTATGCCGCTGGAGAGCTTTGGCGGCGCGATTCTGAGATGGCCGGATGACAAAGCAGAGGATAAGGGGCTGACCGTATGGAGTCTCGCGGAAAAAGAAAGCAAATGGTTCAGCCCCAGCAACTCCGCTTTCATGATCAACTACCGGGTTGACAATCTTGACGAAATGATTGCGCAACTGCGCGCGGACGGCGTCGAAATCGTTCAAGGTCCCGAATCGCACGAAAATGGGAAGTTCGCGTGGATCATGGATCCGGAGGGAAACAAAGTCGAACTCTGGGAGCCGATGATCTGGGACGAAAAGAACAAGGATGCCTGATACTTTCGGCCTAACCGGGGCGTTAGGCCGCAGGAGGAAACAGTGAAGCGAACATGGACAATTATCGGCGTTTCGGATGTCGCTCGCAGCTTTAAGTGGTATCAGTCGCTGCTCGGCCTGCCGGAGACCCTTCCTGCCCACGACTATTTCGGACAGATACTCGACACGGACGGAACCGTCTTGCTTTGCCTGCACCAGTGGGGCGCGCACGAGCACCCTCCGCTGGTCGGCCCAGGTCACTCAGGGCCTGGAAACGGATTACTCCTGTTCTTTCGTGTGGATGATTTCGACGAGGCATTGCCAAGAGCGCGCGCTCTCGTGGTCGCCCTCGCAGAGGAGCCACACGTGAATCCAAATACAGGAACCAAAGAGTTCGCACTGCGTGACCCTGACGGTTATTACGTCATGATCAGCGCGCTCTCTGCGGCCTGACATGGTGTTAAGCGGTTGAGAGTGAGAGAACGACCATAAATAACTTGTTGAGCGTGCGCTGAAAGACACCGCCAATCTGATGATAGCAACTGACGCCGGCATAAAATCTCCACAGAAAATAAGCCAACTGACGGCGCAGGAAGAAGTTGAATAATCCTTAGCGCGCCCGCATGAATCTTGTCGTCGAACCCGCCTTAATTTCCTGAAACCGAAACCGCGCCGCCGTTGCGGCGAGCCATAATCGTTGATTGCCTTATCTCGCGCTGCTGTGGCAAACTCGGCGTGCTTTTACCATCTTCTACAAAGACGGGCTGTAACACACCTCTCAATCAACACGAAAAGGCGGCGAAAAAGAAACTATGGATATTGCATCTCTGTTTCGCAAAAAATCTGTCGAGCGGATTCAACACGACGCTGCTTCCGGTTTCGGCGACGCCGAACATGGCGGGCAGGGGCTGAAGAGAGCTTTGGGAGTGGTTGATCTGACCGCGCTCGGCATCGCGGCGGTCATCGGCGCGGGAATCTTTTCGACCATCGGCACGGCGGCTTACAACGGTGGGCCTGCGGTAGCGTTTCTGTTCGTCTTCACTGCAATCGCCTGCGCGTTCGCGGCGTTCTGTTATGCGGAGTTCGCTTCGATGATTCCGGTCGCGGGATCGGCTTATACATACGCCTACGCTTCGTTCGGCGAACTGATCGCATGGATCATCGGCTGGGATTTGCTGATGGAATACGCCATCGGCAACATCGCCGTAGCCATTTCGTGGAGCGATTATTTTACTGGGTTGCTGGCGGGTTATGGCGTCAACATCCCGCAATATCTGGCGATGGATTTCCTTTCGGCCTCGCGCGGGTTCGATAAGGTCAACGCGTTGCTGCAGGGCGGGAACACGCTCGATCAGATCAAGGCGATGGACGGGATGGGCGGCGCCATTGACGCTTATCAGGCCTGGACGACCGCGCCGATGATTGGCGGGACGCATCTGGTTTGCGATCTGCCGGCGCTGGTGATCGTCTTCATCATCACTGCGCTGGTTTACATCGGCATCAAGGAGTCGAAGACGGCGTCGAACGTCATGGTTGCGATCAAGGTAGCGGTGATTTTGCTGGTGATCGTGCTGGGCGCGTTTTACGTCAAACCCGCGAACTGGAGTCCATTTGCGCCGAACGGAGCGACGGGAGTTTTGAAGGGTGTGTCAGCGGTCTTTTTCGCTTACATCGGTTTCGACGCAATCTCGACTACGGCGGAAGAATGCAGGAACCCACAGCGTGATTTGCCGCGCGGGATGATTTATTCGTTGATCATCTGCACAGTGCTTTACGTGCTGATCTCGCTGGCGCTGACCGGAATGGTCAGTTACAAGAGCCTGGCGGTCGGCGATCCGCTGGCTTACGTCTTCGGGCCTGAAGGCGTGAACATTCCCTGGGTCGCGGGCATCGTGGCAATCAGCGCAGTGATTGCGATGGCGACGGTGCTGCTGGTTTTCCAGTTGGGCCAGCCGCGCATCTGGATGTCAATGAGCCGCGACGGGCTGTTGCCGCCGATCTTTTCCGCCATTCATCCCCGGTTCAAAACGCCCTGGTTTTCGACCATCGTCACCGGCCTGGTCGTGGCGATCCCGTCGTTATTCATGAACCTGACGGAAGTGACCGACCTGACCAGCATCGGGACTTTGTTCGCGTTCGTGCTGGTGAGCGGCGGCGTGCTGGTTCTCCAAAATTCGAATCAGCGGATCGAGCGCGGGTTCAAGACGCCTTACATCAACTCGAAATACATCGCGCCCGCGCTGTTTGTGTTGATCTGGGTCGCGCTCTATTACAAATATCCTGACGCCGTCAGAAACCGTTTCAGCGCCACCGATCCGAATGACCCGACGGTGCAAGGCTGGGATGTGATCAAACACAACATCCCGCTTTACATCTATCTGGTTGGCGCGGTCGGGTTGCTGATCCAATGTTTCCGGAAGAGTCTCTCGCTGATTCCCGTGCTCGGCGTTCTGACCTGCGGTTATTTGATGTCGGAGCTTGGCTGGACTAACTGGCGACGCTTTCTGTATTGGCTCGTGGCGGGATTGATCCTCTATTTCCTTTATAGCTATCGCCACAGCCGATTGGCGGTCAAAGAGTAAAGACGGTTGCGATTGCGCAGGTGGGACAGTTTGGCAAATTGTCTCATCTGCCTGCTTTTTAATCTTTGCTCTCGCCGGCCAGATGAGAATTGCATAGCATCTAATTTTGTTTCGGAGTATTATTCGCCCACCTAATGTTCGTGCGAACAGATTGCCCAATAAATTCTGAAAGCCCAAACTGAATACTCAAGTCTCGCTGTGTGGCGAGCGACGCCCGGCGCAGCGCGGACTGCCCCCGATTCTCACAATCTGTTACTTGCCAATTTGAATTAAAAAAACTGTCCAAGCGTAAGGAGGAGTACGCCTTTATGCGCGACGTGTCGAAAAATATAAAAAAGTCACCCAGGTTTTCCTCGATGTTAAAGATGTCCGGATGGTGTCTGCTGGCTTTCGCCCTGATCGCTTCAGTCTCCATTTTTGTCTCGTCTTCGGCGGCTAAAACGCATCTGTTGCGGGATGTTTTTTCATCGCTGTCCCCCGGCGCATTTCAGAGCGCCGAGCCTGAGCAGGAGCCGAACGAGGCCATCGCCCAGGCCAATCCGATTGCGATTCCGGGTCAGAAGACAGGCTCCGCGAAATCCGGCGATGCGGCCCAGTTCGAGTTTATTTACAACAACGGGCCGAAGGACAAGATCGAAGATTTTTTCGTCTTCAACATTCCAACCAATCAGACGCGGACGCTGGACGTCACGCTCACGTTCGACAACGCCGCAGCCGACCTCGACCTGATTTTGTTCAAACAGGTCAACAACAACCTGTCGGCGATTGCGGTTTCAAACGGCTCAAAGACGATTGAGCGCATTACGCCGATCCGGACGCTCGACGCCGGAACTTATTTCATCGGCGTATCGGCCTTCGACGATCCGGCCAACAGCGCTTTGGCGAATTACACGTTGACCGTTTCTCCCAGCACGCTGCCGCCTCCGCCGGTAATTTCCAGCATCGTGCCTCAATCAGTGAACGCGGGCAGCGGGCCTTTTTCGATCACCGTCAACGGAGCGAATTTCATCCCCGGCGAATCAGTGGTTCGCTGGAACGGCCAGAACAGAACGACCACTTTTATCAGTGAGAGCCAGTTGGTCGCGTTCCTGTCGGCTGCGGATGTCGCGTCGCCGGGCACACAGTTCGTCACGGTCTTCAATCCGCCATCGCTCGGAGGGCCATCGGCGGCGGTTCCGTTCGTTGTGGTTCCCGCCGGCGTGCCCGCTCCCGAAGTCGAGCCGAACGAAACTTCGCAGCAGGCTACTTTTTTGCAGGCTCCGGGCAAACGCAACGGGAATGTGGCCGTCGGTGACGCGGCGGCGTTGACCATCAACGCGGGCGGCGCGAGCGATCCAATCGAAGATGTGTTTGCTGTGACGCTGGCGCAACGTTCGCGGCTCGACCTGTTGCTGACAGGCGCGAACGCGGGCGCCGACCTTGCGCTTTACCTGTTGCGGGAGACCGACAGCGCGGGCAATTTCACCGTCGTCGGCAACGCGCGATTCGGCGGCGCCGTGCAACGCGTCACGACTCCGACCATGCTTTCGCCGGGGCGTTATCTGGTGGGCGTTTCGGCGGTCACCGGCTCGTCGGCTTACACCATCGAAGCGGGCATTCCGGGCAATCGGCTGATGCAGGTGAACACGAGCAGTGTCTCGCCGAACAGCGCAGTCACCGTTCCAATCACGTTCTTTGCCGAAGGCGACGAAAATTCATTCAGCTTCAGCCTGAGTTATAAAAACGGATTACTCGGCAACCCGCAGGTCTCGCTCGGCGCTGACACGGCGAACGCCACGCTCAACGTCAACACGTCGCAACTCGCCCAGGGGCGCATCGGCGTTCAGATAAATCTGCCGCAGGGGCAAAAGCTCAACGTCGGCGGGCGCGAGATCGCCAGGGTTACGTTCAACGTCACCCCGAATTCGATTGCGGGCGCGACCACAATTCAATTTGGCGACGATCCCGTCGTTCGCGGACTGGTTGATCCGAACGGCGTCGCGGTGTTCGGAACTTACGCCAACGGCTCGGTGATTATCGTTCCCGGATTCGAGGCCGACGTGAATCCGCGTCCGCTGGGCAATGGAGCGATCACAATCGCCGATTGGGCGCAGATCGGAAATTTCGTCGCGGGAGTTGACGCGCCAGCCGACGGCAGCGAATTCCAGCGCGCCGATTGCGCGCCGAAAAACACGCAGGGCGACGGACGTTTGAGCATCGCCGATTGGGTGATGGCCGGGCGTTACGCCGTCGGGTTGGATGCGCCGATTGCGGCGGGCGGTCCCGCTGCGGTCGTCTCTTCGCTCGCCGCCGTTGAAAAAGAAGTTGACGAATCTTACGCGCAGCGCGTGGCCGAAAGCGAACAGCAGCAAACACGCGCAGTTCGTGTGGTTCCGGCGACGTTCAATCGTGGGCAGGCGAACACTCTCGCCATCGAACTCAATTCGCTGGGCAACGAAGCCGGCGTCGGCTACAGCCTTAATTTCGACACGACGCAGATGAGTTTTGTGAGCGCGGCGCTCGGTTCGGACGCCGCAGGCGCAGCCTTCAACGTCAATTCGACGGAAGCCGCGCAGGGGCGAGTCTTCATCGGACTTGTTTTGTCGAGCGGACAGACTTTCCAGGTAGGAGCGCGGCAGATCGCCACAGTCACGTTCAATGTTCCGCAGGCAAGCTCGCTCAACTCGACTACTGTGAGTTTCGGCGATCAACCCAAGCCGCGTGAAATCGTGGATGTTTCCGCCAACACTTTGACGGCGACTTTCACGCCCGGCGTGATCACGCTCAATCCTCAGATCAGTTCTGTTACGCCGACCCTGACCAGCCTCAATCCGGGCACGGTGATTGTCGGCGGCCCGTCGTTCACGCTGACCATCATCGGAACCGATTTCGTCAGCGGCGCGGTGGCGCGCGTGAATGGAGTTGATCGCGTGACGCAATTTGTCAGCCCGACCGAATTGCGCGCCTCGATTCTGGCGCAGGACATCACCGAGACCGGAACGATCAGCATCACCGTGCGCAACCCCGATCCGAACACGGGAGTTTCAAACGCCTTGAATTTGTCCATCGCCAATCCGGTTCCGGCGCTCACCAGCATCAGTCCGAATTCGGCAGCGGTCAACAGCGGCGCATTCACGCTGCAACTGACGGGGGCGAACTTCGTGCCCGGAGCGGTTGTGCAATGGAACGGCGCCAATCGCGTGACGACTTTTGTCACAAGCACGCAATTGACCGCGCAGATTCCGAATACCGATCTGCAAACGGCGGGCGCGGCCACGGTTGGCGTAGTCAACCCGGCGCCGGGAGGCGGGCAATCGAACACGGTCAATTTCACCGTCGCTTCGCCGAGTCCGATTCCGCGCGTCACGACGATCAGCCCAACGACGATCCAAGCCAACAGCCCGGACTTCATTCTGACGGTCAATGGCAGCGGTTTCATCAATTCGTCGGTCGTGCGGATCAACGGTAACAACCTGCCGACGACATTCGTCAATGCGACGCAATTGACCGCGCAGGTCACGTCGGCGGACATCGCCAATCCGGGCAACGCCAGCATCACGGTCTTCACTCCGCCGCCGGGCGGCGGCACATCGAACGCAGCGATCTTGCAAATCAGCGTTCCGCCGAACCCAGTGCCCGCGATCACTGCGCTCAGTCCGAACACGGTAACCGCCGGAACAGGGCAGTTCACGCTGACGGTCACCGGATCGAACTTCGTGCAGAATTCAGTTGTGAAATTCAACGGTCAGGATCGGCAGACTCTCTTCGTCTCGCCAACCGAGGTTCGCGCGACGATCACAGCGGGCGACATTTTGAACGGCGGCTCGGCGACGATCACCGTCTTCAACCCGTCACCAGCGGGAGGCTTGTCGAACGCGTTGACGTTGACGATTAATTTCGCTCCGCCCGCGATCACGCTGCTCAGTCCCACTTCGGCTGTCGCAGGCGACCCGGCGTTCCAGCTTACGGTTGTCGGCACGAACTTCGCGCCCGGCTCCGTTGTGCGTTGGAACGGCCAGGACAGAACCACCAACTTCGTCAGCGTGACCGAACTGGCCGCGCAGATCACGGCGGCGGACATCGCCAACGTGGGTTCGGCGCAGGTCACGGTCTTCAGCCCGTCGCCGGGCGGAGGGCTATCGAACGCGGTCACGTTCAACATCAATCAGGCCGCTCGTCCAGTCCCGCGCATCACGACGATTGCTCCGAACAGCGGGCAGGCTGGCGGCGCATCGTTCACGCTGACGGTGACGGGGCAGAACTTCGTCTCCGATTCGGTTGTGCGATGGAACGGCGCGGCGCGTCCGACGACTTTCATCAACAGCACGCAAGTGACGGCGGCGATCCCCGACACGGACATCGCCAACGTGGGCAATGCGGTTGTCACGGTCTTCACTCCGCCAGCGGGCGGCGGTGAATCGAACCCGCTGACGTTTGCGATCAACGCTCCGCCGAATCCCGTTCCCGCCGTGACCTCGATCAATCCGAGCACGGTCAATGCGGGCGGCGCGGCGTTCGTTCTGACCGTCAACGGATCGAACTTCGTCCCGGCGTCCGTCGTGCAATTGAACGGCGCGGCGCGTCCGACAACATTCGTCAACTCTGGTCAACTGACCGCGCAGATTCCGGCGACGGACATCGAGTTGTCCGGCACGGCGGCGATCCGCGTCGTGTCGCCAGCGCCCGGCGGCGGAACTTCAAACGAAGTCACGCTGACGATCATCAATCCCGTTCCGACGATCACTTCGCTTAACCCGAGCGTAGTCGCTGAAGGCAGCGGCGGATTCACGTTGATAGTGACCGGGACGAATTTCGTGCCCGGCGCGCAGATTCTGATCAACGGCGCTCCGCGCATAACGACCTTCGTCAACTCGACGCAGTTGACGACGAACATTGCGGCGTCGGAAGTGGCTGCGCCTGCGACGTTGAACGTGCAGGTGGTCAACCCCGCGCCGGGCGGAGGCGCGTCGAACACAGTCGCGCTGGAAGCCAAACGCCGCAATCCGGTGCCGCGCATCACGACGCTTAATCCTGCAACCGTGCTCGCGGGCGGCCCCGGTTTCGTACTCGTTGTGAACGGAGCGAACTTCGCGCAAGGTTCGGTGGTGAGAGTCAACGGCCAGGATCGTCAGACCGATCTGGTATCTGACATGTCGCTGGCCGCGCAGATTCCCGCGTCCGACATCGCGGTAGGCGGAAACCTGACTATCACCGTCTTCAATCCCGCGCCGGGCGGCGGTATGTCGAACGTTGCGACGCTGGTCGTCACCAACCCCGCGCCGAGCATCACCAGCATCAGCCCCAACACGGCTGCTGCGGGCAGTCCTGAAATCACGCTTGTGGTCAACGGCTCCGGCTTCGTTTCGGCTTCGGTTGTGCGCTTCGCGGGACTCGATCTTGCGACGACGTTCGTCACAGGTTCGCAGTTGACCGCGCTGATTCCTCCTTCGCTTCTGGCTTCGGGCGCGGCGGTTTCGATCACCGTCGCCAATCCGTCGCCGGGCGGCGGAACGTCGAACGCCGCGACCTTCTCGATCACCAATCCCGCGCCCGTCATCACTGGCTTGAATCCGAATCAGGTTCTGGCCGCAGGGGCGCAATTCACGTTGACGGTCAACGGCTCAGGCTTCGTGAACGGTTCAATTGTTCGCGTAGGCGGACAGGATCGGCAGACGGTGTTCGTCAGCGCGACGCAATTGACCGCGACCGTGCTCGCTTCGGACATCACGGCGAGCGGATCGTTGAACATCACGGTGATCAATCCTGCGCCGGGCGGGGGCGTGTCGAACGGCGTCGCGCTGGCGGTCATCGCGCCAACGCCGACGATCAGCGGGTTGAGTCCGGGCGCGGTCGCGGCTGGCAGCGCGGCGTTCACGCTGACCGTCAACGGCAACGGGTTCGTGCCGGGCGCGGTTGTGAATTGGAACGGCTCCGCGCGGACGACGGCGTTTGTGAACAGCGGTCAACTGACCGCGCAGATTACAGCCGCCGACGTGGCCAACGTCGGCAGCGCGCAGATCACCGTCGTCAATCCCGCGCCGGGCGGCGGAACGTCCAACACGCTGAGCTTCACAATCAGCTCGCAGCCCAATCCCACGCCGACTTTATCGAGTTTGAGTCCAGGCTCGATTGCGGCGGGCAGCGCAGCTTTCATCTTGACCGTGAATGGAACGAACTTCGTGCCGGGCGCGGTTGTGAACTGGAACGGCGGCGCGCGAGCGACCACGTTCGTCAACGACACGCAGTTGACTGCGCAGATTTCCGCCGCTGACGTCGCTATTCAGGGCGCGGCGAGCGTCACAGCGGTCAATCCAGCGCCGGGCGGCGGCGCGTCGAACTCGCTGACGTTCAACATCACTCCGCCGAACCCCGTGCCGGTTCTGTCGAGCTTGACCCCGAACAGCGCCGGAGTCGGCGGCCCAGGGTTCAATCTGACGGTGAACGGCAGCGGATTTGTTTCGGGTTCGGTCGTGAATTGGAATGGCAGTGCGCGTCCGACGACTTTCTCAAGCTCGACGCAATTGATCGCCCAGATTCCGGCCAGCGACATCGCAAACGTCGGCGCGGCCAGCGTCACGGTTGTCAGTCCGGCGCCGGGCGGCGGATTGTCGAACGCTCTGACCTTCACGATCAGCGCGCAGCCGAATCCGGTTCCGGCGATTACCGCGCTAAGCCCGTCTTCGGCGATAGCCGGAGACGATCCTTTCACGTTGACCGTCACAGGAACCAATTTCGTCGCGGGTTCCGTCGTGCAATTGAACGGCGTCGCGCGCCCGACTGTGGTCGTGAGCGCGACTGAGTTGCAGGCCCAGATTTCGACGGCGGACGTGGCGAACGCGGGCGATCTGATAATCACTGTCTTCAATCCCGCGCCAGGAGGCGGCGCGTCGAACGCGCTGACGTTCACGGTCAATCAATTGCAGTGTCAGGTCGTCTGCATGCAATCGGCGCAGTATTATCTGCTCAACCTCTCGCGGCTGCCGCGTGGATACGTATTCATCGGCGGCGTGAATTTCAATAACCCGGTTCAGACAACCAACGTTCAGGACATCCGGCGCGCGTTGCAGGGCGGAACATCTCCGTTGCAGATGCTCAACCAGCAATACGTCGCCACTCAGTTGAGCGTGCTTGCGGTAAACGGATCGGTCTCGAACGCCATTCAGAACTCGGCGTTGCGCTGCTACGGCCTGAATTTCGCGCCGACGCAACTCGGCAACGGGTTCACGCTTTCGAGGAGCACGACGCTGGGCGAATTGCTGACCCAGTGCCGTTCCGCAATCTCCGAAAACAGAACCGCTGACATGACCACACTGGCGATGGTTCTGGCTCTGCTCAACGGCAACGATCCTACGAACCGCTGCGACTAGCGGGCAAAGTCGGACTGAAATGAAAAAGCCGCGGACGAGTATGAACTTTTCGGTTCACGCTCATCCGCGGCTTTTTTTATCGTCAAACGATCGGCCTACTGTCCTTGCAGCTTGCGCGCTGCGGCTTCGATCTGCGAAGACATCGCGTCGAGAGTCCGGCTGATGACTTTGATTTGTTCCGCAGCCTCAGCCCAGTTCTTCTGCTCAATCGCCTCGCGCGCGCCGGGCAGCGTCTTCACGCCGTAGCCGGTATAAAAGCCGGGCGCGTAAATTTGATGCTTGAACCATTCGCGCCGGGGCAATCCGGCATCCGACAAAAGCTTCCGTTCGGATTGATAGAGCAGCGTGTTCAACGCCTTCGCGTCCGCCGGAAGATCGCCGATGTTTGCGATCGAGCGAAGCGCGCGGTCGTAATCGTCGGCAGCCTGCCTGAGCCGCGCGGCTGATTTGCGCAGCGGCGAGATATCAGCTTCCTTCATGGACTGTGTGGACATCTTCGCAATTTCATCAACGTAGCCACTGACCGTTTCAGCGAAGTTCGTGAACTCGAACGGCAGAATCCGAGCGTCAGCCAGGCGCATTATCGCCGTGCCCGCCGCTTGCGCCAGCGTGCGGCTGCATTCAAACGTCGTGTCTGAAAATCGCGTATACCAGGCGAAGGAATCATAGACGGAATGATAAATGCCTCCGCCGCCTTCGCCGCCGAATCCGAGATTGAGCGAAGCGACGCCGAGGTGATCCAGGAACGCCGTGTAATCCGATCCCGAACCGAGCGCGCCGATGCGCATGTCGCGCCTCTCGCCATCGTCTCGACCTTGCCGGCTCCTGCGTGATCGCGCCGCTTCGAGGATCGAGCCTCTGCCTTTCGGATCGTTGACCGCGCGCGCCACATCGTTGATGAACCTTTCAAGCGTGTGCGAACCGCTCGCATTGAAAAAACCTTTGCCTGTGCTGTCGGAGTTGATGTAAACGACCGCCTTCTGCTTCAACTCCTCAGCGTGTTGTTCGGCCCATTCGGTCGAGCCTAACAATCCAGGTTCTTCGCCATCCCAGGCGCAGAAGACAATCGTGCGCTTCGGACGCCAACCCTGCTTGAGCAATTCGCCGAATGCGCGCGCTTCTTCCAACACGACGGCCATTCCGCTGACCGGATCGTCGGCGCCGTTGACCCAGGCGTCGTGATGATTGCCGCGTATGATCCATTCGTCCGGATAAACGCTGCCGGGAATGCGGGCGACCACGTTGTAAAGCGTGTGGATGCTCCAGTCGGAGACGACTTTCAATCGAACAGTCGCCGGGCCAGGGCCGACGTGGTAAGTGATCGGCAGCGCGCCGCGCCAGCTTTCCGGCACAACCTGTCCGCTAAGCGATTTGAGCAGCGGCAGCGCGTCGCCATACGAAATCGGCAGCACTGGAATTTTCATCAGAGTCTTCGCTTCATCGCGCGACAGGCGACGCGCATTTTTCGTCGCGCCCCAACCCGGAGTCAGCGGGTCGCCAGGATGAATCGGCATATCCATAACGCTGCCCCGCTGCACGCCATTTTCGTTGCGGTACGGGCCTTTCGGGTAGACATCACCTTGATAATAGCCATCCTCTTTCGGATCTGAATAGATGATGCAGCCGACCGCGCCGTGCTCGTAAGCCACTTTGGGTTTGATGCCGCGCCAGCTTGCGCCGTAGCGCGCGATGACTATCTTGCCCTTCACGTCAACATTCATCTTCGCCAACTGCTCGTAATCGGCGGGCACGCCGTAATTGACGTAAACGAGTTGAGCAGTCACATCGCCGTCGCCGGAATAAGCGTTATAAGTCGGCAGTTGATTCTGGTCGCCTGAGTCAGGGTCTTCGGCGATGGCAGGCTCTTTCAACTTCGCCTGATATTTTTCCGGCGAAATCAATTCGAGAATGCGCTCCTTCGGCGTCGGAAACAGGACATCGAATTCTTCAATCGTGGCGTCGAGTCCCCACGATTTCATTTGATCGCGCATCCATTCGGCGTTGCGCTTGCCGGCGGCGGAGCCGATGTGATGCGGCTCGGCTGAAAGCAACCGCACGTATTCTTTGATCCTTTCTGCCTGGGGGATGGCGCGAAATTTCTCTTCCCAGTTTGATTCGTTTCTGTTTTGCGCCGCAGTGGCGGTGAATTCAGTCGCATTGACCGAAATAAATGTTGTGTTGGCCGCGAGCGCCAACACGATTGTCGCAGCCAGGCCACGATATAGAGATCGGGATCGCATACGTTCTCCTCTGTGATTCGTTTGAAGATGTCATTGAGTGATGATGTGTGGTCGAACGCGCGAGGCCAATAAACATGCGGCTTCGCGCGACGTGCGATTATCTTACGAGCGGCTGGCGATGGCAATGAACAGTCGCCGTTGACGAACACAACATGGCCATCTTCATCAATCGAGTGAGTGATGAACGAAGAGTGAATGATCATGAAGAAAAAATTCTTGACACATGTCACGAAGGAGTTTATAAGCTACATCTAGTATGTTAATTGCTCTAGACCACAAGGGATAAATCAACACTTCATCTTGTGGTCAGGCTATCAACGAGAGAAAGGAGAGACACTATGCCAGCCAAAAAAGCTGCTAAGAAGGCGCCGGCTAAGAAGGCCGCGAAGAAGGCTCCAGCTAAGAAGGCCGCGAAGAAGAAATAACGACTCTGTGCTTGAATCAGGCACAACATTGATTGTCGAGTCATTTAGAGTAGGGGTGGGAAACCACCCCTATTTTGCTGTCCGATTGAAAATGCCTTTCCCTGAAACGTCACGACTCGAACTCCCAATCCTCCAGGAACTCAAAGCCACTGGCGGCGCCGATCAATTGCGCTATCTTTACGACCGGCTGGCGCGATACTTTCCACAATTGACCGAAGCGGATTTGAACGAACGGAGCGAGAGCGGGCGGAGTCGTTGGCGTGGGATTGTTCAGCGCGCGGGACGGGAATTGGAAACCAACGGAGAACTGCGGCGCGAAAAATCCGAATGGAAGCTGACGGCCAAAGGCGCGCGCCGTGTTGAAGCCGAAGCGATGCAGTTTGACGCGCAGCCTGCCCGGTCTCAAGGCAAAAGCAAAACACTGACGCACAAAGAGGCGCAGGCGATGCTGGTTGAGATCGGGTTGATGCTGGGAAAACACGCCGAGGCGGAGTTTGAACATTACGATGTCGTCTGGCGCGATAGCGCCTCATCGCCGCGATTGAGTCACGTCTTTGAAGTTCAGATTTCGGGCAGCGTAGACAGCGCGCTCACGCGGTTGAAGCACGCCTACGACGCGCAACGTTCGCGTCCTTTCCTGGTCATCGCTGATGAACGCGACAAGCGGTTCGCGGGAAAGCGGCTGACCGGCTCGTTCCACGAAATCTGGGAGACCATCACTGTGATTGGAGTAGGCGAATTACAGCGGCTCTACGAGGCGTTGCGCGCTAACGCTTCATTACTTGAAAAACTTACTACCAGGAATTGACAAAAACCGGCAGGATTAACAGGATTGAGTTCGGGAGTTTTGAGTCCCGATCATCTTGTTAATCCTGTCTGAGTTTTATGACGACCCCACTTCGCCGCCAATACCTCGAAATCAAACACCGCTACCCTGGAATGATCCTGTTCTTCCAGATCGGCGATTTTTACGAAACTTTTGATGAAGACGCGCACGTTGTGGCGCGCGAGCTTGGTCTGGCTCTGACGCGAAAATATTTCGGCAAGGGGCAGATGCATCCGCTCGCTGGCGTGCCGGTGCGTTCAATCGAAGGCCATCTGGCCAAGCTGATCAATCGTGGTTATAAGGTCGCCATTTGCGATCAGATAACTCCGCCGGGCAAGGGACTGGTCGAACGTGAAGTCACGCGCATCGTCACGCCGGGCACTGTGGTTGAACCGGGCCTGCTCGAAGGCAAGGCGAACAATTATCTGGCGAGCCTTTTCGTCGGCGATGGTTCGGCGGGGCTGGCGTTCGCCGATGTGACTACGGGTGAGTTCGCAGCGACTGAGCTTGAAGTCGAGCAGGCAATCGCCGAGCTTGAACGTTTGGGGCCGTCCGAATTGCTGACGCCGCGCAGCCAGCAAGCGCCCGATATTGAAATCCGCGCGATGACGAAGCTCGACGACTCGCAGGTCGAATTGAAGACGGCGCGGCGGGCGTTGCTCGAACATTTCGGCGTCAGAACGCTGGCGGCTTACGGGTGCGAAGATCGCCCGCTGGCGGCGCGGGCTGCGGGCGCCATCATTGTTTATCTGCGTGACACTCAGCCCGACGCTTTGGCCAATCTAGACCGGCTTCAAAGCTACACGACTGACAGATTCATGCGGCTCGATCCGCAGACCATGCGCAACCTTGAGATTTTTCAAGGCTGGGATTTCACCGGCGGCCAGCCTACCGGTTCGCTTGTCTCGACGATTGACCTAACTGCGACACCGATGGGCGGACGGCGATTGCGACGGTGGCTGCGCCATCCGCTGCTGGACGTTGTTGAATTGCGCGCGCGGCAGGACGCAGTCGAATGGTTTTTCAAGCGCGAAGCCGTGCGGGAAAAGATTCGCGCAGGGCTGAATGAAATCCTGGACATCGAACGGTTGCTGGGGCGCATTCGGCGGAAGATCGCTGTGCCGATGGAAGTCGTGATGCTGGCGCGAAGCTTGCGCGCCGCGCCCGCGATTCGCTCCGCGCTCGAAAAACATAAGGCCCCGTCCGGTTTCATCAAGCCACTGAAAGATTGCGAAGACGTCGTTGATTATGTTTTGCGCGCGGTCACCGACCGACCGTCTTCTGATTTTGAAAGAGGGAACATCATCCGCGCAGGTTTTTCGGCTGAGCTTGATGAATTGCGTGGCGTGCTCGCGGGCGGGAAAGATTTTTTGTCGAAGTTCGAAACGCGCGAACGCGAACGCACCGGCATCCGCTCGCTCAAGGTCGGTTACAACAAGGTCTTCGGCTATTACATCGAGATTACGAAGCCAAATCTGAAACTCGCGCCCGGCGATTACATTCGCAAACAGACGCTGACAAACGCCGAACGCTTCTTCACTCTGGAACTGAAGGAACACGAATCGCTGATCGCCAACGCACGCGAGCGCATCATCGAACTCGAAACAAATCTATACCGCCAGGTCTGCTCCGAAATCAGCCGTCATGCCGACCGTATCGCGCAGGTCGCCGCCGGCATTGCGCACATTGATGTTTGCTCCGCGCTGGCCGAAGCGGCGGCGCGGTTCAATTACGTCAGACCCGAACTCAACGAAGGCGGCGAGATTGTGATTACGAAAGGCCGCCATCCGATGATCGAACAGCGGCTGCCGGAATCGGGCAATGAAGCCGAGCGCCACTTCGCGCCGAATGACACGTGGCTTTCGAGCGGCGATGCGGCGAATGGAAAGTCGAATGACGCGCCGCAGATCATGCTGCTGACTGCGCCGAACATGGCTGGGAAGTCGGTTTACCTGCGTCAGGTCGCGTTGATCTGCCTGCTGGCGCAGATCGGCGGTTTCGTTCCCGCTGCGTCGGCGAAACTCAGCATCGTTGATCGCATTTTCACTCGCGTCGGTCTGCATGATTACACGCTGCGCGGCCATTCCAGCTTCATGGTCGAGATGATCGAAACCGCCACCATCCTGAATAGCGCGACCGCGCGGAGTTTGATCTTGCTTGATGAAGTCGGGCGGGGGACTTCGACCGCCGACGGGTTGTCAATCGCGCGCTCGGTGATCGAATTCCTGCACAACAATCCGCGCGTGGCGGCGAAGACGTTGTTTGCGACTCACTACCACGAACTGACTGACGCGCCCGATTACCTGCCGCGCGCGCGCAATTTCCATCTGGCGGTTGAAGAGAAAGGCTCCGAGGTGCGCTACCTGCACAAAGTCGAGCCGGGGCGCGCCGAAAAAAGTTTTGGCATTTACGTCGCGCAGTTGGCCGGATTGCCCAAACCCGTGATCCATCGCGCGAAAGAACTACTCGACAGCCACAACGGCGGAAACACTCAAGCCAGACCGCTCGCCGCCGGAGGCGCTCCTTTGCCCGCTGAAATACTGGATGCGCTGGTCAATCTGGAGATCAATGAGATGAGTCCGATTGAAGCTCTGACAAAACTTTACGAATTGCAGCGGCAGGCGTTGAAGATGAAAAAGGAAAGTTCATCTCAAAAAAGAAAATCGGCGCAGGGTTGATGATTTACTCAATCAGAGGCGTTTTTCAGTTGTACCTGGGGCCTTCTGCCTCAAGTTGACTTCTGGTCAGACCATTCAGATAATCCGCTGGCCTGCGGTTATTGACGCGGCAAAATCAACTTCCCGCAGTTCGGCTTCCAAATTTCAACCAAGAGCAATGGCGCAGAAAAAGATCGTCTACGACGCAATTATTGTCGGTTCCGGCGCGGCTGGCGGCATCGCCGCGCACGTGCTGGTCAATCGAGGCTTGAACGTCCTGCTGCTCGAAATCGGCCCGAAGTGGGATCGCAACACGATCTTTCACACCGAACATTCGTGGCCTTACGAAATGCCGTTTCGAGGTTTGGGCAAGCCCGGCCAATACGACGGACTGTGGAAGGTCAGCGCGTACACCGAACATCTCTACGTTCATCCGCGCGTTGACCGCTACGCCACCGCGCCTGGTTCCGACTTTCACTGGACGCGCATCCACGCTGTCGGCGGGCGCACCAACACCTGGGCGCGCGTCAGCCTGCGAATGTCAGAATTCGACTTGAAGCCGAAATCGCTTCAAGACGGCGCGGGCGAGGACTGGCCGATTTCTTATCAGGACCTCGCGCCGTATTACGACAAAGCCGAAGATTTGATGGGCGTCTTCGGCACGCGCGAGGGATTGGCTGTCACGCCCGATGGGAATTACCACGCGCCGACTCCGCCGCCACGTTGCGGCGAAGTTCACCTGATCAAAGGCGGCAAAAAGATTGGCATCCCCGTCATCCCGATTCGCAAAGCGATCATCTTGAAAAATCGCGACAATCGCGCGGCCTGCCATTTCTGCGGCCATTGCGATTACGGCTGTTCGACGGCGTCGCGCTTCTCGACGCTCGACGCGATCATTCCAAAACTGGCCGGGCGAAAGAATTTCACATTGCGCACGGGCGCTGCGGTTCACCGCGTGTTGCTCGACCCGAAGACCGGCAGGGCGCGCGGCGTTGAGTTCATTGACACGAAAAACAAACTGACTTACGAAGCCCGCGCGAAGGTCGTCGTGCTCGGCGCGGGCGCGATGGAATCAACGCGCATCCTGCTCAATTCCAAAACGCGCCACCACGAAAACGGTCTGGCCAACGCTTCGGGTGCGCTTGGCCATTACCTGATGGACAATTTCAAAGCGGGGTTCGTCAGCGGCTTCCTGCCCGATCTGAAAGCGTCGGAAATTTTCAACGACGACGGCGCAGGCGGCGGTCACGTTTACATCCCGCGCCACACGAATATAAAAGGCGGGCGCAAAATTTCAGTCCTGCGCGGCTGGCAATATCAACCCAACAGCGGATCGAGCGCGTTTCCGGGTTACGCCAAACGAGTCGAAGGCTTCGGCTCCGATTTCAAGAAAGGAGTTCGTGATCTGAATCCATCGCGCGTCTCGCTGGCGGGCTTCGGCGAATGCCTGCCGTATTTCGACAACTACTGCGAGATTGATCCCGGTGGATTGAAAGATCGTTACGGCATTCCGCAGCTTCGGTTCAACGCCAGGTGGCGCGACAACGAATTGAAGATGGCCGAGTTGATGTACGACAACGCCGAAGAATTGCTGCGCGCCGCCGGCGCCGAGATCGCGCCGTACAGCCGCACGTTGCCGCCTCCGCCCGGCGACGCCACGCACGAAGTCGGCACGGCGCGAATGGGTGACGATCCGAAAACTTCAGTGGTGAATAAATTCAATCAGGCGCACGAAGTCAAAAATCTTTTCGTGGTTGACGGCGCGTCGTTCGTCTCCTGCCCGGAGAAAAATTGTACGCTTTCGATTGCGGCGGTTTCATGGCGAGCCAGCGAATACCTGGCCGAAGAGTTGCGCGGGGGAAATCTGGTTTGAAAGCCCTATGGCTAAAGATCTGGTAGCGAGAGTTGTTTCTTATCATCACACAGTTGAGCCTGATCTGCGTCCTGTTGTTCAGCATGGCCGGTTATCTGGGCCGTTTGAGCAAGTACGCTGAACTCGCGTCCCACTTTAGAATTCAATACCTGCTGGGTTCATCCGCCTGTCTGCTCGCCTGCTTTCTCTACGGGGAGTGGCGTTGGGCGGTTGTTGCGGCGCTGGGCGTGGCGATAAATCTGGCTGAGGTCGCTCCGTGGTACGCTGGCGTAAAGAAATCAGCGAGCAATCGAGATGGCGGGCGCCGCGTGAAGTTGATACTCGCCAACGTCAATTTTGAAAATACCGCGCGCGAGACCTTCATCGCCTTTGCGCAAAGGCAGGCCCCGGACCTGTTGATAGTTCAGGAAGTGGACGCCGCGTGGTGCGATTCGCTGAAGGCGTTGCGAAGTCTGTACCCGTTCAGCGAGATGAAGCCGAGGGATGGCGGGTCGGGGATGGCGCTTTACAGCCGCTTCCCGTTCGAGTCGGCGCCAATTGTTTTGCCGGAAGGCGACGCGCGGCCAGGCATTCTGGCGAAAGTGGATTTCGAGCGCGCCGTTGTGTCGCTGCTTTCGATTCATCCGCGCACTCCGATTCAGAATAGCCATTTCGAGTTGAGGAACAAAACGCTCGCGTCTGCGGCTGACTGCTTACTGAAATTGTCCGCGCCGAAAATCTGTGTCGGCGATTTGAACATCACGCCCTGGTCGCCTTATTACCGAAACTTCGCCAAACGGGCGCGAATGGTTCCTGCTGGAAAACGATTCGGCCCGCTCCCTTCCTGGCCGGCGGTTCTGTTTTTCAAATGGCTGATGATCCCGCTGGATCATTGCCTTGTCAGCGACGACATCAAAATTATTCAGGTGAAGACCGGCGAGCGGATCGGTTCGGATCATCTGCCGTTAATTGTCGAGTTTGAATTGGAGGTTGAGAGATGAAGAAGATTTTGACGATGACGATTCTTGTCTTGACGGGCGCGCTGGCTGGCTGGCAGGCGGCGACGTGGAACCGCTCGCAAGCCTCGGCGCAAAATTCCGGCGAGTCGAAAGCAGCGGCTGCTGAAGGCTACATTCTCGAACGCGACGCCGAAGTGGCCAAGCCTGGTCCCGCGCCGCACAACGGCCCAGGACGCTCGACCGGCTACAGCTTTTTCGAGAAGGCCACGAACTTCAAACAGGTATTCCGCAAACGTGTGCTGCATCCCGGCGCTGCGATTGGTTACCACCTGCAAAAAGAAGACGAGGTTTATTACATCCTCAGCGGAGAAGGCGTGATGCAGATGAACGGCAAGGAATTTCCCGTCAAGCCGGGCGACGCGATTCTCACCCGTCCCGGCAGTTCGCACGGATTGAAGCAGACAGGTAAAGGCGACCTCGCGCTGATCATTGTCTACGAGAAGCATTGAGAGTCATTTCGATTCCGATTTGATCATCCGCGCCGCTGCGGCTGCCGCGATGCGGACGCTTTCCGCCGCATCGGTCGCCGCCAGTCGTTCAAGCTTGCATAACGCCGGCTTTGCGCGGAGGCGGCCAAGCGCGCGAGCCGCAATCCGACGCGCTCCCTGACGTTCATCATCGAGCAGCCTGACCAAATCGCCAGCCGCATCTTCAACGCCAAGCTGCCCCAGCGCGTCACAAATCGCATTGAGCAAATTCCCGTTCGTCGTTTCGCCGAGCAGGATCAACAGATTTTCTCCCGCTTCTTTGACGTTCAAATCCTTGAGCGCGCCGATCACGGTGATCAAATCGTCGCGCTCGCCTTCGCGCAGATCGCGCAATAAATTCAGAAGGATTTTTCGGTCAGGCTTCGCTCCACCCTGTCGCCAGATTTCGACCTGCAGCCGCCAATCGCGCGTCATCTCGGACGTCCGAACCGGCGGCGTCTGCAGAATGAATCTCGCCGGCTCCGGTTTAGCCCCGGCCGCAAAATCCCCAACGACGCCGATGATCTCCGCTCCGAACTGCGCCAGCCTGCCGTCTCCGATGCCTTTGATCACGCGGAGCTGATCGGGCGATTGCGGTCGCAGCCGCGCAATCTCTTCGAGCGCGCTATCGTGCAGAATCACGTAAGGCGGAACGTTGAGCGACGCGGCCTTTTCGCGCCGCCATTGTTT
>JAJVID010000057.1:0-16564 GCA_022072205.1 Acidobacteriota bacterium
GGCTAAGCTATGGCAATTATTAGGCTTAACTTCGGCTGAGGTTTAGAAGTCCGGCTTCATCAATAATTTTGACACCGAGTTCCTGCGCTTTGTCGAGCTTCGATCCCGCTTCGGCTCCGGCGACCACGAAGTCCGTTTTTTTACTGACCGACCCGCTCACTCTTCCGCCTCGAGATTCAATGTATAGCTTGGCTTCATCGCGCTTCATCGTCGGCAGAGTCCCGGTCAGAACGAACGTCTTCCCCTCAAAGACTCTAGGAACCTGTTGCCCGCCCGCGCTCACCATCTCCATCTTCACACCGGCTTCGGCAAGGCGTTTGACCAGCTTCCGATTTAGAGATGATTTGAACCATTCGTGGACTGAGGCCGCGACGACATCGCCGATCTCGAAAATGTTTGCCAACTCTTCGCTCGACGCCGCCGATAATTTTTCGATGGAGCCAAAATGATTGGACAGAATACCAGCCGTGCGCTCGCCCACGTGCCGAATACCGAGCGCGTAAACCAACCTCGCCAATCCAGCGTCCTTGCTGGCTTCGATCTGTTGAAGCAAATTGTCCGCCGACTTGGCGCCCATTCGATCGAGCGCGATCAGTTCATCGCGCCGTTCAGCAAGGCCGTAAAGATCGGCGGCGTCGCGCACGAGCGGCGGCGATTGCGACGGTTGACCTTTTTCATCGGTCACGACTTCGCCTTTTTTGTCGCGTTTAGTTCGCGGCGAAGTCAGTTGCTCAACGAGCGCGACGCCCAGCCCTTCGATACGCATCGCGCGGCGCGATGCGAAATGCAGCAAGCCTTCGCGCAATTTTGCCGGACAATCGGGATTGGGGCACCGCGTCACGGCCTCGCTTTCGGGTTTGACGAGTTTTGCGCCGCACACCGGGCAATGCGTCGGGAATTCAAATTCCGTCTCTTCGCCCGTGCGGCGTTCGGTGATGACTTTGACGACTTGCGGAATGATCTCGCCGCTCTTTTCGATGAAGACGAAATCGCCGCGCATCACGCCCAGCCGCTTCATCTCGTCGGCGTTGTGCAGGCTGGCGCGCGAAACCGTAGTGCCTGCGAGCAACACGGGTTCGAGCACAGCGACCGGAGTCACAGCGCCTGTGCGCCCGACCTGATAAATCACATCCAACAACTGCGTCGAAACCTGCCGCGCCGGAAATTTGTAGGCAATCGCCCAGCGCAGCGATTTGGACGTCGCGCCCAACTCTTCCTGCACAGCCACCTGATTGATCTTCACCACAACACCGTCAATCTCGTAGCTCAACTCATCTCGTCGCGTCTCCCATTCGTTGCAAAACGCCACCGCGTCTTCAATCGTCTTGCAGTAACGATTGTTCTGGTTGACCCTGAACCCGTGTTTGGCCAGCCATTCGAGTGATTCGTGTTGCGTCGGGAACGCTGGCGCGCCGTCGAAGAGCAGTTGATAGCAGAAAATATTCAGCCGCCGCTCCGCGACTATCCGCGGGTCGAGTTGCCTCATCGCGCCAGAAGCCGCATTGCGCGGATTGGCGAACGATGGCAACTCAGCCTCTTCGCGCTCGCGATTGATCCTCCGAAACGCATCGGTTGGCAGATAGGCTTCGCCGCGCACTTCGACCTCTTTCATCGAGTCATCAAATAACGGCGATTGCTTCTTCCCATCTCTCCCCTTGATCCTGAGCGGGATTGACCTGATCGTCTTCGCATTGTTTGTCACAACCTCGCCACGAGAGCCATCGCCGCGCGTCACGGCGCGCGCCAGCCTTCCCTCTTCGTAAATCAGCGCCAGGCTCAACCCGTCAATCTTCAATTCGACGACGTAATCGAACGCGCGGCCTCCGGCCAGCTTCTCGCATCGTTTGGCCCACGCGCGTAAATCCTCAATGCTGTAGCTGTTGTCGAGCGACAGCATCGGGACCTTGTGGTGATACTCCTCGAAGCCTTCGGCCACCTGTCCAGACACGCGCTGCGTCGGGCTGTCGGGCGTGATCAGATCGGGCCGCTCCGCTTCCAATTCGCGCAACCGCTTCATCATCGCGTCGTATTCGACGTCGGCCACGGTCGGCTCGTTGAGCACGTAATAACTATAATCGTGCTCCAATATCTCGCGGCTCAAATCCGCTATCTCCTGCTCGATTGATTTTGTTTTATGCGCTCGATGGGACATATTTGCTTATTCGTTATACGGACTGACATATAGGATTTCGTCGTGATCAATCAAGCCTATTCTGACTTGCTCAAGCCAGCCGTGTTTACCCAACAGATTTCGTGATATTCCGTAATCCTCCGCAAAGTAAACCATCACATCAAACGTCATGCCTAGTGTCTGCATCACCACTTGATGCCCGTATGTTGGGATGGGACCACCGAGCGTGTTCATCTTCATAAACTCGCCGCTCTCCAAATCAAGCTCAAGCCCCTCGGCAAGCTCTCGTTGAAAAAGACAGTACTCGGCGCCTGTATCAACCTTTGCTCGACAATCAACAGTCTTATTTCCCACTGTCAAAATCACAGGCATCGTTATTCCTCTGGAAGTAGAGGGGTAATGATGCTCAACGTTAAAACTCAATTGATATGGCATAGCTGTGACCAGACGGGATCAGAAACCGGCAAAAGGAGGCGCATCGGGGTCTTCGACACGAACAAACAAAGGGCGCTCGACGCCGAGAGATTTAACGGCGGCGAACACTTCAGCGGCGTTGAAACTGTGAGCGATCAGTTGATCTCCCTCCAGCGCCACCCACTGATTGGTATATTCACGGCTGTGGTCGGCCAGCCATTTTTCTTCACGGCTGCGATCTTTTTCCACAACAGGCGGAGAAACCTGACCATTCTCGCGCGGTTTCTCCCGCTTCAACTCGTGAGCGAGAATCTCCAACAACTGCGCCTGTTCACGAACGGGCAGGCGCCTGAAAACTGTGAGCACAGATTCAACCGTAGCTTCTGACATGACTTCGCCCTCCGCTCATTCCTTTACAACCACGCCCTTCCAGAACGCAACGTAATTTTCAATGTTCTTCGCTGCGTCCTTCGCGCTTGGATAATACCACGCCGCGTCTTTGTTCACTTCCCCGTTGACGACGACGTTGTAATAACTCGCCGTTCCCTTCCAGCCGCAGACCGTGTGCGTGTCGCTCGACTGAAAATACTCTTTGTTGATCGCGTCGGGCGGAAAGTAGTGATTGCCTTCGACAACAATTGTCTGATCGCTTTCGGCAAGCGTCGCGCCGTTCCACATTGCTTTCATCTCAGTTACCTCTTTGTATCGAATTTACCGCCAATGGCGCGCGCGCCTATCGCTAACAACAGCGACGTAGCATACCAAGCCACAAGATAGATGTAATCAGCCGCACGCGTTGCTGTGACAGTGTACCGAACCCCGGCAATAAGAACTTCATCTCCATCAGTCGTAGGCCACAAGATTCCGAACTTAACGACTCCGGATGTGCCGAGCAAATACCAGACGACAGCCAGAACCCCAACAAACCTTGAAAGCGCATGCAATCATCGCCGTGGCGACTTCCAGAAGAACGAGGCCACAACTATCCGCGTCAACCCGATTATTGAAATGACAAGATGTCACGTTCAAATTCTACGGGCTGTTGCATCCTTACTTGATGACTTCGGTTTTTACTGTCAACGCCTCAATCCGCTTCTCGTTCACTTCATACCCAATCCCTACGCCCGTTGGTCGCGGAATAGTCCCCTGCGGCGTGACTTCGACCGGCGGCGTGATGATGTCTTCCGCCCAGTAACGCTTCGACGCCGACACATCGCCGGGCAGCGTGAAGCCGGGCAGCGCGCTCATCGCGATGTTGTGTGCGCGCCCGATGCCCGCTTCCAGCATCCCGCCGCACCAGACCGGGATGTTGCGCTCGTAACAATAAGCCTGAATCTTACGCGCTTCAGTGTGGCCCGAAACGCGGCCAAGCTTGACGTTGATGATCCGGCACGCGCCGAGCTTCAGAGCTTTGCGCGCGTCGTCCACGCTCAGGATTGATTCGTCCAGACAAATTGAGGTTTTCAACTGCGGCTGCAACTCGGCGTGGTCAACGATGTCGTCGTAGGCCAGCGGCTGCTCGATCATCAGCAGATTGAACTCGTCCAGCTTTTTGAGCAGATCGGCGTCCGCGAGCGTGTAGGCCGAGTTGGCGTCAACCGACATCGTTTTTTCGGGAAACTCCTTGCGGATGGCTTTGATCATTTCATAATCGCGGCCCGGTTTGATCTTGATCTTGATGCGCTGATAACCGGCGGAGACTTCCTTCTCGACTTTCTTGATCATCGCGGCGTCGTTGTCTTCCAGGCCGATTGAAACGCCGCAGTTGATCACTTCCTGCGTTCCGCCGAGCAATTGCCAGAGCGGTTTGTTTTGCCGGCGCGCCTCCAAATCCCAGACGGCGCATTCGACCGCGGCGCGCGCCATCTTGTTTCCGCGAATCAATCGGGTCAGTTGAGGAATCTGTTCGGGCGATTCGATCTCCTTGCCCAGAACCATCGGCGCGACGTAATCGCGGATGATCATCCAGCAGCTTTCGGTTGATTCGTGGTTGTAAAACGGATGTTCGCCGACTGTGCATTCGCCCCAGCCGATCAGGCCTTCGCTGAAGGCTTTGACGATGATGATGCGGCGCTCGGTCGTGCGCCCGAAGCTGGTTTCAAACGGCGCGACCAGCGGCAATCGGATTTCGCGTAGTTCGATGCGTTCGATTTTCATTGTTTGTAGCTCTCTTCCCTCTCTCGTTGATCGTCTCTGAAAAACAGGTAGCGGCTGACGCCGTTCGGGTCAGCTTCAAAACCCGCGCAGTACAATCCTTCACTCAAGCGCTTCTGAAATCCATCGCGCGCATGCAACTGCCAGTGGCGGGCTTCGTCCATATCTTGTTTCTTCACCGCCTCGATGTCACGCGGAACTTCAACAACGGCTTCCGGCTTGTCTGCCCGGCGTTTGCCCGCAAGCGCGTCCGCGACGTGATCTGAACGTACCCACCATTCGACGAACAACCGGTCGGTGTCCAGGCCGCGATGAAGCGCGCTGGTGCTTTTGTTGCCGTAATAATTGACGTAATACCGCCGCACCACTCCGCCCAGTTTGATGATATTCAGATAAGCGTTGCGCGATTGCAGCGGATCGAATGTCCACGTCATCAGCGGGACGCCGGTTTTGAACGCATGCTCGCGCTGCGCCAATTTCAGCTTCACGCCGATCCCCGCGTTTTGAAGCCGGGGTTCGACCGCGAGCATTTGCGAGTAGTAATAAGGCCGCAGATTTTCGTCGAAAGCCGCGAGCGCGTGCGCGAAGCCAAACAGTTTGTTCGACGCATCGAACGCGCCCATCGTAAAACCACCGCTGCGTCGCGTGATGACGAACGAGCGCAGCGGCGTCACATCCAGATCGGAAAATTGCCAGACATCGCGTTGCATCTGCAGGCAAGCTTCGTACTCTTCGAGCGTCGCGCATTGACGAATAGTGTATTCGGGAATGACCGCGTCAGATTTCATAACATTCGTTTTCGATGAATCCGTGAATTTACGAAAGAGCTTGGATACTACTTGCGCGTCCAGCGAGCGTCAAATCAGTTCGGCGCGGCGGCAGGGCTTTCGCACAGTCGCCAGGAAAAGCCTAAAGCCCCGCGCCTACAACCTACAACCTATAAATTTTCCTTCAATGACTCAATCCAGTGGCGGTTTGAAGGAAGGGGTTATATGTTGTAGGTGTTCGGTTATGGGCTTTAGTTTATGCAACCGACTTTACAAAAGCCCTGGGCGCGGCAAGAGATGAGCAAAATAAAAAGCGGCTGCGCTTTCAATTCAAGCGCAGCCGCTTTTTATTTTGAGCCGGTGAAAAGCAGTTCGCGTTTGCCGCTCAGATTGGCTTTCGAGTCAATTCTTCGCCAACCCGACGCTGGCGCGCAGTTCGGCCAGATTGCGTCCCTTGTCTGAAAAATGTTTGACGATGTTTTTGGCCAGCAGCGAGCCTTCGGGCGCTCCGGCGACGGCTTTTTGCAAATGCGCCCGATGCGCGGCCTTGTCCGAACGCATGCTGGTGATCAGCGCCGAGGCGAATTCCATCGAGGCGTCGCCGCCGCGCATGTTTGTAGCTTTGACAATCATCCCGTAACCATCCATTTGCGGCGCGCTCCTGGCGTCGGTGGCCTGTCGCCAGCTTTCGATAAAATATCCGGCGTCGAACATCGCCAGCGTGTTTGGCTTGCCGCCGACCGCCGATTGTTTCAGCCGCCCCATCAACCGATCCAGCAATTGCCCCGCGACCTTGTCGTTCTTCGCCGCCAGCTTCACTTCGCTGTCGCGCTGTGCCCACACGGCATACATCGTCGCGCGCCGCAGCGTCTCCATTCGCACGATGACCGGCGTGTCGGGCGTGAGCAGCGCCAGCGTGTCTTCAACCAAACGGTTGATGTCGTAATCCGGTTTTACTGTGCGCCACTCGCTTCCGGCCCACGGCAGCGATTTCGCATTGCCGATTTCAAACGGATGGCAGATCAGCGGCGGCCCCGCCTGAGCTGATTGATTGAAAGCCATTGCGACGGCCAGCGCCATCATCGCGAATGAAGTTGATCGAAGTCTTCCGAATTTCATAAGTTTTCCTCCGTTGGTTGATTGTTGAAAGCGGCGTCCAGGCCATATTTCATATGCAATACTTGATATTGAATATGAAATATCTCCGGCCTTACGCCGCAAATTTCGTTTGCCTTCTTATTTCGGCGCCGGGCCTTTCCACATTCGCCAGAAATCGGCGCTGCCCAGTCCCAGATTTTCCCACCACAGATCGAGCATTTTTTTATCGCGGCTGAGAACGCCTTCGCGCGTCACGCCTGCGGGCGGAGGCACAAACGACGCGAGTTTGTCGTAAATCAACCCTCGTTCTTCTCCGAACGTGCGCGACAGCAGGTGCCACAATGTCAGGGCGTCGCGCTCGCGCGCTTGATAGAGAATGATTCCGAGCGCAGCGGCGCGCGACGGCCAATCCATTCCCGCAGTGTCGAACCTCGCCAGCGCCTGCTTGAACTCTTCTGAAGCGTCGTTGAAATAAGGCGTGCCGGGGCCGATGCCGGGCCGAGTCACGCACATCCCGTCGCGCGGCACGAACGATTCGCGCCCTTCGGATTCAAACGCCACCCAGCCCGCCGTGACAGACAACACCGCCTGCCCGTCGTCGTTGACTTCCAGCGTGTAGGCGCAACCCAGATCAACCGCCACCGCCGAGGGCGTGTCAACGTAAAACTGTCGCGGCGGCGCCCAGATCAACGCGCTCATCCTGCCGCGCGTCATCGCCAGCCGATGCTCTTCATCGCGCGCCTCGGCCAGCTTCAACCGCGAGTTCGGTTCGACTGTCACCAGACCGATCTGGCCGACATCAATTCGCGCGCGCGACTCGTCGTCCGTCGTCAACCATTCGCCGAGCGACAACTTCCCGACTTCTCCAATTACTTTCGATCCGATCACAGGCTGACCTTCGATCCGCGCGACTTCCCAGAACGGTCTCGGCGTCTTCCTCGATTGAAACCAGAACACGCCAAAACCAATCAGCAACAAAACTGCGAAAGCCGCGCCCAGCTTGAATGATGGCAACGGCCAGAATGATTTTCTCTGCGGCGCCTCCGCGTTCTCTGCGCCTCTGCGGTGAATCGTTCCTCCATCCATCACCGCTTCCAACTCATTCCACAAATCCGCCGGAGCCTGTTCGAGCGCAAGCCGCTGCGCCAATCGCGCGCCGAATTTGATCTCTTCGTACTCATCGCGGCATCGGCTGCAATCAGCCAGGTGCTCAGCCACGCGGCGCGATTCTTCAGACGGCAATTCGCCGTGACGGTAAGCCGAAAGTTTTTTGCTGACGTGATTCCAGAACATCGTTGTTTTCACTCCGCCGCGCCGATGATTCCGCGCAGGTGCGTCAACTTTTGCGCCAACGCCTTGTGGCCGCGATTGAGTCGCGAAGCCACCGTCCCCGCCGAACAACCGAGCGCCTCGGCCATCTGCTCGTAAGATAAATCCTCGAAATATTTCAGCAGGATCGCCATCCGCAATTTCGGTTTCAATTGCATCACCGCCGACTTCACGGCTTCCGAAATTTCAAGCCGCGCCAGGCTCTCTTCCTGAAAAGCCTCCTGCCGCCAATCACGCATATCAACCTCGCCCCGCTCATCGCCATCTTCAGACCGGAAGAAATCGAATGAAATCAGCCTGCGCCTTTTCCGAAATTCATCCAGGCATTCATTCGCCACCAACCGGTAGAGCCAGGTTTTGAAATTCGCCTCGTGACGGAACTGCGCGATGCCGGTGAACAGCTTCAGAAAGACCTGTTGCGTCACGTCGCGCGCTACGGCTTCGTCGCCCGTGAAATGTCGGGCGACCGACCACACGCGATCCTTGTGGACGTCGAACAGTTCGCGGAAAGCTTCGCGATCACCTTGTTGACAGGCCTCGATCAGACGCCTCTCGCTCGCCTGTTCACTCATCACGACGCACCGTTCCATAAAATGCCTGAAGTTTTTGCATCGAATACCGCGGTCACATTTGCTTCACGACCATTGGACGAACCACGCCCTGGTTTTCTTCCATTTCGGGGCAAGATTTTTTTCAGCCACACCGCCAGCCTTTGGCTTGCCGCCGACAAGCGATACAATCGCGGCCTTCTTCAGGCAATACGCATCATCCACAACCGGAGGAACCATGAGATTCATTGTCCCGACCCTGCTCGTCGCCGCGCTTTCGTTTGCAGCCTTCAACGACAAAATCGCGTTTATCCAAAAGCCCGAACCCGCCGCCGACATTGTCTTCAAAAACGGCAATGTCTACACGGTCAATGACGACTTGCCGAAGGCCGAAGCCATCGCGGTCAAATACGGAAAGATAGTTTTCGTAGGCTCGAACGCCGATGCGAAAAGATTCGAGACCAAAGGTGTCAAGGTCATTGACCTGAAAGGCGCGACGGTCGTGCCCGGCCTGACCGATTCGCACTACCATTTTTCCGGCGTCGGCTTCCGCGAGATGAATCTGAACCTGGAAGGCACAACGAGCCTCGAAGATTTTCTGGCCAAAGTCAAAGCGCGCGTGGACAAAGCCAAACCGGGCGAATGGGTGACGGGACGCGGCTGGATCGAGACGTTCTGGAAGCCGCAGGCGTTTCCGACCCGATGGGATTTGGACAAAATCGCGCCGAACAATCCGGTTTACCTGACGCGCGCCGACGGTCACGGAGCGGTCGCCAACAGCGCTGCTTTCAAAATCGCCAGCATTGACAAAGGCGCCGATAGCCCGTTCGGCGGCGAAATCATGAAAGACAAGAACGGCGAGCCGAACGGCATGCTGCTTGACCGTGCGCAGGGCTTGATCGCGCGATACATTCCGGCTTCGACCAAAGCCGATCTTGAACAAGCTTTGATCCTGGCCGACAAACGCAGCCTCTCGCTCGGCTGGACTCAGATTCAGGACGCCGGGGTTTCGTGGGATCAGATCGAGGCGATGAAGAAGCTGCTCGGCGAGCAGAAGCTGAAGATCAGGCTTTACGAAGCGATTCGCGGCCCCGGCGCCGACGTTCAACGCCTGTTGCGCGAAGGCCCGCAGATTGGCCTCTACGACGGACGGCTCACGATTCGCACGATCAAAGTCACGATTGACGGCGCGCTCGGCTCGAAAGGCGCGGCGTTGCTCGAAAATTACTCCGATCACGACACCAACGGCTTTTTGACGCAGAAAGAAGAGCAGGTCTTGCCGATGCTCCGCGACGCTTTGCGCAAAGGCATACAGGTCGAAGTCCACGCCATCGGCGACCGCGCCAACCGCACGATTCTCGACTGGTACGAGCGCGCCTTCAACGACGTGCCGATGATCGAACGCCAGGATCGAAGCGATCCGCGCTGGCGCGTCGAACACGCGCAGATCGTCCACCCGGACGACATCCCGCGCTTCGCCAAATTGAAAATCATCCCGTCAATGCAGCCTTCGCACGCCATCGGCGACCTGCATTTCGCGGCGAGCCGTCTGGGATTGAATCGTCTGAAAGGCGCTTACGCCTGGCAGACGTTTATCAAACAGGGTAACGTCGTCGCCGGAGGCTCCGACGCTCCGGTCGAACGCGGCGAGCCGATGATCGAATTTTACGCCGCCGTCGCGCGCAAGGATCAAAAAGGCTTTTCGGGCGAAGGCTGGCATCCCGAAGAGAAAGCCACGCGCGAACAGGCGTTGAAGATGTTCACGATCTGGGCCGCCTTCGCCGCGTTTGAAGAGAAGCAGCGAGGCTCGATTGAAAAAGGTAAGGCCGCCGATCTGACCGTGCTTTCAGCCGACATCATGAAAATTCCTGAGCCGGAGATTTTGAAGACGCGATGCGTAATGACGGTCATCAACGGCGAGATCGTGTGGGAGACGGCGCGATAAAACTCCGGCACCGGTTTTGAGCCAATCCTGCTTGACCCGGCTTTTTCACAACTGTACAGTCTTCCTGTCCAATTGAGGTGTTTATGGCGATTCAAACCACTTACAGCAACGCTCGTGAGAATCTGGCGTCATTGCTCGAGCAGGTGACTGCGGACAGGGAGATTGTAATTATCAGCCGTCGCGGTTTTGAGGATGTCGCGCTGGTGACGGCGTCGGAGCTTTCCAGTCTGCTGGAGACCGCCCATCTGTTACGTTCTCCTAAAAACGCGCAACGGTTGCTGAAGGCTTTGCGCCGCGCGCAGACGAAAGCGCCGAAGCCGCAGTCGCTGGAGAAGCTGCGGCAAGACCTCGACCTTGATGAAGAAGAGTAAAGCCAAACCTGAACGCGATGCGGTCTTCCACCCTGAATTTCGAGAAGATATGCGCTATTGGGTGGAAACCGAGCGCAAGGTCGCGTTGCGCGCTTTCGACATCATCGAAGACATTATGCGCGATCCTTTCACCGGCATAGGCAAACCGGAGCCTCTGAAATACCTGGCTCCGAACACGTGGTCGCGGCGGCTGACACAGGAACATCGCATTGTGTATTTGGTCAGCGACAGCCGCATAGACTTTCTTCAGGCCCGTTATCATTACTGAACCGTGACAAACTCGTTCGGGAGCATCCGCTTTTCAGAATCCAGTGATCTGTATTAAGGTAACGGCGAATGATGTTTGGCTGATCTCCGAAGTGATGGAGTTCGATCTTTAGATTCTTAAAGGATTGGTTATTGATGAAACGTTACTTGCCTTTTGTGATCATCGCGACCGTTCTGGGCGTGGCTCTCGGCGCGGGAGCTTTGTTGTTCCGCTCGACGCCGCCCCAGCCTTCAGCGATTCCGGGGCCTTCCGGCAGCCCTGTCCCGACAACTGACGTAGCGACAACCAAAGGTGTCGTCACCATCGAAGAGTTTGGCGATTACCAGTGTCCGCCCTGCGGCGGCCTGCATCCGATTCTAAAAACGCTCAAGGGCGAATACGGAAACCGCGTCAAGCTTGTCTTTTATCATCTCCCGCTGACTCAAATTCACAAGCACGCGCTCGAAGCGTCTTACGCCTCTGCCGCCGCGAGTCTGCAAGGCAAATTCTGGGAGATGCACGATCTGCTATACGAGAATCAATCCGTGTGGAGCGAGGTAGGCGATTTCCGTCCGGTTGCGATCAATTTCGCGCGCCAGTTGGGGCTGGACACTGCGCGTTTCATGAAAGATATGGACGGGCTTAAAGTCATGGCGCTGGTATCGTCTGACGAGCAGCGCGCCACCGCGCTCGGCGTCAATTCCACGCCGACAGTCTTCATCAACGGCCGAATGGTTCCGAACGAAAATCTGACGATTGAAAAGCTGCGCCAGGAAATCAATCAGAAACTGGCTGAGACCGGCAAAAGCTGAGCGTTAGCCTGGCGCCAGAACACAAATTGCGATCAATGTCCGCGAGCGGGAAGCAGGAACTTCGCCGCTACGACCAGCGCCGCCAGCGCCAGCGTCATTGCGGCTGAAAGAAGACAGAATTCGCAGAAAGCGTGAAGCACGAAAGCTTGCAGGTAAAACAGCCATAGAGTCATAACCAGCATCGGCGCGACCAGCAAAGCCAGGCCGGTTCGCGCACGCTCGTAACCGAACGCGGCCAGCGTCGCCAGACTGAACGCCGCGAAGTAGGCCAACGATCCGAAGGCCGCAGTAGGGACGCCCGCAATGGTCGCATAGTGGCTGCTAAGCACGGCGGAGCAGCCGGTCGTGACAGTGCATTTGACGCTCTGACCGGTGAGGTGTTGCACCGTCAGATAAATTGAATCTCCCAAACCGATCAACGAAACCAGCATCGCTGCCCCGTAGATCAACGCTGGATGGCGCCGTGTGGCGAGTTGCGAATTTTTCATAACTTGTGATGTCTTTTGAACAGTTCGGCTCTTCTTACCGCTGATGAAGGAGCCATCGAAGTTTTAACATTGATCAGTTGTCGTCTCAACCGCCTGTCACAAAATTCGGAAAGGAATCTGTTATGAGCCGCGTCTCCTTAGTGAGAGTTTTGAGTTTGATTGGGATTTTATCGCTGCCGATGATCTATGTTCATTTTGGCTTCGGTCAGGAGCCGCAGAATTTGCCGAAGGCTTTCGTGGATGGCGTTGGGCCGGGATGGCGTGCGCTCACGGAAGGCGATTTCACCAACGTCAACTGCTACCCGGACACATGGGCGTGGAAGGGCGATCTATTGACTTGCACGGGCAAGCCGATCGGCGTGATGCGCACGCGTCAGACGTTCACCAATTTCGAGTTGGTCGTCGAGTGGCGGCATCTGAAATCGGCTGGCAATTCGGGCGTCTTCGCCTGGGTTCCCGACGAAGCGTTGAAGGATTTGAAATCCGACGCGCTGCCGAAGTTCGGTATCGAGATTCAAATGCTCGATCACGGCTACAGGGAACAATACGAAAAACAATCCGGCAGGAAAGGCGATTGGTTCACAACGAATGGCGACATCTTTGCCGTCGGCAATTCAAAACTGAAACCCTTCCCGCCGCTCTCTCCGAACGGCTCGCGCAGCTTCCCGCGCAAAAATCTGAGCAAGGGCATTGGCGAGTGGAATCATTATTACGTCCGCGCCATCAACGGCGAGTTGCGGTTGTGGGTGAACGGCGAGGAGGTTTCGGGCGGAAACGGCGCCGAGCCGAAGGCAGGTTATCTATGCATGGAATCTGAAGGCTCGCCGATTGAGTTCAGGAACATCCGTGTCCGCGAGTTGCCGTGAAAATAATGATTCTTGCCACAGAGCCACGGAGCCACAGAGTAAAACAACCTGCTACACCAAACCATTTTTATCTCTGTGGCTCTGTGACTCTGTGGCAAGCGGATCGTTTAGCAATTTTCGTCATCAAATTTCGTCGGGTTTGAATTTCACCGCCATCCCACTTCCGATCTCGGCCTGACGCTCGCCCCAGATTGTCAAATGCCCTCCGACAATCACGTGCTCGATGCCCTCCGGGTATTGCTTCGAATCGTCGAACGTCGCGCGATCAATCACCTGGCGAGGATCGAAGATGACCAGGTTCGCGCGCGCGCCGCACTCGATCCGCCCGTGATAGCGCAGTTGAAAAGTTTCAGCAGCCAACCCCGACATCTTCCGCACAGCCTCTTCGAGCGTCAGTAAGCCCTGTTCACGAACGTAACGCCCAAGGATGCGCGGGTAAGTTCCGTAAGCGCGCGGATGCGGTTTGCCGCCCAGCAGTCCATCGGTGCAGACGTTGACGTAAGGCTCAAGCATGATTTTTTTCACGACATCTTCCGACTGGCTGAACGAGATCATCCCGACGCCCATTCGTTCGGCAAGCAACATGTCGAGCGCAAACTCCACCGCGTCTTCTTCGCTTACTCGATCAACCTGCCTGCTCAAGCTAGCAGCTTGCGCCAGATTCTTGCCAAGGTATTCAGGATGATTGCCTGAAGGAATGTCGGAAACAACGATTCCTTCCGGCCCCGACCATTTCCAGAAGTTGTCCCAGCTCGAACGCGAACGATCGAGCATCGCCGCGCGCATCTTCTCGCGTTCTGATGCGCTCGCCAGCCTCTTCAACGTCTCTTCGACTCCACCCGCGTGCGCCCACGGCGGCAGGATCGCGCCGAGCATCGTCGAACCGGCGATGTAAGGATATTGATCAGCCGTCAACCGCACGCCCTCCGCTTGCGCGCGATGAATCATCTCCAGCACACCGTCAATCCGCGCCCAGTTCTCGCGTCCCGCGATCTTGAAATGCGAGATGTGAACGCGAACGCCCGACCGATGGCCGACTTCGATCATCTCGGCCACGGCGTCTTCGATGTAATCGCTCTCGCTGCGCATGTGCGAAACGAAGATGCCGTCGAATTCAGCCACAGCGCGGCAGAGTTCCACCAATTCGTTCGTGTCGGCGAAACAGCACGGCGGATAGATCAACCCGGTCGAAAGCCCCAGCGCGCCTTCACGCATTGATTGCCGGATCAGCTCCTGCATCGCGCGAATCTCTTCGTCGCTCGCGCGCCGGTCTTCCATCCCCATCACCGACAATCGCACGGCGCCGTGCGGGATCAAATAAGCGCAATCAATCGCCGGTCGCGCGCGTTCAATCGCAGCCAGATATTCCGCAACCGACTGCCAATCCCACGCGCGGTCGAGTTGTCCGTCGAGTCCCGCCAGCGAGCGCGCGACCTGCGGCTGATCTTCCGTGCGAATCGGCGCGACCGAAACGCCGTCCTGCCCGAAGACTTCGAGCGTGATTCCCTGCCGGACTTTCATCGGCAGTTGCGGCTCCGCGAGCACGCGCAAGTCGGAATGGCTGTGCGTGTCAATGAAGCCGGGCGCAATGACCATCCCGGAGCAATCAATCTCTTCCGCGGCGACCAATGTTCCGGGCGCGTCAATCGCCAGGATGTAACTGCGGCGAATCGCAATATCTTCCGCGTAACGCATCCGCCCCGTACCATCAATGATTGTGCCGTTTTTTAGAACCAGATCAGGCGTCTTCATCTTTATCCTCCTGGGATTCAATTGCCCAACGCGCGCAACAGATCAACGACATGCAGGATAGGAATATTGTCGTACGCCTTGAGCGTCAGCAGGTCTTTATCGAGCGAGACGATCATATCCGCCTTGCCGTCAACCGCGCACTCGACAATAGCGTCGTCTTTGGGATCACGGACGACTTGGAGGGATGTGGTCGGTTGGACGATCTCGGCGATATGCGCAATATCCTTGAGTCGCCGGGTAACAGCTTGCGCTTTCACCTTGCCCAGTCTACGCAGAACCCTCCCGGTTTCATTGACAATGTATGGCGAGGTGATGAGTCGAAAGCGGCGCTGGCGGGCAAAATCCCAGACTCGTCCTGATGATCCTTTGGGAGAGAGTGTGGCCGAAACGTAAACATTGGTATCGAGAACAATTTTAAGTCCTGGTTTGGGCATGACCTTCCGCTCGAACCTCTTTGACAAGACGGACGATGTCATCGTCTGTAAGGTTTAGCTCTGCGCCAACATTCTCCCAATACTCATCGTTCTCCCGTTGCTCTTCCTCTGTCAGCGGCTCAAGTCTTCCCGCCAGCTTGTCCTCAATGATTTGATTCACAATCGCCTCGAACCGCGCGTCATCATCGAGCGCGACTCCCTGTCCGTTTTGTTCGACGGACAGGTCAACACCCTGGAAAGTGACGAGCCTCTTGAGCGCGTCGAGCAACAGCCCAGTTTGTGAGGCGTCTTTCAGCTTGATTACGAATTCAGTCATTTTCTCACCTCGCTCTCCGCGCCCTCATCGAGAGCGTGGATTATCTTGAACCGATTTGGATGAAAGCGCGACCAGCATATCACAAGCCGCAGGTCCATCAATCTTCACATGTCTATCAGCGGCTCGTACATTTCAGGCCGCCGGTCGCGATAAAACTGCCAGTGCGTGCGCACCTCGCGGATTTCATCCAGGTCCAGGTCGGCGACGATCAATTCGTCCTTGTCTTCACTGCCTTTTGCCAGGATGCGCCCGTCAGGATTGCAGAAATACGACGAGCCGAAGAACTCGCCGACATTCCACGGCGCTTCAGTTCCAACGCGGTTGATCGTGCCAACGAAGTAGCCGTTGGCCACGGCGTGCGCGCGCTGTTCCAATTCCCACAGATAATCGGCGTGCCCTTTGGTCGTCGCCGAAGGAATGAAAACGATCTCGGCGCCGTTCAAACCCAACGCCCGCGCGCCTTCCGGGAAATGCCGGTCGTAGCAGATGTAAACACCGATACGCGCGTACTTCGTTTCAAAAGTCGGAAAGCCCAGATTGCCCGGCGTGAAATAGAACTTCTCCCAGAAACCCGGCAGGCAATGCGGAATGTGAGTCTTGCGATATTTGCCGAGGTATTCGCCGTCGGCGTCAATCACCGCCGCCGTGTTGTAATAAACGCCGGTCATCTCTTCTTCATAAATCGGCGAGACGATCACCATCCGATGTTGTTTGGCTATCTCGCACATCAACTGCGTCGTCGGCCCATCCGGGATGCGCTCGACCAAACCGTACCAGTGCGGGTTCTGCTCGGCGGGAAAATATGGGCCGTAAAAAAGCTCCTGCAGGCAAATGATCTGCACGCCCTGTTTAGCGGCGTCGGCGATCATCGCCACGTGTTTATCAATCATCG
>JAJVID010000057.1:16664-20949 GCA_022072205.1 Acidobacteriota bacterium
TCGCCGTGAAAGGTGACGTTCTCCATCCGCAGCAACCGGCGCAATACTTCAACCGTTTCGCGCATCGCCAGCAGCGGCTTGCGCCGCTCGATGCCGACGTTTTTGGCCAGCGGATCCCACCACGCGCCAATGCCGCAGATCATCCGGTTGGGCGCAAGATCGTCCAGCGTCAGCCAAGTCGCGGCGAGCAACCCGATGTTGCGCGTCCAGTTGTTGATGACGCCCGCGCCGATCTTGATCCGCTCGGTAGTCGCCGCGAAAGCCGCCATCGGCACAATCGCATCGCGCACCAGACGGCTCTCGGCCTGCCAGACGGCCTCGAAGCCTTTGCTCTCGGCATATTGAACGTATTTGATTCCGTCCTGCAATGAATGGGCGTCTTGCAGATAGAGCGCAATTCGTTCAGTTGGCATAATTCTATCACTCTCCTTCGCTAAAACCTTTCCCACATCTGCTGGGCTAATTCACGGCTTCTGGTGGTAATCTCCGCCTCATCGAGAAACAGCAATCGCCGATCTTTCATCAACACCTTGCCTGCGCAAATTGTCGTCGTCACCATCGAACTCTCGAACCCGAACAGGATGTGCCAGGGCAGGTTCTCAACTGTCATCGGCGTTGTCGGATGATAATCCACCAAAATGATGTCGGCGAACGCTCCTGGAGCCAATACGCCAATCGGGGCTTGCGGGAAAAACACACCAGCAAGCGCGGCGTTATTGGTCACGGCCATCTCGGCGACGGTCGCGCCGCTCATCCGGCGCGGATCGCGGCGCGCGGCTTTGTGGTAGAGATAAGCTGCCTTCCATTCGTCCCACATCGCATTTGAAAAACCGTCGTTGCCAAGTGCGACCTTCACGCCCATCCGCAGCAAACTTTCCACGTCCGCTATGCCCACAGCGTTGTTCATATTCGAGCGCGGCTGATGCGTCACCCACGTTCCGGTCTCGCCGAGCAACTCCGCTTCACGATGATCAACGTGGACAGCATGCGCGACAATCGAGCGCGGGCCGAGAATGCCGAATTTGTTCAGGCGATCAACGACGCGCGTGCCGCTCTTCTTCAAACTGTCGTACTGGTCGGCTTCGCTCTCAGCCGCGTGGATGTGAAAGCCGCCGCTGTGAGCCTCGCGGCAGGCTTCGAGCGTCGCGTCGGAGAGCGTGAGCGAAGCGTGCAGGCCAAAGGTGGCGGCGATTGCGGATTGCGGATTGCGGATTGCGGATTGAAGAAAGCGAAGGTTCTCTTTGATTCCGGCCTTCGCCTTTTCCTCACCGTCGCGGTCGGTGACTTCGTAACACAAACAGGCGCGCAAACCGGCCTGCGTGACGGCCTCAGCGATCACGTCCAGCGAGCCTTCAATCGCGTTTGGCGAGGCGTGATGGTCAATCAGCGTGGTCGTGCCGTGTTTGATCGCGTCAATCAAGCATACCAGCGCGGAGTAGCGCGCGTCTTCGAGCGTGAGAGCCTTGTCCAGCCGCCACCACAACCGTTCCAGAATTTCGGAGAAGTCCTTCGGCGCATCGCCCGGAATCGCCATCCCTCGCGCGAACGCCCCGTAAAAATGGGTGTGCGCACAGATATTGCCGGGCATCACGAATTGCCCTCGCGCGTCTAGCGTGTCGGCCCGCGGATACTTTGCGCGTAAATCAGATGACGGGCCGAGCGCGACGATGCGGTCGCCTTCGATATAAATCGCGTGGTTCTCAAGGATTCGATTCGGCGCGCCCCAGGTGATGAGCGTGGCGTTGGCGATCAGCATAACGAAGACTCCGGCGGTTTATGACAGCAGCCTGTCCAGTTCCGCGATGTCAGGTTGAATTCGCAGCGGTTCGCCCACAGCGCGGCGCGCCGTGTTGATGTCTTTCAGGCCGCTGCCGGTGATGACAATCGCCACGCTCTCGTCGGATTTGATTGCGCCGCTTTCGCGCAGCTTGACGAATCCGGCGAAAGCCGCCGCCGCGCCCGGCTCGGCGAAAACCCCGGTCGCGCGCGCCAATCGCGGAATGGCTGCGATGATCTCGTCGTCGCTCACCTTTACCGCGCCGCCGCCGGAATCGCGCATCGCCCGCATCGCCCGCGTCCCGTCGCGCGGATCGCCGACGTTGATGCCGTCGGCGACGGTTCGTCCTTCGACCGGGCGTATCACGCCGTCGCCATTCACCGCGTCAACGAGCGGCGAGGCGCCTGCGGCCTGTACGCCGGTCAGCTTCGGCAAACGATCAATCCATCCCAATTGCTTCAAATCGCAAAAGCCTTTCCACAAACCGCCGATGATGTTGCCGTCGCCGACGCCGACAAGAATCCGATCAGGAACCTGCCAGTTCAATTGCTCGGCGATTTCAAACGCCGCAGTCTTCTTGCCCTCCGCCGTGTAGGGGTTGTAACCGGTCGTGCGCTGATACCAGCCGAAACGCTCGGAAGCGGCCAGGCACAATTCGCAGGCCTGTTCGTAGCTGCCTTCAACCAACGCGACCGTCGCCCCGTAAATTTGCAGTTGCGCGACCTTCGCCGCCGGAGTTGTCGCAGGCACAAAGATGACCGACTTCATTCCCACGCTGGCGCACATTCCCGCGAGCGCCGCGCCCGCGTTGCCCGACGAAGCCGTCGTCGCCACGCTCGCGCCCGCTTCCCGCGCTTTGACCACGGCCAGCGCGCTCGGACGGTCTTTGTACGAAGCCGTCGGATTGCGCCCGTCGTCTTTGATGAGCAATTGCCGGACGCCGAACTCAGCGGCGAGCATTGGCGCGTCGTAAAGCGGCGTCCACCCAACCGCGAGCGGCGGCGTGGGCGACGCGTGTTCAACCGGCAGCAGCGCGCGATAGCGCCACATCGTGAAGTTGCGGTCGGCGGCGAGCGCGGCTTTGTTCACCTGTTTGCCGATGCGCTCGTAATCGTAAAGCACATCGAGGTTGCCGCCGCACGCAGGGCAGGCGTATTCAATCTCGCCCACGCTGAATGAGCGCGCGCACTCATTGCATTTGAACCCAGGTACGTTTTGCATGGAGCCTCATCAACCCGCCGCGCTGATTTCTTGCTTCAGACGCTCTTCAATCCATTTTCTTACCATGCCCTGATACTCGGTTTCCCCGCTTGACTTCGCCACTTTCTGCAACTTTTTTACTAACCGCGCAGGCAAGCGGAATGAGGCGGGCGTATGAGTTTTGGCCCGCGACATTTGTTCGTCGAAATCTCCCGGCTTCATCCGGTGATAAGCCAACTCTACTTGTTCTTGCTCTGTTTTAGAGAGCTTGCTGAACTGCTTTTTCATCGCTTTTTCTTCTTCCTCGGCGGCAAGTCCCAGCCGGTGAAAATGCGGGCTAGCCCATCGCCCTTGTCTTGAAAAACCAACCGCAGCCGTCTGCCACGATCTGTTCTGCCATCCAAAATGTAAACATCGTCAAACCGCCGTTCGTCCCGGCAAAAGGCGTACTCGTGAAAGAAACATTCCTCCGCTTCTTCCGGTTCAATACCGTGATCGCGCAAATGCTGAACGTTGCCATTCTTCTTGTCCTCATCATCCCACTCGAACTTGTTCCATTCAATGCTTGGCACGTTCCTCTCCTCATGCGCGCGCCGCTTTGATACGCGCATCCATCTCCGGGACTAACTGCTGATGTTTGATCCACCACTCCGGGTCGCGCTGCGCGTCAAGCTCTTCAACCGTTTTGCCCTGCTGTTCGACCCAGGTGAAGTATTTCAGGTTGTGCCATTGGCGGCGAACATCGGGCGCGCCGTCCTTGATCCAATCAGTCTTCGCGCCGTGGAAAATAGCTTCGACGTAAGCCGGCGCTCTCGCCTCGTCAATCTCGCCGTAAACCCGCGCCATCTCCTCCATCACCGAATGGTAACGATCAATCGCGTCGGTGCAGATGGTGACGATCACATCGCGCTTGCCGAGTTGATAATGCTTCGCCGTCTTGATCGCGCCGAGAACGTTGCACACGCCCGAAATGCCGAAGATGCTCGCCATCATCCTCGCCTTCGCTTCAGCAACGCCGTAGCGCCGCGCGAGCGTCTGCTGCCCGGCTTCGCTCGTCAGCAGTTGCAATCCCTTTTTGCATTCGATGTCGTCCAAACACATGATCGCGTCCATGTTCGACACGTTGTGAATCCAGGTCACGTGCTTGTCGCCGATGCCTTGAATGTCGTGCCCGCCATAGCCGTTGTTGAAGAGCGTCGGACATTGAATCGGCTCAAGGCCAACGATGCGCAAGTCGGGCCAGACCTGCTTCAGCCGGTCGCCCGCCGCAATCGTCCCCGCGCTGCCCATCGCCGAACAGAACGCCGA
>JAJVID010000101.1 GCA_022072205.1 Acidobacteriota bacterium
CATCGTGTGATTCAATCGTCGCTACGCGACGAAATATATTTCATGGCGTCTCATGCAGGCCGTAAACGACCTGCCTAAAATCAAACCGTCGCTACGCGACGAAGAGGGTTGAGCAGTTACGAATAGTAGTAAAACGGAAATGGTAAAACCTGCGGTATTGCTGGTCGGCAATCTTCTTTCCGCGTCGGTCGGCGTCCGCAGCGTCAGCGAAGATCTGGCCGCCAGGCTCTCAGCGGCGGGATGGAAAGTCATCATCACGTCTGAAAAACCGGAGCGCTTTTCACGATTGCTGGACATGATTTTGACCGTCTGGCGGCGGCGGCGTGAATTCGATGTGGCGAACGTGGAGGTTTTCAGCGGGCCGGCGTTCTTCTGGGCTGAGATCGTTTGCTTGCTGCTGCGGCTGATGGGCAAACCTTTCATCCTGACTTTGCACGGCGGCAGTTTGCCGGAATTTGCGCAACGCTGGCCCGGACGAATTCGCCGATTGCTGAGACAGGCGGTGTTTGTCACCGCGCCATCCGGCTATCTGACCGAGCGAATGTCGGCCTATCGCCCCGATCTGATCCTGCTGCCCAATCCACTGAACCTCGAAGCGTATCCGTTCCGCCATCGCGTTCAGGCCGAGCCGAAGCTGGTCTGGCTGCGCGCCTTCCATAGAATTTACAATCCCACGCTCGCGCTGCGAGTAGTTAAACAGTTGGCGAGCGAATTCCCCGAAATTCATTTGAATATGATCGGCCCCGACAAAGGCGATGGCAGCGCAGAAGAAGTCCGGCAGGCAATTTCGGAACCTGGAATTTCGCGCCGGGTCAGCCAGATCGGAGCCGTCGCCAAGACCGCAGTCCCGCAGTATCTGGATCGCGGCGATATTTTCCTGAACACGGCAAATGTGGATAATACGCCCGTCAGCGTGCTCGAAGCGATGGCCTGTGGATTGCTCATCGTCAGCACGAACGCCGGCGGTATTCCCTATCTGCTCGAACACGAACGCGACGCGTTGCTCGTCCCGCCTGATGACAGTCAGGCTATGGCCGACGCAGTACGAAAAATCCTTACCTCCCCCCAGTTCGCTGAAAGGCTTTCGCTGAACGCCCGAAGAAAAGCCGAACAACACGATTGGCTTGTCATCCTGCCCCAGTGGGAACGCCTCTTTGAGGCGGCGATTCACAAAAGCGGCCCAAAAGTAGAAAGACAGAAGTAAGAAAGACGATGGGTAAATTGGATCTTCTCTACCAACGGTTGCCCGTCTGGGCGCAGCACGGGGCGGTCACCGCGTATGGCCTATACTGGCATTGGGCGCGATTCGGGGGAGGTTATCAAAACGCGCTCGATGGATATTTGCGGCGGGAGCGGTTGACGGCTGATGAATGGCTGAGCTGGCAGCGCGAAAGATTGAAAGAACTGCTCGGCGCTTCCGCACAGAAAGTGACCTTTTACCAAAACAAGTGGAGCCAGTCTGAGAAAAACGCCGCGATGGCGGGCAGATTGGAGGATTTGCCGTTGCTCGAAAAAGACGCGGTTCGCAACGATCCGCGCGCGTTCCTCCGTCCCGAAGTCCGGCGGCCTCTGGTTCATCACACCAGCGGTTCGACGGGAACTCCGGTGGCGAGTTTGTGGACTGTCGAAGAGTTGCGCAGTTCGATGGCCGTGCGCGAAGCGCGGTCGGCTCTCTGGGCAAAGGTTTCATTTCGATTGCCGCGCGCGACTTTCTCCGGGCGTTTGATCGTTCCCGATCCGCAGAGCGACGGGCCGTTTTACCGCTTCAATGCGATTGAAAAACAGGCCTATTTTTCGGCCTTCCATCTGCGCCCGGACACGGCGCGGCATTATGTCGCGGCGCTCGGCAAACACAACATTCAATGGCTGACCGGTTACGCAGTGTCTTACTATCTGCTGGCGAAATTCATTCTCGACCAGCGGCTGGAGGTTCCGCCGTTGAGAGCCGTTGTGACGACGAGCGAGAAAGTGACGGATGAGATGCGGCAGGTGATGGAAGCGGCTTACGGCTGCCCCGTGTACGAAGAATACAGCGCGGTTGAAAACGTTCTGTTCGCCAGCGAGTGTGAACAAAGGCGGCTGCACGTCAGCCCGGACATCGGCGTAATCGAGATTTTGCGGCCCGATGGCGGAGCGTGCGCGCCCGGCGAAACCGGAGAGGTTGTGGCCACAGGATTGATGCGATGGTCGCAACCGCTGATCCGTTACCGGCTGGGCGATCTGGCTTCGTGGAGTGAAGAGCCTTGCCCGTGCGGGCGCGCGATGCCGGTGATCAAAGAAGTCGTCGGACGCATTGAAGATGTCGTGGTCGGCCCCGACGGACGGCAGTTGGTTCGCTTTCACGGCATTTTTGTGAATCAGCCGAACGTGCGCGAGGGACAGATCGTTCAGGAAGCTTTGAACCGGATCAGAGTAAAAATTGTGCCTGCAAACAGCTTCGATGAAGCCGATGTCGCGGACATCGCTCATCGGGTGCGGCAGCGGCTCGGGCCGCAAACGGAAGTGATCGTCGAACAAGTCCATGAAATCCCACGAACCAAATCAGGAAAATTCCAGGCAGTCATCTCCCTCATTGGCAGATAGGAAGTGGGGAGTGGGGAGTGGGGAGTGGGGAATGGGAAATAGTTTCCTTTCCCCTACTCCCTACTCCCCACCCCCTACTCCCCTGTTCGTCAGCGTCATCATGCCCGTCAGAAATGAGGCTGGTTACATCAAACGCAGCCTGGGCGCGGTCTTCGCGCAGGATTACCCAGCCGATTCCTTTGAAGTCATCGTGGCCGACGGAATGTCCAGCGATGGAACCAGAGAGATCGTGCGGGAGTGGCAAACGCGGTTCTCCAACCTCAAGATGATTGACAACGAGGGAAAGATCGCGCCGACCGCCTTGAACGTCGCCATTGCGAGCGCTCGCGGCGATGTCATCGTTCGCGTTGACGGCCATTGCGAGATTGCGCCCGATTACATCAGCAAATGTGTCGGTCATCTGCAAAGAGATCAGGTGGACGGCGTCGGCGGATGGCTGGAAACCATCGGCGAGACGGCGACGGCGAAAGTCATCGCCGCCGCGATGAGTTCCCGCTTCGGCGTCGGCGACGCGGCCTTCCGCACCGCCAAAGACCGGACGATGCTAACCGACACTGTGGCCTTCCCCGCCTACACCCGCGCGGCAATCGAACGAGCCGGGCTTTTCGACGAGGAAATGATTCGCAATCAGGATTGCGAATACAACTTCCGCCTGCGCAAACTCGGCGCGAAGATTCTGCTCGCCGATGACGTTCGCGCCCGTTATTACAGTCGCGGCGACATCCGCTCGCTGATCCGGCAATATTTTCAGTATGGTTACTGGAAAGTTCGCGTCCTGCAAAAACACCCGCGTCAGATGTCGCTGCGTCAGTTCATCCCGCCGCTGTTCGCCGCCTCGCTGCTGATGTCGGCGATTCCAGCGTTGATCCTGTCGTTCAGCGCTCAAAGGCCATTGGCCCTGGCCGCCTGGACGCTGACAGCGGCGATTTGTTGTTGCTATGTGATAGCCAATTTGGTAGCTTCTGGCCGGTTAATGGGAAAGATCGGCTGGCCCCATTCGTTTCTTCTACCGCTCGTTTTCGCCTCGATCCATTTAAGCTACGGGCTGGGTTTTTTACTGGGACTGATCAAATTCGCCCCGCGATGGTCGCAATGGCTATCGGGCAAGGAAAAGTAGCGGCGCCTCTCGCTCCTGCTCCAACGAAAGCGCTACAGTCTGGCAGGCCCCAATTCAGGATAAAGTTTAAGATGAAGTATCTGATGAAATTTCAGAAATCCCTTTCTGCGACGGGCGTCACAATTGGCCTGCTCTTTCTGCTGATTCTCGCCGTCAAACTTTACGGCGTCGTGGGAAACGATCACAGCTTAGCGGCCAGCCAATTTCAAACGGTGAAACTCGATCTGAAGGCCACCGCCGTCTCTCCGACACAGATCCAGCTCGATTGGAAGTTGTCGAACGCCAGGGCTAATACTCCGTTTCTGATTTATCGCGCGACAGCGGCGGCGCAGGATTTCGTTTACATCAATTCGGCGCAGCCCAACTCCGTCTCCACCATCTTTCTCGACCAAAATCTGATCGCCAATACAACCTATCACTACAAGCTAAAAACCACGATTCGCGGCGCGACAACTGAAACGGTGACCTCGAACACAGTCACGATCAAAACTCCGGCTGCTGACAATCAAACAACGCCGACTCCAACTCCAACTCCGGCTCCAACACCAACTCCGGCGCCGACTCCCGCTGTCACGCCAACACCGGAACCGCCGCCGCAGCCCGTCCCGGCAAGCGGTGTTTTCGTCGCTCCCGACGGAAAGCAGACCAACAGCGGAAGCAAAAACAGCCCGCTCGATCTGGCGACGGCCTTATCCCGCAAGAGTCCCGCCAAACCGGGAGACACCATCTGGCTGAGAGCCGGCGTTTATCGAGGCGCATTTGAAAGCACGATCAGCGGCTCATCCAACGCGCCGATCACCGTGCGGCCATATCCGGGCGAACGTCCCGTCTTTGATTGTCCCGACCGGGCGCAGGTGTTGCCGATGATCACGGTCAACGGCGAATACACTCACTTCCGCGATTTCGAGATCACCTGCTCCGATCCCGACCGCACTCTTGGACGTCCGGGCGGAGTCGGGTTGTTCGGGCGAGGAACGAAACTGATCAACCTGGTTATTCACGACACGGGCATCGGCATCGGCGGCTGGACTCCGGCCATTGACGCCGAAATTTACGGCTGTGTCATTTACCATATCGGCTGGCAATTGAATCAGCAGGATCGCGGTCACGGTCACGGCGTCTACATCCAGAACAACACGGGAACCAAACGCGTCGCGGACAACATCATCTTCGACAATTACGGATTCGGCATTCACGCCTACACCGAAAACGGCACGATCAAGGGCTTCAACTTCGACGGCAACACGGTCTTCGGCAGCGGCTCGCTGGCGATTCCCGCAGGCACTTACTACCCGAACATTCTGGTCGGCGGTTTCAAACCGTCCGAGCGTGTGACGTTGACGAACAATTATCTTTATCACCCGCTCAACAGCATCGTTTACAACTGCCAGTTGTTTTACGTGGCGAAAGACAATCAGGACGTGACGCTGCGCGGCAATTACATCGCCGGAGGCTCCGAAACGCTGCACATCCACGAATGGCATAAAGCCGCCGTGTTCGGCAACACATTCATCGGCGCAGTCTATCTGGTGAGCGTCGCGCCAGCCTCCGGTTATCTGCCTTCCGATTACGCCTGGGACAACAACAATTACGTTTCGCTGAATCAGACGCCCTCCTATTCGCCGTTAGCCTTCGGGCTGGATGGAAAATACGTCGGGCACAACTTCAACTCCTGGCAGAAAGCGACCGGCTTCGACAAAAACGGCAGCTATCAACAGCCGCCTTCAGGCCGCCCGGCTGGCGTGAAAGTTTTCGTGCGCCCGAACCAGTACGAAGCGGGGCGCGCCAACATTACCGTCTTCAACTGGGACTTGAACAATCAAGTCGCGGTTGATCTGTCCAATGTGCTCAGCCGTGGAGACCGTTACGAAATCCGCGATGCGCGGAACTTTTACGGTCAACCGGTCTTGTCCGGCGTTTACGACGGCAAGCCATTGAGCCTGCCGATGGCCGGCTCGAAACCCGCGCCAGAATTCGGCGCGTTCGTAGTCAGAAAGCAATCCGGGTCTTCTCCGGCGCCGACTCCAACACCTGCCCCGACTCCTACCCCGAAACCCGCCCCGGCTCCTACTCCAAAACCCAATCCGACTCCGACCCCGACTCCTACTCCAACACCGGCGCCAATCGAAACAAACGCAATCCCGCTGGATTCTGAAGAGCAGAAGCTGCTCGATTTGATCAACAATTACCGTTTTGAAAGAGGCCAGAGTCCGCTCGGCGCTTCAATCTCTTTGACCAACGCCAGCAACTGGCACTCTCAGGACATGGCCGAGCACAGCTATCTCAACCGCATTGACAGCCTCGGTCGCCCGCCGATGAAGCGCGCCCGCGATTTCGGATTTCCGGGCGATCTGGCGCCGATTGAAGAGAACACGCTGGTCGCGGTGAATCACTTAGGCCCGCAAAATGTCTTCGACACGTGGAGATTAACCGCGTCAGGCAACGCCATCCTGCTCAAACCATTCTGGAAGACTGCCGGAATCGCTCGCGCGTTCGACCAATCGGCTGATCGCTGGTTCTGGAATGTCACGTTCGGCGCTTACTGGGATAAAACGATTCCGCTGGCGGGCGAGGATGAAGAAGGCAAAATTGATCGCAACTATCTGATCCGCACGCGGCCGCCTGCGGAATCGCTTTCAGCGGGACATCGGCTGAGCGGCTACGGCGATGACGGCTCTCAGTACGATCCGGTTCATTGCGACCTCGACACCGCGCCGCAAACCTGCTGGCACGATCCGCCGCCGCAAACCAACACACGGCTCAATGAGCCATCACTGCCCGAAAATCTGACCGGCAAGTGGGCGCTTCAATACACGATTTCATCGCAAGGCGTCGTTCACGCCAATCTGGGCAATTGGGACCGCACCGGATTTTCCATCGAGTTGCAGATCAATCCCGGCGGCTCGTGGACGATGCGGGGCTACAGAGCGGTTCAAACGCCTCAGCCGATTGAAAGCGGCTCCTGGCAATCGGTTCACGACGCCGCGCGAAACGAAGAGATCGTCACCTTCATTCGCCAGAACGGAGCGCCGCGCGCAATCATTCGCATCCACGCCGCGCAGGATCAACTTACATTCTTCGCGGTTGACGGAGGCGGGATGATGAAAAACTTCCTTCGAGGAATCGCTGCGGATGATAATCGGGACGACGATCCGCAAATAATCTTTTTACCGAAAGAGTAGGGGGAGGGGAGTAGGGAGTAGGGAGTGGGGAGTGGGGAGAAGATGCCGTTCCCCACTCCCCACTCCCCATTCCCCATTCCCCACTCCCTACTCCCCACTCCCCTCCTACTCCAGTTTCCGCTGCAAAGAGCGAATCTGGTTGTGAAGTTTCTTTCCGAGACAATCGCATTTTTCCAGAATGGGATTGATCCGCTGAGGCTGACTGAGTTCCACCCGCCTGGAAAGAATCAGATGGGTTTCGGTTTCCTTCAGACTGCCCTGAGCAATTTGCAGAAAGCGAATGTAATCCCTGGTACCTTCCCTGCCGTATCCCTCCGCAATATTCGCGGGAACTGACGCGCTCGCTTTGCGAATTTGTATCGTCATTCCGAATAACTCTTCTTTCGGGAAATTGCGGGTCAGACGATAACAATCCTCCGCGATTTCCATCCCCAGCTTCCAAGTCTCCAAGTCTTGATAAGATTCGATCTTCATACTGTCCTCCGGTTAAGTGATCAGGAGTAGGAGTGGGGAAAAGGCATCACTCCCCACTCCCCACTCCCCACTCCCTACTCCCCACTCCCCACTCCCCACTCCCCACTCCCCACTCCCCACTCCCAATCATTCCACTGCCGCCGACGCCATCGCCACGAACGCGCTGATTTCATCGGCCATATCGCCGTCGTCGCTCAGTCGCTGCAGCAAAATTATCCCCACCAGTTCCTTTTGAGGATCAACAAAACCGTAAGTCCGGTATAGCCCGCCGTGCCCGTAAGTCCCGATTGAATTCAGCCGGAACATCCCTTCGACGTTTCGCACTACAGCCCAACCGAGGCCGAACCCCATTCCGGGCGAGAACCCGGCTTTCAGGTCGCCGGTGTGAACGCGCGTCATCAAATCCACCGAAGCTTTCGACAGAATCCTTTTGCCGCCGAACGCGCCGCCGTTGAGCATCATTTGATAAAAGCGGAACAGATCGGGCGCGGTTGAATACAACCCGGCTTCGGGCGCGGGATATTTCGCGCTGGCGCGATAAAGATCAACGTCCGCTTTCTTCAACGTTTTGCCGTCGTATTGATAGATCGCGGCGATACGGTCGTATTTGCCGTCAGGCACGAAGAAATGGCTGTCCTTCATTCCCAGCGGCTGAAAGATTCGTTCGGTGATGAACTCCTCGTATCTTTTGCCTGAAACGACCTCGATGATGCGGCCCAGCGTGGCGATGCCCATGTTGCTGTAGCTCCATTTCGTTCCAGGCTCGAATTCGAGCGGGCGCTGCGGGAAGGCGTCTACGGCCTCGGCCAGCGTGCGGTCGCGTTTGTCGAACAGGTCTTTGAAGTCGTCGGGGTAACCGCCGCCCATTCCCGAAGTGTGCGTCAGCAGATCGCGGATAGTGATCGGGCGCGAGGGCTTTTTGATTTCGGAGAGTTCGTTTTCGGTGTCACGGCCTTCTCGTTCTTTTGCCGCCACTTTCAACTGAATGCCCGCAAAATTGGGGAGATACTTTTGGACGGGATCGGTAATCGCAAGCATTCCGTCTTCGACCAGAATCATGATTCCGGCGGCGGTGATCGGCTTGGTCATCGAAGCGACCTGAAAGATGGTGTCAATCCGCATCGGCGTCTTCTGCTCCAAATCCTGAAAGCCGGCTGCGTTCTGGTGGACGATCTCACCGCGATGAGCGACCAGCGTGACGATGCCCGCCGCGCGCCCCTGATCAACGAACGATTTCATTCGCGCGGGAATCAGGCTGATGCGGCGCTCATCAATCCCACGGCTTCTGGCAGGTTTCGCTGACGCCGCTTCCTGTTTCCCTTTTCGGCGCGACTGAGCCTCGGCGACGTTTTGAACCAACAGCGATAAAAACAGAACAAAGATTACAACCGCTCTTGTCATCTCTTCTCCGCTATTTTCCCGTAGCCGTCTTTCTGATGCCGTGATATTTCACGTCAATGGCGATCCTGCCCGCCCATTTTTTCGGCGCGGGTTTGCCGAGCGCCCAATGAATGGCGTTGAAGACCAGCCGCTGAACAGCTTCGACTTGAAAGTCTTCAGGATGTCCGAGCGTGGTCATAAAGACGCGCCCTCCGGCTTTGTTCTTCCAGGTCCACGCGACAGGATTATCAATCGCGTCCTTGCGTTCGGGATCAACCGCGTGGCCGATCAACAACCGCTTCGCGTCAGGCGGCGGATAGTTCGGCAGCACGTTGTAAAGCCACGAGCGCACGTGAAACGACTTGTCTATGCCAGTCAGGATCGGATCGTTCGCCGCAGCCGGCCCTTGGTTATTGACTGTCACGTCCGTGCTCGAACGGTGGCCGTAATGGTAATGCCCGCCGCCCCAACCCGGAGGCCCGCCCAGATAATCAGCCGCAAACGCGTTCCATTTTTCCAGTTCGTGGCCTTTCGGATAGTTGAACGCGTGCGTCGTCGTGCGAAACGCGACAACTGGCTTGCCCGAATCGAGATATTTGCGGATGTGTTCGATTTGATCTTTCGGCAACCGCCGCCAACGCAGGAAGAAGACAGCCGCATCGGCGTTGCTCAACGCTTCGAGTCCGGGAATGTTCTCTTCGGCGTTCTCGTCCGGATAAGCCTTCAACACAATCGTCCGCATGCCGTAACGCTTCTCAAGCTCAGCCGCGATGATCGGCATCGTCTCTTCGGAACTGTATTCGTGATCGCCGGTGACAAAGACCACGCGCAAGACTTTCGGCGCGCCAGCGACGAAGGCAAGCGACGCAAACGACAGCGCAACCGCGCAACACGCCAGCAAAAATTTTCGGTTCATAGTTTGAGATTCCTGTAAGTTTTGCGGCAGTTTATGGCAGGCCTTTAATTGCGTAAAGCTGCTCCGGCGATCTGAAATCCCATCCCATCGCGCGCAGAATCGAGGTCTTGACGGAAAAAGCCAGTTATGGGAGCATACGCCCTCGCTTGAGCCAGACGGCAAAGCGATTGATCATCTCGCATTGACAAGGCGGCGTAGCCAAGTGGTAAGGCAGAGGTCTGCAAAACCTTTATCCATCGGTTCGATTCCGATCGCCGCCTCCATTCCTTCCCTTCACTTAAACTTTCACCGAACATCGAGCGCCCTCATTTACCCTCTTCAGTTTTCAATCCGCTTACCTTAGGATTGCGGCGCTGACACATCCAGGCCCCGTGAACGACTTCATCATCTCTTTTCAAAAAAATAGAACAGCGGGTTCATGAACAAAGAAGAATTGAAACGACTCGAAGACGATCTTTGGCGCAGCGCCGACACCTTGCGCGCCAACTCCGATCTCAAATCAAGCGAATACTCCACGCCCGTGCTGGGGCTGATCTTCCTCAAATTCGCGGACAACAAATACCGGCGGCACGAGCAGGCGATTCTGGACGAATACAACCGGCTCAAAGGCACGAGGCGGGAAAAGCCGCTCCCGGAAATCGCCATTGAAAAATGCGGCTTCTATCTGCCCGATCACGCCCGCTACGATTACCTGCTGAAGTTGCCCGAAAAGGAAGACATCGCCAAATCCATCAAGAAGGCGATGAAAGCCATTGAGGAACACAAGCCGGAGCTTCAGGGCGTTTTGCCGCAGGATGAATATTTCCGCCTGACGCGCACCGACAAAAGCATTCCGAAGCAGTTGCTGAAAAATTTCGCCGACATCCCAGCCGACGCCAGCGGCGATCTGTTCGGGCAAATCTATGAATACTTCCTCGGCAACTTCGCGAAGGCGGAAGGCCAGGGCGGCGGCGAGTTTTTCACGCCGCGTTCGGTCGTCCGCCTGATGGTCGAAATCATCGAGCCGCATCGCGGAACGGTCTTCGATCCGGCCTGCGGTTCCGGCGGAATGTTCGTGCAATCGGCCAGCTTCATCGCGCGGCATCGCCACGAATTCGCCGACGGCGGCGCGGGCGATCTGTTCGTTTACGGGCAGGAAAAGAATCTTGAGACCGTGAAGCTGGCGCGAATGAATCTGATTGCGCGGCGACGTGCGGCAAGGCATCAGCTATTACGAAGACCATTTCGGCAGCTTCGGCAAATTCGATTACGTGATGGCCAATCCGCCGTTCAATGTTGACGACGTCAGCCTCAGTTCGGTCGAAAAAGACATCCGGTTCAACACCCACGGCATCCCGCGCAACAAATCGAAGGCGCCGAAAGCCGAGCAGGGCAAGGAGACCGTGCCGAACGCGAATTATTTGTGGATCAACCTGTTCGCCACATCGCTGAAGCCTGAAGGCCGGGCCGCGCTGGTGATGGCCAATTCCGCTTCAGACGCGCGACATTCCGAGGCCGAAATCCGCCGGACGCTGATCGAGCGCAACCTGATTTACGGGATGCTGACTTTGCCGTCGAACATGTTTTACACGGTCACGCTGCCCGCGACGCTTTGGTTTTTCGACAAGGCCAAGCCGGACGACAGCATTCTGTTCATTGACGCGCGGAACATCTTCACCCAGATTGACCGCGCGCACCGCGAATTTTCGGAAGAGCAAATCCAGAACATCGCCGTCATCAGCCATCTGCGCAAAGGCCGCCGCGACGAATTCATCCGCCTCGTGGATAGTTACTTCGCCGCAGGGATGGAAAAGCTCGGCGAAAACAGGGATCGCGTCGGCCCCGTCGCCGGATTGTGCGCGCCGGAGAAGCTGCTGGATTACGTCGAGAACTTCATCATTTTTTACAAGGAAAGCCAGAAGATCATCGCGCAGAATCACCAGTTCATCGGCGTCAACAAGGCGTATCGCGAATTCCAGCGGCGCGAAGAGAAGCGGGGCAAGCTGGGCGTGTTCTGGCACACGCAGGGGTCGGGCAAGAGCTTTTCGATGATCTTTTACGCGCGAAAGATTTTCCGCAGGCTGACGGGCAATTTCACCTTCGTGGTGATCACCGACCGCGACGACCTGGACGGGCAGATTTACCGCAACTTCCTCAACACGGGCACGGTGCAAAAGAGCGAAGCCGCGCAGCCGAAAAACAGCGAGGAGATGCGCCGCTTTCTGGGCCAGAACAAACGCCTGGTCTTCACGCTGATTCAGAAATTCCGCTGGCCGAAGGGACAGGAATATCCGCTGCTTTCAGCGCGCGACGACATCATCGTGATCGTGGACGAAGCGCACCGCACGCAGTACGAATCGCTGGCCGAAAACATGCGCAAGGGGTTGCCCAACGCGAACTATCTGGCGTTCACGGGCACGCCGCTGCTCGGACGCGACCGCAAGACTAACGAGTGGTTCGGCGATTACGTCAGCGAATACAACTTCAAACAGTCAATGGACGACGGGGCGACGGTTCCGCTCTTTTACGAAAAGCGCGTGCCCGAAGTGACGATCCAGAACGAAGACCTGAGCGAAGAGTTTTACGAGATTCTGGAAGACGAAAACCTGGACGACACTCAACAGGCCAAGTTGGAGAAGAAATTCGCGCAGGAGCTGGAAGTCATCAAACGCGACGACCGGCTGGAAACCATCGCCAAAGACATCGTTTATCACTTTCCGCGCCGGGGCTATCTGGGCAAAGGGCTGATGATCGCCGTGGACAAGTTCACGGCGGTGAAGATGTACGACAAGACGCAGCGGCTTTGGAAAGAGGAATTGAGAAATCTGCAAGGGCGCATCAGCCAATCCGCCAGCGACATCGAAAAAGCGCGGCTGAAAAAGATCGTGGAATACATGCGCGCCGTGCAAATGGCGGTCGTCATCAGCGAAGAGGCCGGCGAAGAGGAAAAGTTCAAGAAGCAGGGGCTGGACATCAAACCGCACCGCGCCCGCATGAATCAGTTGGACGAACACGGCCACGACATCGAATACAACTTCAAGGACGCGGAACATCCGCTGCAACTGGTCTTTGTGTGCGCGATGTGGCTGACGGGCTTCGACGCGCAGACGGTTTCGACGCTCTACCTGGACAAGCCGATGAAAGACCACACGCTGATGCAGACGATTGCCCGCGCCAATCGCGTGACGCCGCACCAGGTCAACGGCGTGACGAAAACCAACGGCGAGATCGTGGATTACTACAACGTCTTCCGAAACATGAAGAAGGCGTTGCGCGATTACGCTCAGGGGCAGGAAGGATTGGAGGAAGTCCCGGTCAGGGAGAAAGCCGAACTGTTCGCGCTGCTCGATGACGCCGTCGAGCAGGGCCTGACGTTTTGCCAGGAAAAAGACGTGGATTTGCGCGCGCTGCTGGAGCGGCGGGAAGTGTTCAAGAGCATCGAACAGTTCAAGCTGTACGCCGACACGCTGCTCGGCAATGACGAATGGCGCAAGGCGTTCAACGTCTACGAGAACACGATTTCATCGCTGTACGAAGCCTGCAAGCCGGAGATTCTGGGGCGCGATGTCGTTCGATCCGTGGCGGTTTTTCAGTACCTGCGCGGCGTGATTGACAGCATCATCGAGCAACAGGACATTGGCGCGGTGAGCCTGCGCATCGGGCAATTGCTGGACGAAAGCGTCGTCGTCAACGACGCCGAAGCCTTCACGCGGCAGGATCACAGCGCCGAATACCAAATCATCAAAAGAGGGAAAATCTGGGACCTCAGCAAGATCAACTTTGAAAAGCTGAAGGAGGATTTCCAACACGCCGAGTACAAGAACATCGAGATCGCCGACCTGCGCGCCTTCATCCAGCGCAAGCTTGAACAGATGCTGCAACAGAACGTGACGCGCGCCGATTTCGCCCAACGGTTGCGGCAGATCGTGGACAAATACAACGCGGGCGGCTCTTCGACGGAAAACTATTTTGAAGAGCTGATGAATTTCGCGAAGGAGATGCAGGCCGAAGACGAGCGGAGCGTCCGCGAAGGATTGACCGAAGACGAACTGGAATTATTCGACCTGCTGAAGAAAGAGAAGATGACGCAGGAGGAAACGCAAAAGGTCAAACTGGCGGCGAAATCCCTGCTGCATCGCCTGCTCGAAGCGCGACCGAAAGTTCTGGTGCAGGATTGGCACAAAGATTCGCAGACGCAGAAAGCCGTCCGCTCCGAAGTGGAAAAGGCGCTGGACGAAAATCTGCCTGAGAGTTACGACCGCGTTTTGTTCAGGCAGAAATGTGACAACGTTTTCGAGATGATGCTGGATTACGCCAATAACGGGCTGAAGTGGGTGGCTTGAATTGAAAGGGGGAATCAATGCCTGAATCATCATGCAATCGGGACATAGACGGCGCTTCCGAACCGGCGCGTGAAATTCTGGCGATGGCGCTTGGACGCGTCGCCAACCAATACCGCAAAGGCGTGAGGCGGCGAACAAAAGCGCCCTGGGAGACGAGATTTGAGCGGCGAATGGCGAGGCATCGGGAACAGCCCGACCGAGACCGGGAGTGGGCATGCGGGACGGGTATGTTGGAGGCGGCCTGGAGCAGGCTTTATCGCCGGCAAGTGCGTTTGCTTCTATTCCTTCTGAGCCGCGAGGGGGTTTACGTCGTAAACAGCATTGGCCAGGTTTTCGGCTTCCGGGAAACAGGCCGGCAGTTTGGCGATATCCTGAGAACGCTCAACTGGAGTTGCGACGAGGAGCTACGCGACATAAGCCCGGCCTCCTTCGATGAATTGAACCTGGATGATCCATTGATTCGCGAGCATTTTTCCAAAAGAGCGAATAGCTTTGCCGCCGCAGCCGCCGAGGAAGGGTTGAGCTTCTTTTTCATCGGGGCCGAGTCTGACAAGATGAACAGTGTCTGGCGCCAGGGTTAGATCAGTTTGCAATTGTCTGTACGGTGTGGAGCGGGTAAAGAACCCGCTCCACATTGCCCTTTTTGCTTCTATTGACCTCGCAATTTAACCCTCAAAGTATTTCCGGCGGCCTGTACTTTGTTACCTGGCGCGCCAGTTTCCGCCTGCGGCTCACTTTGCGGGGCGCTGCAGGATTTCGGCCAGGGCCTGCATTCGCTTCGAGTCTGTTGCGCTCCCGGCCGTTCGAGCGCTTTCTTTCAGCGACCGCGCGAAGCTCTGGAGTTTTGCGCGACCTGTCCTCAGATGTGAACGCTCTGCGCTTTGAATCGCGTTCCGCATCGCGATGATTCGATCCGCCGGCAGAGCCTGCGACCGCTCCAACTGGTCCAGATAAGCCTTGGCGACTACCAACTGAGCCGGCCACACGATCCTTTGCTGGTTCTGCACGTTGAGTTCAGCCACTCGCACTGTTTTCGCGGCGTCAATCTCGTTTTGGGTCAGAAACTCGCTTGGGCTTAGTTCAAAGACGTCCAGCCCGCGAGCGATCTCCGAACCGTAGATGTGGCCGTTGTACCAATAGGCCGACCAGTAGCCGCCCAGGACGAGCATCTTCGGATCAATCGGCCCGCGATCGAAATAGGCGATTTCGACCGGGTGATCCGCGTCGGTAAAGTCCACGACAGAGATGCCGCCCTGATACCAGGATTGCACTTCGATATCGCGTCCGGGGACGGGAATTAGCGAGCCGTTGTGCGCCACACAGTTCTCGGTGTCGCTCTGCGCCGCCGGCATCTTGTAATAGCTCGCGAAACTCAGCTTGTTATCCTTCAAATGAAACACCGCGTCGGCGCCCCATTTGTTCGGATCGTTGGGACGGCAACGCGCGCCCATTCCTTCTCCCCATTCGTCGGTGAACACGACCTTCGTCCCGTCGTTTGAAAACGAGGCCGAGTGCCAGTAGGAATAGTTCGGATCGTTGACGGCGTCCAGACGCTTCGGATGCGCGGGGTCTTTGATGTCCAGCACAATTCCATTGCCGGAGCAGGCGCCTGCGGCCAACCCAATCGCCGAGTACACCGTAATGTCGTGACACTGGTTGCTGTAGGTCGGCTTCTCCATGCCTTCGCCGGCTTTGCCGTGAGAACCTCCGTTGCTCAAGGCATTGAGTACGCCAGTGCGAGAATCCATAAACACACGAGGGCTGGACACCACCTTTGCATTTTGCGGCGCGGCCAACGGAACTTTGATTACCTCGATTCGAAACAGCGCCGTGTTCGGGTCTTTATCCGGCGCGGCGTCTGAACACCCGGCCAGTTCTTCACCCTGGCGCACGAACGATGTGCCGGAGACGTAGATATAAACGTTGTTCTTATCCTTCGGATCAACGACAAGCGTATGCGTGTGCGAGCCTCGGCAGGTTTGCACTGCGGCCACCTGTCTGGGGCGCCGAATGTCGGATATGTCGAAAATCCTGACGCCGCGGAACCGGTCTTTTTGCGGCGCGGGCAACATCGGCTTGTTCGCTGCGCCAGCGGCCGGCGGCGGGTTGGGGGGAAATCCCTGGATGTCGCAATCAATGCGGCCATTGGGCATCTCGACCGACATAAACATCAGGCTCTTGTAGACCGACACATCCCCCTGTCCACCCGGACAAACCATCGAGGTTACCAGTTTGGCCTTCGCGGGGTTGGAGATGTCGAAGATATTGACGCCATAAAAATTGCCCTGAAACAGGTAGTTCCCCTTGAACGCAAGGTCCGAGTTTGCAAACGCCAGTTGAGCCATCACCATCTGGAACGGCTTTGGCATCTTTGAGGTGTCGGCGACGCCGAGCGCTCCCAGTGTCTTCTGCACTTTCGGATTGCTGGGATCATCCGCGTCGAGTTGAAACGGCCCGGGTTTTGGGAGCAGCAGGATGTGCTTCATGCCCGCCGCTGCTTCTCCCGCGTCGTGCATTCCCGGTTTCAGTTTGGCTCGCGGGTCGTTGGTGTCTGAGCCGGTCATTCCGGCGGGGAGCGGCGGCGCCTGCTCAGGCGCGAACGGGTCCTGTTCTGCGTTCGTCTGTTCGGATTTAGCGTTTGCCGCCTTCGTTGGCTCCTGAGACGCGGGCGTTTGCGCCTGCATCCTGCCGGCAAAACAGGGCCACAAAAGAAGTGAGCCTGCGAGCAAACGGAAAGCCAGGGTATGCACTCGATTCATCGTTTCTCCTTTAAAGTTTTTTTCTCAAGCATGTTTTGCATGATCCGGATTTCGGCGCGCTGGCCGCTGTCTACATCGGTTGCGAAGTTGAACAATTCAGCGTCCTGCCCTGCGCCTGCGGTGTCGAACAAATCTTTCACCATGGTCAAAGCGCCGCCGTGATGCTGAATCATCCCTGTCAGAAACAGACGGTCGAACTCCTCGCCCTTTGCTTTCCTGAGCGCCTCCATCTGCTCCGAGCTAAGCATCCCAGGCATAAGCTCGTGCGACATGTTCCCGTGATGCATGTGATGCATGTCAGCCGTCGCCTCCGCAACGGGTTGCCCACGCGACACCAGCCACCGTTTCATAAATCTGATCTCGTCAGCCTGCGAATGGCTGATGCGCGCGCCGAGCGAACGCACATCCTTGTTTTCGGTATGCGATTCGATCAGCGCCGTCATCTCAACCGCCTGCGCATGATGCACGATCATTCCTTGCATGAACTGCGCATCCGCCGGAGAGACCGGCGGCAACTTGGCCCTGGTCGTCCGAGGGAGAACCCTCGTCGGTTTCCCCGGCGCTCCAGGTTGGACCACGACCGGCGCCGCTGGCGCAGCCTGCTGCGCATAGACGCGGAAAGAGGACAAACTTGCGAGAGCGCCCGCCGCAACAATCGCGCATGAACACGCCGCGACGCTCGATACAACTCGAATCTCCCAAACGCGCTTCATATAGAGACACCTCACATGACGTATGTGCCTAATCATACTCGGTAATAAAGAAATGTTCATGGGTTTTGGGTAGTTGGCCGTAGGTTTTAGTTCATCTGTAATGGCCAATGTCACTCGCGGCGATAATCCTGCGCGCCGTTTCAGACCACGCCAACCGCCGATCCATACTCATCGCCAGCCATCACTTTTCCATCCAGCATCTTCATCTTCCGGTCGGCCAGGTGAATGAAACGCGAGTCGTGAGTGACCAGACAGATCGTCGTGCCGCCCGCGTGCAATTGCTTCAATAAATTCATCACCATCTGCCCGCTGGCTGAATCCAGATTGCCCGTCGGTTCATCGGCCAACAGGATCGTTGGTTTGCAGGCCAGCGCGCGCGCCATGGCCACCAATTGCTGATGCCCACCCGAAAGCTGGCCGGGACGATTGCGCGCGCGGTCAGCAATGCCGACCATCTTCAAAAGCTCAGTGACGCGCTCGCGCCGCTCGGACGATTTCATGTTCGAGTATGAGAGCGGCTGCTCGACGTTCTCGAACACCGACATATCGCCGATCAGATTGAAGCCCTGAAAGACGAAGCCAATCTCCTGATTGCGGATTCGCGCGCGGTCTGAAAGCTTCAGATTCTGAATCGGCTGGCCGTCAAAGCAATAGACCCCGGCGGTCGGAGAGTCGAGCAGGCCCATGATCGCCAGCAACGTGGATTTGCCGCAGCCCGACGGGCCGAACACAACCACGAACTCTCCGCGATTGATAGTCAGATCAATACCGTTCAGAACGCGCGATTCGACGCTTCCCTGACGGAAAGACTTCGTTATGTCTTCCATCAAAATCAGAGGCAAATTCATCGGCGGATTCGATGTCATCACTTTTTCTCCGAATGTTCGATGTCGTTTCTGAGAGGATTTCAGTCACGGATACGCTCGCGATACTGATCCGGTTCAATCGTTTTTCCCTTAATTCCGATCTTTTTTTGCGCGTCCGTCGAGTGTGCTAAAAAAATAGCACGCCGGCTTGATTTTGTCACGGTTGAAGTAAGTGCGGTTTCCGCGCGCCGGGTTTCAGCTATTTTTCTAACCCACGCGGCAATCGCTCGTTTCCACCGACAATTACGGCAGTTCGACGCGTCAGGGCGCAAAATATTCACCTGCTCTCAAAAACCACGATCTTCTTGATCGCGTCGCCGCGCGCGATGCGGTCAACGACATCCATTCCGCTCGTGACCCGGCCGAAGACTGTGTAACCGCCGTCCAGATGCGGCTGCGGCGAATGAGTGATGAAAAACTGGCTACCGCCGGTGTCCTTGCCCGACAGCGCCATCCCGACCGCGCCGCGCGTGTAAGGCCGGGTGTTGATCTCGCATCGAATCTGATAGCCGGGGCCGCCCTCGCCATCGCCGCGCGGGTCGCCGCCCTGGATGACGAAGTTCGGCACGACGCGATGAAAAGTCAGATTGTTAAAGAAGCCTTTGCGCGCGAGCGTGATGAAGCTGTCCACCGTGATCGGCGCATCCTGCGGGAAGAGTTCGAGCTTGATTACGCCTTTGTCAGTGTGAATCGTCGCGGTGACTTTTTTGTTGAGCCGCGCAGCGACGCGCCGGTAGAAGAGTTTGTCGTGGCCAGTTTGAACAATGCCGATGCGGTCGGAGAAATCGCCCGCGCCCGTTTGCTTGAGCAAATCAACGGCCTGGCGGCGGACGAGGTGGTCGCGGTCATCGAGAGCGGTCTTGATCGCTTCGATGGCTCGCGGCGTTTTGTATTTGGAGAGCGAGTTGAGCGCAGCCAGTCTGACGTCGTTCTCCGCGTCAGTCCGGCTTTGCGCAATGAGCTTGATCAACACATCGAGATTTTCATCGCTCTGCCAATCGCCAAGCAAGCTCGCGACAGTCGCGCGCACGCTGGCGTCTCGAAGCGGCGCTTGTTGGCGCAAAATCCCCGGCATTCCGGCGGGTTTGAATTTGGCGAGCGCGCGCAAAATCGCTGGCAAGGCGCGAACATCAAGTTTGTCGTGATCGGATTCAGCCAAAAGCACAGAGAGCAGATTCTGCGCCTGTTCTGTTCTGAGTTCGCCGAGCGCCGATGCGAGATTGGCAATCTTGCGCCAATCACCCAGCGGAAGCGAACCTTCATCGAGAGCCGCAAAAAACTCCTTCTCGCCAAATCTGGCAATGGCCATCTCGACCTCCGGATTGGCTCCGACGCCGCCCGCTGTCCTGAGTTGGCGCAGGAAAGGCAACGCCCGCTCATCCTTCAGCGCTCCCAGCGCGGCCACGCATTCGAGCATCAGGTTAAGACTGGGAGGACGTTGGCGATGAAGCATCGCTTTTGGATCGCTCAACTTCGCCAATTCGATCAACGGTTCGACCGCCCGCCGGTCGCCTATCGCCGCCAAAGCTCGCACTGTGTTGACCTGCGCATGCTCGCTTTTGTCGTGAAGCGTTTTCAGCAACGGCTCTACGGCGCGTGAGTCTTTGCTCACGCCTAGCGCTCGCGCGGCGTTCGCCCGCACATCCGCATCGCTGTCGTTCAACGCCTCGATCAAAGCCGGAACCGCGCCGCCAATCGGCCGCCGCAATCGAGCGAGCGCATTGGCGGCTTGCGCGCGAATCTCGGCGTCTTTCGATTTCAACTGCCGCGCAAGCGGCTCAGCCGAAGCCGGAGTTCTGAGCCGCATTAACGCTGTGATCGTCAAAGACGCCGGCAGCTTCTGATCCGCCAAAAGCGCGGCGTCAGTCGCAGGCAAATGCCTGACGAGCGATTGGCCGATCGAGTCGAGCGTCGTCTGTCCGAGCTTTTCGGCGTTTGCCTGAATGCCCGCTATCTTGCCCAGAGCTTCAGCAGATCGAGCGCGCGTTGCTGGCGCAGCTTTGCCGGCTTCGAGCAGGGCCACCAACGCTGGCACGGCCTGCGCGTCTTCCATCTCGCCAAGCGCGAACGCCGCCATTGCGCGAACACGCTCGTCCTTCTCGCTCTGCAACAACTCAATCAGCGCCGCCGTTCCGCGTTTATCGCCGATGCGCCCGATGGCCAAAGCCGCGCGTTCGCGCATCGCTGGTGAAGCGTGTTTGAGCAATCCGGTCAATTCGTCGCCATTCAAGTTGCGCTCGTCTTCAAGCTGGATGATGCGCGACTGAATGGTATTGAGTGAAGCGGCGCCGGCGCGTTTCGATTGGGCTTCCGCTCGCGCGCAGACGGCGATCAGGCTGAGGCAGATCAAAATCAGCTTGAGAGTTTTTGTCGCCATAACGAAAAATGATTTATAGGTGGCAGGTTTTGGGTCCTGGGTTTTAGTCGAAGGTGGCGCAATGCTCCCCTCACTGTTGCTTCGCGGTCGTCCCGGAGCTTCCGGCCTGCGGCGTTTTTTGCGCGGCCTTCGCCTTCTCGACAATCTGCGCCACGTCTTCGAGCAATCTCTTCGCGTCGTAAACGATGCCGTCCTTGATCGTCCACTTCACGCCGCCGACGCGCTCGACCTGATTTGTCTGA
>JAJVID010000178.1:0-1130 GCA_022072205.1 Acidobacteriota bacterium
CGCTTCACTTCCTGACCACGACTCCGCCTTTCATCACAAATTTGACGCGCCGCAATTCACTGATGTCTCTGAGCGGGTCGCCTGCGACGGCGATCAGATCGGCGAATTTGCCTGCCTCGATTGCGCCGACGCGATCCTGCCAGCCCAGCAATTCGGCGGCGTTGCTGGTTCCCGCGCGAATGACTTCAATCGCGGGCAGCCCCGTGTTACGCAGCGCCTCGAACATCGGAATGGTCGCTTCGCCGCGCGTCTTGCCGGGATACCGCTGCCACATGTCGGAACCGGCGGCGATCTTCACGCCCGCTTTCGCCGCCCGCTGAGTTTTGTTTACGCCTGCGTCAATAATCTCCTTCACCGCCTGCTCAAACCCGGCCTGCTCTTCCGGCGTGAAGGAGAAGGGCTTCAGGTAAAGGTCGCGGAAGGTTTCCGCCGTGCGCAGCGTCGGCGCCAGGAAGATGCCTTTGTCATGCATCGCCCGGAAATCATCATCCGTCGCTTCGTCGCCGTGTTCAATCGAATCCACGCCTGCTTCAATCGCGGCTTTGACGCCGTCGCTGGTCGTGGCGTGGACGGCGACTTTGACTTTGACGCGGCGCGCTTCGTCAACTACGGCCTTCATCTCGGCGGCGTTGAGAATGCGGGCGCCGTCGTCAGCGACAACTTTGATGACGTCCGCGCCTGCGGCCAATGCTTCGCGCACGGCGCGGCGCGCTTCTTCAGGGCCGCTGATGGTCAGAAACTCCTGCGCGATAATCGCCTCCGCGCCTTCGGATTGAATAGCGACGGCCTGCCCGCCGGGCGGCGTCAGCTTGCGCGTCGCGGCCAGAATGCGCGGCCCCACAACCCAGCCTGCGTTGATCGCGTCGCGCAGCGCGGCGTCGCCGTTGACGCCGGAATGTCCCAGATTGCGCACGGTCGTGAACCCAGCTTCCAGCATCTCGCGCGCCATCGCCGCGCCGAGCAATGCGCGACGGCTCGGCCCCAGTTGCGTGATCGTCAGGATAATCGCTTCGCCAGCGCGCCAGCGCCCTTCCATCGCGTCGAGCAAATGGCTGTGGCAGTCAATCAGCCCGGGCAGCACGGTCATCCGGCTGAGATCAATCAAAGCGGCGTCTTGTCGAGCGCGCGAC
>JAJVID010000178.1:1230-20921 GCA_022072205.1 Acidobacteriota bacterium
CGAATCACAAACCGCTCCAAATATTTCGCCTTAGTCTTCAATTCATCGAGCAACGCCTGAACCTGCTCTCCAATCTCGCGCTGGCGCTGTGAGCGCAACTGCTCTTTAGCGCGGTGCAGCGCTTCCATCAATCGCTCCTGGTCGAAGGGCTTGAGCAGGTAATCGAGCGCGTGTACCTGAAACGCCTGCGCCGCATATTGATCGTAAGCCGTGACGAAGATGATGAGCGGCCCGCGCCCGGCTTTGAGCAGGCGCGAAACGGACAAGCCATCAAGCCCCGGCATCTGCACGTCCAGGAAGATCAGGTCGGGCGCGTTCGCTTCAATGGCGGCCAGAGCCTCGTGTCCATTGCCGCATTCGCCGACGACTTCCACCTCCGAGTCGAGCCGCAGCGCGGCGTGAATCTTTTTCCGCACCAGCGGCTCGTCGTCCACAATCAGAATCCGAATTTTTGCTGTCTGGCTCATAGCTTTTTATACCTCAAACGCTGCCCGGCGGCGGCAGGTTATGTGATCAACGCGGGGAACTGGCGGACGAAACGCGCGCAGCGTGTGATGAGTGGCGGCTGAGTGCGGAACTTTTTGTCAGGCGGAATTCGGGGTAAGCCGCGCTCAATCAATGCGGCGGGCGTCTGCGCGATCAGCGTCTCCATCGTCTGAGTGTTGAAGAGCGCCACGCCCGGCTCCAACGATCAGATCACGCAATCCAATTGCCGTGTCATTCCGGTCGCGCTTGAAGCTGTTGAAACGAGTGGCTCGCTCTGTAGATTTGGCTGACGAGGCACAGCGATGTTGCCCGTTCAGAGGAAACGCTAATCCCACTATCGGACAACGCCCGCGGATTACCGGAGTTCCTGGAACGAAAGAAAAAGTTCGACGATCTCTGAATCCGGCGCGGCCCCGCCTTCGTCTCAGCAAGTGCAAGTTACCGGATTGACCGTAACGGAGGGCTAAGGCTCTTGCGATTTTCCAGTTGGAATCGCAGATTGCGGCGGCCTTCCCATCTCACCTCTAATCCCACGCAAGGAGAAAGAATGGAACGAAAGAAAGCATCCGATTATCCGCAAGAGTTGTTGGACCTGTTTCACGAATACCAGCACGGCGACATGGATCGCCGCACCTTCATTGATCGTCTCGGCAAGTTCGCCACTGGCGGACTGACCGCGATGGCGATCTTTGAAAGTCTGACGCCGAACTATGCCTGGGCGCAGCAAGTCCCGCCGGATGACAAGCGCATCAAGGTTGGCTACGAGACGGTGCAATCGCCCGCAGGGAACGGCTCGATCAAAGGTTATCTGGCTCGCCCGGCGAAAAATGGAAAGCGTCCTGTCGTGCTCGTCATTCACGAAAACCGCGGACTCAATCCCTATATCGAGGACGTGGCGCGCCGCCTTGCGCTCGCCAACTTCATCGCCTTTGCGCCCGATGGATTGACTTCGGTCGGCGGCTATCCGGGCAACGAGGAGAAAGCCGCCGCCGCCTTTCGCACGGTGGATGGAAAGAAGATGACTGAAGATTTCGTCGCGGCGGCCAGGTGGCTCAAGACGCGCTCCGATTCCACCGGCAAGCTCGGCGCGGTCGGATTCTGCTTTGGCGGCGGGATGGTGAATCAACTGGCCGTGCTGCTTGGCAAAGACCTCAATGCCGGAGTCGCTTTCTACGGACGCCAGGCGGGCGCGGCGGATGTCCCCAGAATTTCCGCGCCGCTGCTGCTCCAATACGCGGGGAGTGACGAGCGCCTCAACGCCGGCATCGCGGCTTACGAGGCGGCGCTCAAGGCCAACAACAAGGTCTACACAGTGCATATGTACGATGGCAAACAGCATGGCTTCCACAACGACACGACGCCGCGTTATGACGAGGCGTCAGCGAAACTCGCGTGGACGCGCACGCTCGAATTTTTCAATAAATACCTGCGTTAGATGGCCGGATTCGGCGAATGTGTCCCGGCATCGGTCGTCACGTGACGAATAAAGTCGTCACTACCTGGCTGTCGTCACGTGACGGTTAAATTCGTCAATACCTGGCTGCTTACCGAGGAAAGCAGCCACGCAATCTTTTGTAACGCTTTCTCGATCAGCGCCGTATGATGCTGGCAGGAATCTCCACATCAAACAACTCAAACAGCAGAATTGGTCAGGAGGCGAGCCATGAATAAAAATGACAAGCGCCACTGTTCACGAAGAGAGTTTACCGCTGCGGCTATCTCTACCGCAGCCTTCACTATCGTCCCTCGGCGCGTGCTGGGCGGGCCGGGCTTTACGCCGCCGAGCGACAAGATAACCCTGGCCGTGATCGGACTGGGACGCCAGGGTATGGTCGTGATGATGAATCTGCTGCAGCTTCCCGAAATTCAGGTGGTCTCGGTCTGCGACGTCAATCAGGGCAGTATGGAATACGCCGAATACGACTCGAACGCCATGCTGAGATCGGCAAGGCGTTTGCTCGGCGCCGGCTTCGAGAATTGGGGAGATGACTGGAATTCTCCCGGCGCGGTTCAACTGACGAAGAGCTTTTCGACCAGTCTGGGCATCGGCGGGCGCGATCCGGCGAAGAGACTTGTCGAGGCCTTTTACGGCTCTCGCAACGAATCGGAGTCTTACAAAGGCTGCGCCGCTTACGCGGATTTCCGCGAGTTACTGGAGAAACAGTCCGACCTGGACGCCGTTTACGTGGCGACACCCGACCACTGGCATGCGCCGATTTCGATTGCGGCCATGCGCAAAGGCAAACACGTTTTATGCCAGAAGCCGATGGCGCATTCGATTGGCGAGGCGCGCCGTATGGCCGCAGTGGCGCGCGAGACGAAGGTCGCTACCGCGCTCCCGGTCAGTAATCCCTACACTCCGGCCACGCGGACAATCTCGGAGTGGATTGCTGATGGCGCTGTTGGCCGCGTGCGCGAGGTTCACAACTGGTCCAGCCGTCCGTATTGGCCCCAGGGAATTGATCGTCCGAAGGAGAGCCAGCCCGCGCCTCAGAATCTCAACTGGGATATGTGGGTAGGCCCGGCGCCGATGCGTCCTTACAACAAAGCCTATCTGCCTTTCGTCTGGCGCGGATGGTACGACTTCGGCTGCGGTTCATTCGGCGACATGGGTTGTTATAGTTTCGCCGGTGTCTTCAAAATCCTCGGGCTGACTCCGCCGACTGCGGTCGAGGCATGTTCGGGCGAATCTTACGAGGAGACTTTCCCACAGGCCTCAATCGTTCATCTCGACTTCCCTGCCCGCGAAGGGCGTTCTGAAATACGAATGTCCTGGTACGACGGCGGATTGCATCCGCCGCGTCCGGCGGGAATCACCGAAGAGGACGAGCGTAAGTTCAGCCATCGCCAGGAAGGCGTGATGTATGTCGGCGACAAAGGAATTATTCTGGCGGGCTTCAACGGCCAAAACCCCCGCGTATACCCGCCGTCGCCAAAATACGTTGAACCGCCAAGACCGGAGATCCGACCGGAGGTTCGCAGCGAAACCACCGGACAAAGCGCGCCGCCGCCGCCGCGTCGAGATGGCGCAATTGACGCATGGATCAACGCCTGCAAAGGAAGCCCGGCGGCGCTGACCAACTTCGAGGTTCAGTCCCCCGTCACCGAAGCCTTCCTGCTCGGCTGCATGGCCCAGCGACTGCCCGGCGAGAAGCTGCTGTGGGACACGGCTCAAACAAAGGTAATCAACAACGAAAAGGCGAATGGTTTAGTAGACCCGCCTTATCGCGATGCGTACGCGACATTAAAATAGGAGATGAGCATGATTGAAATTTCGAGACGAGAGTTCATCAGGAAAGCGACGACGGATACCGCTGCGGCTGGCCTTCTGGCCGCAGGCGCAATGGAACTTCACGCCAATCCTCCCAATCCTTCCGGATTGCCGATTGGCAGTCAGACATATCCCCACCGGGCGATGCTCAAACAGGATTTTCCAGGCTTGATGAAGCAACTGGCTGATTTGGGGGTTCAGCGGATCGAGTTGTGCTCACCGCTCGGTTACGCCGAATTCGCAGGACTGACCAAAGGGGCCGAGGTCAAGCGAATCATGGCCGATCACGGTCTCAAGTGTGAGAGCGGCCACTTCAGCATGAAGGAACTCAGGCAAACCCAGGAAGCGAGCATTGCCTGGGCCAAAGAGGTCGGAATCAAGCAAATGATTACGGCGACTCTGGGCGCGGGCAACAACCCGACCATGGACGACGTGAAGCGGGCCGCCGACGAATATAACAAGATCGCCGCAGTGGCGGCTAAGGCGGGCATCCAGCAGGGCCTGCACAACGAGGGATTCGAGGTCTCGACGGTCGAAGGCAAACGAACCTACGACATTCTGATGGAGTTGCTCGATCCGAAGCTGGTCAAATTCCAGTTCCAGATGTCCACAATCAGAAACGGCTTCGACGCCGCCGAATACTTCATGAAATACCCCGGACGTTTCATCTCGATGCACCTTCAGGACTGGAACGCCGAAACCCGGAGTCTTGTGGCGGTAGGAAAAGGGAGCATTGATTGGAAGCGAGTCTTTACCGCAGCCAGGACCGGCGGAGTCAAAAACTATTTCATCGAACAGAACATGGAGATGACGAAGGAGGGCGTCGCCTTTCTGAAAACTCTGAACGTCTGACCTTACATCTCACTACCGACAGAAAATGCATATTGGAATCGCTATGCTCTGCTCGCCGTTCGACTGCGAGCAGAGGTATAATCCAACACCATTCAGATACATCACCCAAAACCATGATGACTTCTATGAAACAATCTATCTTCGTCCTGATGTTTATTGCTCTTTTCTGTATGAGCAATGTATCTGCCCAGCAAAAGTACGACCTCCTTTTAAAAGGCGGCCACGTCATTGATCCCAAGAACAAGATAAGCGCCGTTCGTGATGTCGCCATTGCGAACGGGAAGATCGCCGCAGTGGCGGCCAAAATTGATCCCGCTGAGGCGCTCAAGGTGGTGGACGCTTCGGGATACTACGTCACGCCCGGACTGATTGACATTCACGTTCACGTCTACACTGGAACCGGCGAACGAGGTTCCTACGCTGGCGATAACAGCGTGTATCCCGACGGCTTCACTTTCCGGGTGGGAGTCACAACGGTCGCCGACGCCGGATGCGCAGGCTGGAGAAATTTCGAGGACTTCAAACAGCGGATCATTGATCGCTCCAAGACACGAGTGCTGGCGTTCATCAACATCGTCGGCAACGGCATGCGTGGCGGAAAGTTCGAGCAGGACCTGGCGGACATGGAAGCCAAGCCGACTGCGGACATGGCGCTTCGCCATCCGGGTTTGATCGTCGGCGTCAAGACGGCTCATTACGCCGGCCCGGAATGGGCGCCGGTCGAGCGCGCAGTCGAAGCGGGCACAGCGGCGAACATTCCTGTCATGGTGGATTTCGGAAACAATCGCCCCGAACGCCCGATCACTGAACTCCTGACCAGAAAGCTGCGTCCGGGCGACATCTACACCCACGTTTATTCCGGGCTTCGCAACGAGCAGCTCGAATCCGGCAAGGTCAATCCCGCGTTGTGGGAAGGCAGAAAGCGCGGGGTGATTTTCGATGTTGGTCACGGCGGGGGCAGCTTCTTGTGGCGGATCGCAGCGCCAGCGATGAAAGAAGGCTTCGTTCCCGATTCGATTTCTACCGACCTTCACATCGGAAGCATGAACGCCGGGATGAAAGACATGCTCAATGTGATGGACAAGTTTCTGGCGATGGGGATGTCTCTCGACGATGTGATTCTTCGCTCCACGTGGAATCCGGCCCGCGAAATCAAGCACGAGGAATTGGGACACCTTTCGCCGGGCGCGGTGGCCGATCTCGCGGTATTGAAGCTTGAAAAAGGCGACTTCGGCTTTGTAGATATGAATGGCGCCCGGTTGCGAGGGACACAGAAGCTCACTTGCGAGTTGACGCTGCGCGACGGGAAAGTGGTCTACGAACTGAACGGCATTACACGGCCTGATTGGGACAAACTGCCGCGCGATTACAGACAGACCGGCGACCCTCGCTGGGACGCGGTATCGCCCGCGCGACGTCCCCCAGGCCCTCGGAAATGAAGAACACTTTCGCCAACATCCACGTGTCGTAACGCCGGTCTTGCCACAGGGGTGGCATACAGACTTTTCGGAATGGGTATGCGTCGCGCTGGCGCGGCAGCGCTCCTGAACACTCAAAGGGTGTACTCGAAATCGTAGAAATGCTTGCCGTCGGTGATTTTGATCGTCATCCTGCCCGCCAGCCCGGCCAACTGACCGGTCCCTGAATCCGGCACTACAGTGATTATCATTTCCGCCTCGCCGCGCGTCATCTTGCCGCTGTGCTGAAGCGCGAAAGAGCCTTGACGGCCATGCAGCGTTCCGCTGACTTTCTCAACCGCGACGTAACCAGCCGAGCCTTGCACGGCGCTCATGGCGGTCAGCATCTGTCCCTGGCTGACAGCTTCGAAATCGCCGTGAAGGTGAAGTGCGAGACGAAGCCGAGCGCAGCCGCTTTGTAACCACCTGTGAACGCCGCCGCGCCCAGCCAACCGCTGGCGACGGAATGCAGAACCCGCAACGGCGTCACACCGCGCCAATAACTGGTGACAAAGGCTCCGAGCAGATCGAGTACGCCAGCGCTCAATCCGCTCCAAAGAATCGCTCGTGTCGGGTTTACAGTGTTTATATTCATTCAATTTGTTGTTGAGATAAATCTCGACCTGATGATCGCCTTAATGACTTTGTTGATACGCTCGCGGTACTCCGGCTCGAACATGCGCAAAGCATATCGGACTTAAGGTTGCAGGCGCTTGGCGAATCTTGCGGGTTGCTTGCCAGAGAATGGATATTTCGTTCGCAGATTCATTTGCATAGACGCTATGGGTAAGATAGAACCCCTCTGGTAAACAACCCATAAATTCCAACCACGACGCGCGCAGTTGGCGTCTTTTCCAGTGGAGCGCACACATGCGAAAGAAAATTCTCTGGACTTTGATACTGGCTGGGGCGGGACTCATCGGCGCCATTCAAATCGCTTCCGGACAGAGGCGTGGCTCCGCCAACCCCGAACTGATTGACCGGCGAAACACGATTGAGAAAGACCTGCAATCGGTGGCGATTGTCGAACGCAAGCTCATGATTCCGATGCGCGACGGCAAGCGCATGGCGGCGGACGTCTATCGCCCGAAAGACACGTCGAAGAAATATCCCACGATCTTCGTGCGGACTCCTTACAACTTCAATTTCTGGGACGTCCGCAACGGCGCGCCGCGCGACATGAGCAATGAGCTTGAGGCCGTCAAGCGCGGCTACGCTTTCGTCGAGATGAACGAGCGCGGGCACTTTTTCTCCGAGGGAAACTACGACATTCTCGGCCCGCCGCTGAGCGACGGTGATGACGAGTTGAAATGGATTTCAAGCCAATCCTGGTCGAACGGCAAAGTCGGCTTGATAGGTTGTTCATCAACCGCCGAATGGCAGTTGGCCGTAGCCTCGCTCGGTAATCCGGCGCTCGGCGCGATCATCCCGCAAGGCTTCGGGGCCGGCGTCGGACGGGTCGGCGGGTATTACGAGCAGGGCAACTGGTATCGCGGCGGCGCGGTTCAGATGCTGTTCATCGCGTGGCTTTACGGCGAACAGAATCAGGTGCGTCCGATGTTTCCGCCGAACACCTCGCAGCAAGATTTGATTCGCGCGTCGAAGTCGTTCGACCTTGCGCAGCAACTCCCTCCGGTTGACTGGTCGAAGGCGCTGCGGCATCTGCCCGTGATGGACATCATGAAGGCTGTGGACGGGCCGCGCGGCATCTTCGCCGACGAAATGCCCGTCGCTACGGGCGGCGCGATGATCAAGCGCGCGCCGAACGATCCGGCGTGGTACAAGGGCGGATTGTGGCACGACAACATGAAGATCAACGTGCCGGGCTTCTGGTTCATGTCGTGGTACGACGTGTCGGTAGGGCCGAACCTCGCCGCTTACAACCACGTGCGCAAGACGGCCCGGCCTGAGATCGCCAACCAGCAATACGCCGTGATCGCGCCGACGCTCCATTGCGCCTACAAACGCGCCACCGAAAATACAATCGTCGGCGAGCGCAGCGTTGGCGACGCGCGGTTGAATTATGACGAGTTGACTTACGCGTGGTTCGACCGCTTCCTCAAGGGCGAGCAGAACGGCATTCTCGAAAAGATGCCGAAGGTGCGCTACTACACGATGGGCGTCAACAAGTGGCAATCGTCGGACACCTGGCCGCCAGCGGGCGCGCAGCCGATGAAGTTTTATCTGGCCAGCGGCGGCAAGGCGAATACGCTCGATGGCGACGGCGCTCTCGGCAACGCGCCTCCGGCGACGGACAGCCCCGATAAATTCGACTACGACCCGATGAACCCGGTTCCGTCGTACGGCGGCAATGTCTGCTGCACCGGCAACGCGGTGGCGGGCGGCGCATTCGATCAGCGCAAGATGGAAGCGCGCCCCGACATTCTGGTTTACAGCACCGAGCCACTGAAGGAAGGCGTCGAGGTGAGCGGCCCGATTGAAGTGACGCTCTATGTTTCGTCGGACGCGAAGGACACCGACTTCACGGTGAAGCTGATTGACGTGTATCCGGACGGGCGAGCTTACAACCTGGACGAGACGATCCAGCGGATGCGTTATCGCAACGGCTACGATAAACCGCTCGCGTGGATGGAAGCGGGCAAGGTTTACAAGGTGACGCTGCAACCGATGACGACGAGCAATTATTTTGAAGCGGGCCATCGGATTCGGCTTGAAGTGTCGAGCAGCAACTTCCCGCGCTTCGATCGAAACCTGAACACGGGCGGGAAGAATTACGACGAATCGCAAGGCGTCGTCGCGCACAACGCCGTCCATCATTCCAGGCAATATCCGTCGGAGATCAAGATCACGGTGGTGAAGAAGTAAGATGGCCTGAGCGTCGCTGTTGGCGGTCATCTGAATGTTCAAGAAAAAGAAAACCACGGAGAATCGGGGAGCGCGGGGTAGGACAAAATTCAGATGGCGCATCCTGCCCAATGTTGATGCCACTTTTCACCATATCTCTTCCCCGTGCCCTCCGATTCCCCGTGGTTTTGTCGAAAATACTTTTTCTTGGAATCTATCATTTCGCGGCAGTCTCAAATACGCGAACTCGGCGCTGCCCTGCGATGAACCTGAAAAGATGTTTCGCGCTTTTTGCGTTCCCTCTGGCCTCCAACCTCAGACCGACTGAATTCCCAAACAAACTCTCAGGAATAAAACACGCCTGCGGAAGGATTTCATAATCTGGACGGAACGAGGCTGCGGATCGCCATTCGCAGCGACAGAAGGGATTTTATGAATAAACATCTGCGGCGGAGTCTGGCCGGGCTTTTTGCCGGACTGATCAGCGGCATCGCGCTCGCGCCCACGTTCAACCCGCCAATGGCGGGAATCATTCTCGGAGCCATCATCGGCGCCGCATATACGATGGCTTTTCGCCCTGCGCATCAGGCTTATGTGGACAGCCTGATGACAGCGGCTGCGCTTGGAATTCCGCTCTGGGGATTATTCAGCGTGATTGTCTTCCCGCTGCTCTCCGGGCGGGCGCCGATGTGGACGGCTGAAGGGATGCGCGCGCTGTTCCCTCAACTGGCCGGATGGACACTCTACGGCGCAAGTCTGGGGCTGTCGGCGCAGGCGTTGAATGATCTGGCGTTGTGGCGATGGGGGCCGGAGCCTGCGGCGCCGGAGCCGCCCGAAGTCGAGAAGAAAAACATCGTCATTCTGGGCGGCGGCTTCGCGGGAATGACGACGGCGGAAAACCTGGAGCGCGTTTTCGGCGCTGACCCCTCGGTGAATTTCACGCTGGTCAGCGAAACCAATGCCCTGCTCTTCACGCCGATGCTGGCCGAAGTCGCCGGCAGCAGCCTTGAACCGACTCACATCAGCACACCGCTTCGCACCTCACTGCGCCGCACGCAGGTCGTGCGCGGCAAAACCACGCGGATTGATCTGGAAAATCGCCGGGTCGCTGTAGCGATTGACCCGCGCAAACACGGCGCGTCCGACACGCAGGAGATTCGTTTCGATCATCTGGTATTGGCGCTCGGCTCGGTCTCGAATTATTTCGGAAACGGAAACATCAAGCGTTTCGCCTTCGATTTCAAATCGCTGCTCGACGCGATCCGCATCCGCAATCACGTGATTGACATGTTCGAGCGCGCCGACCGTGAACCGGACGCGGCCAAACGCAAAGAGTCGCTGACATTCGTCATCGCGGGCGGCGGCTTTGCGGGAGTGGAATTGGCCGGGGCGTTGAACGATTTTGCGCGCGGTATGCTGGCCGATTACCCGAACCTGCGGGCGGAAGATTTGCGGATCATTCTCGTGCACGCCGGCGAGCGCGTTCTGCCGGAATTGAGCCAGAAGCTTGCGGCTTATGCGCTCGAACGAATGACGGAGCGCGGCGTCACGTTCAAACTCAACACGCGATTGGCTGACGCGCGGCCCGGCGTGGTCGTACTCGGTTCTGGCGAAGAGATCAACGCGCGAACTCTGGTCTGGACGGCGGGCACGATCCCGAATCCGCTGATCAAGACGCTGCCGCTCGAATTCAACAAACGCGGCGCGGCGATTGTCGAAAGCACAATGGCCGCGCCCGGGCGCGCAGGGTTGTGGGCGTTGGGCGATTGCGCTGAAGTCACCGACGCGAAGAACGGCAGGCCCTGTCCGCCGACCGCGCAATTCGCCCTGCGTCAGGCTCGAACGCTGGCGCGCAACATTCACGCGAGCGTCAAAGGCAAGCCGCTCACTCCTTTTCATTTCGATTCGCTCGGCGCGTTATGCGTGGTCGGACATCACACCGCTTGCGCTGAACTGACCATCCCGTTCGCCAGAAACAGGTCGGTGCGTTTTTCCGGGTTGCTGGCCTGGCTGATGTGGCGCGGCGTTTATCTGTCGAAGCTGCCGGGACTGGAGCGCAAGGCGCGCGTGGTGACCGATTGGGTGATCGAATTGTTCTTCCCCCGCGACATCGCTCAAACGGTGGATTTGAGCGAAGCGGCGGCGCCTGAATCAGCGCCGCGAGCGGCGGCAAGCGTAGTTGGTTCGTAAACGGAGAAACGAGATGCGTTCTTCAACGTTGATGGCGATTATCATCTGTGTTGTTATTGGCGCTCTGGGCGGCGCCTTCAGCGCAATCACGATTCACACATCACTTGTTACAGGCGTTGCGCTAGGCGCGATCTACGGGCTGTTCTTCGCGCTGCTGGCGGCGCGGCGCGCTGTCACTCCGGGCGCAGGTTTGCTCTGGGGCCTGAGCTTCGCATTCGTGCTGTGGCTGGCCATACCGGCCGGCCCCGTTCCGGCGTTGTTTGGCGGAACGCCCGCGATGGGAACGTCTGCGATGCCCGGAATGTTGGACGCGGCCCGCGAGCGCTTCCCTGAATTGATCGCCTTCATAATCTGTTATGGCGCGCCGCTGGGTTTGGCGCTGGGCGCGTGGAACGTGACGATTGCGGATCGCGGATTGCAGATCGCGGATTCTTCAGATTCAAATCCGCAATCCGCAACCCGCAACCCGCAATCGCAATACAGTTGGCCGCGCGCAATCATCGTCGGCGGATTGTCCGGGATTGCCGGCGGGTGGGCGTTCGGCAAATGGATGGCGCAGGTTGATTTCTTCCCGCTCATCGCCGGGCTGGTCAATTCCGATTCGCTGATGATCGGCAAGACGCTGCATTTCACTTTCGCCATCATCATCGGCGCGAGCTTCGGCGTCCTGTTTCAACGCGACGTTCGCGGTTACGGATCGTCTCTGGGATGGGGCGCGGGTTACGGCCTGTTCTGGTGGTTTCTGGGGCCGCTGACGATTATGCCGATCTGGCAGGGGAATCCGATTGACTGGTCTTACAAACGCGGAAGCGCGCTGTTCGGCTCACTGATCGGGCACGTCGTTTACGGGCTGATCGTCGGCCTCATCTATGCCGCGCTGGATCGGCTGTGGGTTGGCTTCTTCAGAGATTCCGATCCGATCAATCGCGAACCCGAAGGGGCAGGTTCGCGTTTCCTCTATTCGCTGAAGTGGGGCGCGGCGGCGAGCCTGGCGGGCGGCTTCCTGTTTTCGCTGGTAATGATGGCGATTGGCTTTCTGCCGAAAGTGGCGAGCCTGGTTGGCGGTTCATCGCCCGCGCTCGGTTTCATCGTCCACATTTTCATCAGCGCGATCATCGGCATGAGTTACGGATTGCTGTTCCGACGCGAAGCGCCCGATTTCGGATCGGGCGTCGCTTGGGGATTGGTTTACGGTTTGATCTGGTGGTTCATCGGGCCGATGACGCTGATGCCGATTTTGCTCGGCAGCCGGTTTTCGTGGACACCTGAAGTCGCGGGCGCGTTGCTGCCTTCGCTGATCGGACATTTGATTTACGGCGCGGCGACAGCGGTCGCATTTCAGATTTTGGAGCGCCGCCACAACGACTGGCTGCGGCTCGATCCGCGCATCGCCGCTCGTGAAGCGCGGCTGACGCGGCCCGCAGGCACGCCTGCGCCCGCGCTGTGGCTGTTCGTGCTGGGCCTCGGAGTTTTGCTGCCGATTGTGCTGGGATAAATAAAACTGGAGGCGACGATGTCCCAATCGGGCAAGCTTGATATTGGAATTGGAACTCTGGCCGGGATCGGGAGAACCGGTTATCCCATCTGCCGGGCGGCCATCCCGGCTGTAGAGATTCGTGAAGGCCGTTATCTCGTCAGGTTCGCCCGCAACTACGATGAGTTGGATGCGGCGTTGAAGCTGCGATTCGAGGTCTTCAACCTCGAACTGGGCGAAGGGCTGGACTCTTCATTTCAAACCAACCGCGATCTGGACGAGTTCGACGAAACCTGCCACCACTTGATTTTGTTGGAGACGGAGCAAAACCAGGTTGTGGGAACTTACCGAATGCAGACGAGCGAGATGGCGACGGCGGCGTGTGGTTTTTACACTGCGACCGAGTTCGATTTTTCCCGCTTCCCTGCTTCCGTGATGGGCGACGGGATCGAGTTGGGACGCGCCTGCGTCGCTCAAACTCATCGCAATACCCAGGCGCTGCTTTTGCTGTGGAAAGGCCTGGCCGCCTACGCCGCGCACAATCGCAAGCGATACCTGTTCGGCTGCTGTTCGCTGACAAGCCAGGATGAGCGGGAAGGCTGGCGCGCGCTGCGCTTATTGAAGGCGCAAGGTCATCTGCATCCCTATCTATTCGCAGCGCCGCATCAGGAGTTCGCTTGCGCGGCGGATGATCCGACAGTCGCGGCGCACGAAGGAGTGAAGATACCTCGACTCTTCCGAACTTACCTTCGTTACGGGGCCAAAGTGTGCAGTTCGCCGGCGATAGACCGCAAGTTCAAGACGATTGATTTTCTCGTCCTCCGCGATCTGGCGCAGATGGACGCGCATACGGCCAGAATGTTTTTCGCCGCCAGCCATCAGCTAAACTCAAAATAACTTTCCAAATCGCGCCCGCCCTGATTTATCCACTTGCGCCGCCAGGAATATTTCGCAACCCTCCGGGGATTGTTACATCGAAACACGCCGATGCAAACACGGCAAAGAGTTTCGGATTATGGAGGGAATAAAATGGCTGCTTTCAATCCTTACTTGACTAACGAAATAGTTACTCAGTTCGATTCTCGGAGTAACTATTTCGGATTGATCGGTAACACAGAAGCTGAACAAGTCGAGCTTCATGGTTATGAAGTTACGATGTCGGGCGGGCTTGTGTTACCTGAATTGCGCCCGCAATCGGAAGGTGAAATGAAACAAACCATCAAGGCTGTTGAACAATGCTGAACGCGCTGAAACAACACTGGCCGGAATATTTGATGGAGGCTGCTGAGCTGGGAATTTTTATGGTTTCGGCCTGCGCGTTCGGCGCGCTGCTCGAATATCCGGGATCGCCTGTTCATCAGGCGCTGCCCGATCCGTCGCTGCGGCGCGTGTTGATGGGAGCGGCGATGGGGTTGACGGCTATCAGCATCATCTATTCGCCCTTCGGCAAACGGTCGGGCGCGCACTTCAATCCGTCGGTCACGCTGACCTTCTGGCGTCTGGGTAAGGTGGCGGGCGCGGATGCTTTCTTCTACGCGATCGCGCAGTTCATCGGCGCGGTTATCGGAGTAGCGCTCCCGGCTGTTATTTTGCGAAGCGCCTTGACGCATCCTTCGGTCAATTACGTAGCTACTTTACCTGGTACTCGCGGCGTGGTTGTGGCGTTCATCGCTGAGGTAACCATCACGTTCATTCTGATGACTATGGTACTCAATGTATCCAACAGAATGAACGTTGCAAGGTACACGGGGTTATTCGCGGGCGCGATGGTCGCTATATTCATCAGCATTGAAGCGCCATTTTCAGGCATGAGCATGAACCCGGCGCGGACATTCGGGTCGGCTTTTGTCGCGCAAGTCTGGGATGCTCTTTGGATTTATTTCACGGCTCCACCGCTGGGGATGTTACTCGCGGCGGAGGTTTATCTGCGGCTGAAAGGCGCGCGCGGCGTGCTGTGCGCCAAGCTGCATCATCACAATCACAAACGCTGCATCTTCAAATGCGGTTTCGGAGAATGCGCAGCCGATGTGAGAACTTCAAACGTCGAGGCGGTCATGACAACGCCTTGAAACGATGAAAACGCCACGTAGTGACGAATAAATTCGTCACTACGTGGCTATTTTCGGAGGGAGAAAACATATGTTGAAACGCAAACTCTTCCTGGCTCTGGCCGCCGTCGCAACGCTGATCGGTGTTCACACGGCGTCATTTGCGCAGGACAACAAAGAAGTGAAATTCACCGTTCGCATCGAGAACGTCTCGAACTCTGACGGGCAGGTGGCGAAAGACGGAACGAAATGGCCCTTTGCGCTCTCGCCCGGCCTGTGGGTCGTTCACGAGCGTGAAGTCCGCCTCTACCGCGAAGGCGTCGCGGCCAACGGCGGTCTGGAAGAATTGGCTGAAGCAGGCAACCCCGGCGTGCTGGTCAAGAACCTGGAAGGTCGCGGGCATCAAGGCCCGCATGGCGAAATGCTTCACGGCGTGTTCAATACCCCGGTCGGCGCTAATGGCCCCGGCCCGATTGGCCCCGGCGGCGCGTATGAATTCAGCTTCTCGGCGAAGCCAGGAATGCGACTGTCGTTGGTGACGATGTTCGGCCAGTCGAACGACTGGTTTTACGCGCCGAAGCGGCAAGGCATTGACCTCTTCACGAACGGCAAACCGCTGAGCGGCGACATCACGTCGAGCTTCATGCTCTACGACGCCGGAACCGAAAAGGATGAAGAGCCAGGCGTCGGCCCCAACCAAGCCCCGCGCCAGAAAGACCCGAACGCCGGCGAACCGGAGAACGGCAAAGTCCACGCCGCGAAGAGTTCGGCCTTCGGCGCCAGAAACGGCGAACTGTTCAAAGTGACCATCACGCCGCAATCGGCGATGGCGAATATGTAATCCTGGGAGTGGGAGCAGGAAGTGGGGAGTCCGCGAGCAGATTGCTCCGCCCCACTCTCCGTTCCCCATTCACTAACGCCCAAGATCGAGGAGGGAGAAATGAAAACGATGATGAAAGGTTTGATGTCCGCGCTGGCGTTGACCGCGCTCGCAGTCGCGGCTCAGGCGCAACTGCTGGTCGAGAAGAAAGCGTTGACGCTCGACGGCGCGAAGAAAGTGATTGACGCGGTGAAGATGGAAGCGAAGAGGCTCAACGCGCCGGGCGCGGCCATTGCGGTCGTTGACGACGGAGGCAATCTGCTGGCGCTCGAAAGACTGGATGGCACGTTCGCCGCCGGTTCGCAGATTTCGTTTGGCAAGGCGCGCACCGCGGCGCTGTTTAAACGCGAGACGAAAGCTTTTGAGGAAATCATCAAGGGCGGGCGCACGGCGATGGTCGCGCTGCCCGATTCGCTCTTCACGCCGTTGCAGGGCGGCGTGCCGATTGTGATTGACGGCCAGATCGCCGGCGCGGTCGGCGTGAGCGGCGCGGCCAGCGCGCAGCAGGACACGGAACTGGCCGTAGCCGGCGCCAACGCGTTGATGACAAAAGCCGCCGTCAGCTACTTCGAGAAGGAAAAGGTCGCCGCCGCGTTTGAGAAAGGCGCGGTGCTCTTCGACGCGAGCAACAAATACATGGTTCACGCCAGCCACCGCGACAAAGCGGGCATGGTCGAAGTTCACGAACAGGACGCCGACATCATTTACGTGCTTGACGGCTCGGCGACGCTCGTCACCGGCGGCGAAGTGGTCGGCGGCAAAATGATCGGGCCTGGCGAGATTCGCGGCTCGGACGTCAAAGGCGGCGAGACGCGCATGATCAGCAAAGGCGACGTGATCATCGTCCCGGCGGGCACGCCGCACTGGTTCAAGGAAGTCTCCGGGCCAGTCAACTATTACGTGGTGAAGGCGCGTTAGCGATGTCCGACAAGCCGGCAGCTTGTCCGACACTTTTTCGAGGAGGGAGAATGAAACGACGAATCTATTTTTCAATCGCAGCGAGCCTGCTTGTCTCTGCGCTTTCGCTGTTCATAACATCAGCGCAGCAGACGCCGGGCGGCAAGCCAGAAGCGACGATTGACCTGGCCACCGACGAAGGCGCGAAGTTGGTCAAGGGCCAGTGGCGATACAGCGACACGCGCATCATCGAGGTTGATTTCAAAGGCCCCGGCCCTGACAAACAACCGACTGGCCGCCCGATCAAAACTTACGATTACGAGCCGAAAGCAGGCGGCGCCGATTTCGACGATTCGAAGTGGGAAGCCATCAGTCCGGCAAGCTTGAGCGACCGCCGCTCGACCGGCCGCATCTGTTTTAACTGGTATCGCATCAAGCTGACGATCCCGGAGCGCGTAGGCGATTTCGACACCAAAGGCTCGACGGTTGTTTTCCAGACCGCGCTCGACGATTACGCAGAAGTGTGGGTTGACGGCGAGCTGTCGCGCTACCTGGGCCAGATGGGCGGATCGGTGATCAGCGGCTGGAACGCGCCGAATCGCCTGGTCGTTGGCCGCGATGTGAAACCGGGGCAGCAGATTCAATTGGCCGTCTTCGGCGTCAACGGCCCGATCTCGAATCCGCCGACCAACTTCATCTGGGTGCGCGAGGCGAAGCTGGAATTTTATCACGACACGAAGACCGGCCCGTTCGCCGTGATTCCGAGCGAAGTCAACGTGCAGATAGTGAAGAACGACGCCGAAGCGATGGAGAAGATTGTCGGCCCGAATCCGAAGATCTTCAAACTCGCCGAAGGCTTCAAATTCACCGAAGGGCCGATCTGGGTTCCCGATGGCAAATACCTGCTCTTCAGCGATCCGAACAGCAACGTCATCTGGAAGTACACGCCGAATGGCAATGGCCCAAACGAATTGGGCAAGCTCGATGTATTTCGCACGCCGAGCGGTTATTCAGGCGTAGACATCGCCGAATACGGCCAACCCGGATCGAACGGTTTGACGCTCGACCCGCAAGGCCGATTGACGATCAACCAGCACGGCAATCGCCGCGTTGTGCGATTGGAACGAGACGGCTCCGAGACCGTGCTGGCCGACAAGTACGAAGGCAAGCGGCTCAACAGCCCGAACGATCTGGTTTACGCTGCGGACGGCACGCTCTTCTTCACCGACCCGCCGTTCGGTCTGCCGAAGTTCTTCGACGATCCGCGCAAGAAGTTGACGTTTAGCGGCGTCTATTCGATCTACAAAGGCAAGCTGAGACTCGTCAGCGCGGACTTCACCGGGCCGAACGGCATCGCGCTGTCGCCCGACGAGAAGTACCTCTACGTCGGCGACTGGGACGAGAAGAAGAAGATTGTGATGCGCTACGAGGTCACGGGCGACGGAAAGCTGACGAACGGCAAGCTCTTCTTCGATATGACCGCCGCGCCGGGCGAAGACGCGATTGACGGCGTCAAGGTTGATCAGGCGGGTAACGTCTACGTCTCAGGCCCCGGAGGGCTGTGGGTGATCTCGGCTGAAGGCAAACACCTCGGCACGATCATCGCGCCGAAACATATTCACAACATGGCCTGGGGCGATGACGATGGGAAGACCCTGTATTTATGCGCCCGTAGCGGGTTGTATCGGATGCGCTTGAACATTGCAGGCGTTCGCCCGAAGGAAATCGCCAGGAAGTGAATCGTCAACTAAAGGCTTTCGTCATTTCCAGAATCTGAAAAATAAATAGTTCTTTTTGACGCAAAGTACTTGCCAGCCCCAAGAAAGTATTTTATAAGCCTTTCTGCTTCCGCGCTCCGGAAGCAGAAAGGCTTATATGAAAATCAAAATATCGCACGCGACCTTACTGACACTGGCGTTGTTCACGGCAGGCTATGCGCAGACGCTGGACAAAACCAAACTCGACCAGTTTTTTGACCGGCTCGCCGAAAAGAATAAGGCGATGGGGAGCCTGACCATCGCCAAAGACGGCGCCGTTCTTTACACCCGCGCTATCGGTTACAGCCAGGCCAACGAAACTGAAAAGAAACCTTTGACAGCGGCGAACAGGTTCCGGATCGGTTCGATCACAAAAATGTTCACCGCCGCGATGATCCTTCAACTCGTCGAGGAAGGAAAATTAAAGCTGACCGACACGCTCGACAAATTCTTCCCGCAGGTTCCAAACGCCGGGAAAATTACTATCGTGCAAATACTCTGGCATCGCAGCGGTATCCCTAACGTAAAGCGCGAGCAGAATTCTCAAAGAAACGTGAACACGATTCCAGTGACGAAGGATGAAATGCTCGCCCTGATCGCCAAAGCCACGCCCGATTTCGAACCGGACACAAAGCATTCCTACAGCAACTCCGGCTATCAGATTTTAGGTCTCATCCTCGAAAAGGTAACCGGCAAACCTTACGGGGAAGCCCTCAAGGAAAGAATCACTTCAAAGATCGGGCTTGCGAATACGTACCTGGCGACCGGAAATATTGATGTGAGCAAAAACGAAGCTCTTACCTATATGAACTTCGGCGACGGGTGGAAACCGGTATCAGAAACCCATCCAAGCATCCTCTTCAGCGCGGGCGCGATTGTTTCGACGCCGAACGACATGGCCAAATTCATCCAGGCGCTGTTCGACGGGAAGATCGTGTCAAAGGCGAGTCTCGATCAGATGAAAACGATCAGGGACGGCGAGGGGTCGGGAATGGAGCCTTTCACGTTTGCCGGTAAGACTTTCTACGGGCATACGGGCGGCGCGGACAACTACGGAGCTTGGCTGATGTACCAGCCAGAAGAAAAGCTGGCTGTCGCCTACACGACGAACGCGAAGGTTTACCCGGTCGGCGACATCATGAAAGGCATTATGGACATTTACTACAATAAGCCGTTTCAGATTCCCGCCTTTGAATCCGTCGCCATTAGCACAGAAGTGCTGGACAAATACGTCGGCGTTTATTCGCCCCCTGACGCTCCCGTGAAATTTACGATCACCAGACAAGGCGCCACGCTTTACGCGCAGCCGCCCGGGGCGGGATCCGCTGTCCCGCTCGAAGCAACGGCCCAGGATAAATTCAAGATAGATAATGGCACCCCTGCCGGCATCGTTTTTGAATTCGACGCCGCGAAAAACCAGATGACCATAAAGCGAAGCGGCGGGCAGAGAGTTTTCACGAAGGAAAAGTAACCGTCATAAATAGGTGGCTCCTGTGATGGCTGCGAAGGCGACCTTATCAACGGCCCGCGAGAGGCAGCCGGAACGCGGCCATCTCCTCGCCGTTGCGAACCAG
>JAJVID010000061.1 GCA_022072205.1 Acidobacteriota bacterium
GGGGCTGCGGCTATAGTGCGCCCTTAATTTTCAAAGCTACAACAAATTGTGGTATCTCGACGGCATTCCCCATATTGGTTGTGTAAATGCTTAGGTTCGAAAAACTCTCTCTCCAAGGTTTCAAATCATTCTGCGACCCCACTGAAGTCATCTTCGACGAAGAGGGCATCACCGCAGTTGTAGGTCCCAACGGTTGCGGCAAGTCGAATGTCGCGGACGCGATCAGTTGGGTAATCGGCGAACAACGCGCAAAGGCGCTGCGCGGCGGCAAGATGGAGGACGTGATCTTCCAGGGCAGCCGTAATCGCCAGCCGTCCGGAATGGCCGAGGTGATTTTGACTCTGGTCGTTCAGGAGACTTTCGAGGTTCGCGGAGAGTCTCAGCCCGAATCGGAAGCTCTCAAGCAGGCCGAAGAATCATTGACGCAGGCTGAAGCCGCTGTGGGGGCGATTGACGAGGCGGTCGCCGAGATCGAAGGCGAATCCGGCGCCGAGGGAGCAGTTGCGGCAGACGCCGCTCAACCGAGTGTAGATGAATCCGGCCAGATTGAACCCGCGCCAGACGCCGAAGCTCAGCAGGCGCAGCAGCAAATAAAAAAACGCAAGAAGGTTCAGACGAAAGACTCGCCGCGCATCTTTCAGGCAGGCGAGCGAGTCACCATCGGACGCCGCTTGTATCGCACCGGTGAAAGCGAATACGAGATGAATGGCCGTGTCTGCCGATTGCGGGATGTGCAAGACCTTTTTGCGGGCACAGGACTGGGCGCGGCGCATTACGCAATCATCGAACAGGGACGCATCGGACAGGTGCTTTCAGCCAAGCCTCTTGATCGGCGGTCGCTGATTGAAGAGGCCGCAGGCATCTCGAAATTCAAGATGCGCCAGCACACGGCTGAATTGAAGCTCGAAGCGTCAAAGCAAAACCTCGCCCGCGTCACCGACATCATCGCTGAAATCGAGCGCCAGCAGAATAGTTTGAAGCGTCAGGCGGCGCGCGCGCGCCGCTACAAACGGTTGCGCCAGGAGATGCGCGATTTGATGCGCGCCGTTTACGTCGTTGATTACCGGACGACCAGCCGAACTCTTGCCGAAATCGAAATCGTTTTGAATGAAGTCTCAGCGCGCGAATCGCAGTTCTCTACTTCGATTGTGGAACGCGAGGCCGCGCAGGATGAAGCTGCGCGCGCCGCCCGAATCTCTGAAGGAGAACTGAACGAAACGCGAGAGGCCGTGTCCAACCTGGAACTTGAAACCGAACGGGCGCGGCAGCAGCAGATTTACCTGACGGAACAGATTCAATCTCTCGGCGCGCGCTCGGCGCAATTCGTAAAAGATCAGGCTGCCATCACCGAACGCGGCCAGTTCATCGCGCAGGAAACCGCGCGGCTGCGCGATGAATTACAGCGTATCGAACAGGAAATAAACACCGAAAGCAGAACGCTCGCCGATGAAGAGAACCGCCACAGGGAACAGGCTCAGAGCGACGCGCAGTCGGAACAAACGCTCGAAGAGGCGCGCAAGACTGTTTACGAATGCGTGACACACCTCGAACGCTGGCGGCAGTTGAAGCGCCAGTTCACTGATTCGGTTGATCGCAGCCGCGCCCGCTTGAATGGGCTTGCCACAGAACATGAACGCGCGCAGGCGCAGGCGCAGGTAGCGCAGGATCAGCATGCGAAGCTGACTGAAGACGTAGAGATAACATCAATCAGGCAACAGGAAACCGGAAATTCGCTGGCGGAAGTTTCGGGCAAGCTTCTTGAATTGCGAAAACTGCGCGATGAACGGCAAGCCAGGCTGTCCGCGCTGCAACATGAATTGACGGGCGCCGAGCAGCGATTGAAGTCTCTCACTCAGCTCGATGAGCGCCGATCCTACTTTTCAGAAGCCGTCCAGGTTTTGCTGAAACGCTCTTTGTCGGCGGAGGGATTCTCGACGCTCGGCACTCTCGCGGATTTTGTCAAAGTCGCTCCCGAAAACGAGGCGATGATCGAGACTGCCTTGCGCGATGAGTTGCAATACATCGTCGTGCCGAGTTTCGACGACGCGCTGCGCGCGATTGATTATCTGAAATCCGAAGGGGCTGGCCGCGCCACATTCCTGGTCATTGAACCGGGCGCGTGGCAACACGCCGCGCCGGGTCCGTCCCCGATTCCCTACACCGGTAACGGGGATTCCTCTTCCCATCATTCTTCAGATCACCATCACTCGTTCCGTTATCAGACTCTCGATTCTATGCTTGGCCTGAAGCCTGATCTGGCTGAAGCCTTCAAGCTTGCTTTGCCGGGGTTGGCGAAAGCCAGTGTTGTTGATGACGCCACACAAGCCATCACCGCCTCGAGTCAAAATAACGGGTCGGGGCCATACGTCTCTCTGTCCCGCACAGGCGAGCGCGCCATCGCCGGACGCCTGGTCACCGGTGGAAGCGCGTCAGAAACCGGAACGGGCGTGCTGGCGCTCAAACGTGAAATCGGCGAGTTGAGCGAGAAACTGTCATCGCTGGTTGATGACGTGAGGGCGACTGAATCCGAGTTGAACGAGACCAGGTCTCAGATCGCCCAGTTCGAAGAATCGCAAAAACGTTACGACGGTGAGCTTCGCCAGATCGAGAAGCAGTTGGTCGTGATGCGCGAACAGTTGCAGCAATGCCAGCGCGAGCGCGAAAGGACGACGACACACATCCGCGTCGTCGAGCAGGAAACGGCTCAGGCTCGTGAAGAGCTTGAAGAGTTCGAGACGAAGCTGAGACACGCAGAGTCACAAACCGCCGAAGCGGAAATCGCTCACAACGAAGCTGAAGAGACTGTCACGGCGGCTCAATCAGAGATGGCCGATCTGCGCCGAGGGGCCGAGATACGAGTTCAGGAGTTATCTCGTCGGCGCGCCGACTTTGCCGCCAAGACTGAGCGCCGCCGCGGATTGCAAAACGACATCCGCAGGCTTGAAACCGAAGCGGGCGATCTGGAAAGCCGGTTGGCCCGAAGCCGCATGGAGGCTATCGAAGCCGACGAACAGACGAGCGCAATGCGCGTCACGCTGACCGGCGCGACTGAACAGTTCCAGCAACTAACCGCTCGGAAGCGGTTGAGCGCGGTGGAATTCGAGTGGCGCAACTCTGCGCTGATGGCCATGCGCGAAAAATTGGAGGCGTTCGATCTTGAATTGCGTTCCCTGCGCGAAGCCTCAACCCAAGCGCGCGAGCAAAGAGCGCAGAAAGAAATCGAGAAGGCGCGGCTATCGAGCGACCTCGATCACCTGATCCAATCCTGTCACACAGAGTTGGACGAAAACATCGTGCAGGTCTGCGAGCGGCTGGAACTGAGCAAGCAAGCTGCCGAGGCTGTTGAAACCGTCGAGTCCGATGGGACTGTTGAGACGATTCAACCTTCTGAAACTTCCCTGGTTTCTGAAACTTCCCTGGTTATTGATCAGGAACCCGCGCCTCCGTTATCAGACGCTGGTAATACCGAAGCGATGGAAGTCGAAGACGACGACCGTGAATTTGAGATCACATTCTGGCAAGTACCTGATGATTTCGATCTGGACACGGCGAAGACGCAACTCGATGATCTTCGCAGGAAGATTGACGCGCTCGGCCCGGTCAACATGATGGCTTTGGACGAGTTGACGGAGGTCGAGGACAGATTCGATTTTCTGGTCACTCAAAAGATGGATATCGAGAAAGCCATCGCCGACACTCAATCGGCGATTGCCGAGATCAAACGCCGGTCACGCGAGAAGTTCGTCGAGGCGTTCCATGTCATCAATGAAAATTTCAAACAGATGTTCGTGGAATTGTTCGGCGGCGGTCACGGCGAGATGAGGTTGATTGACGAAACAGACGTTCTGGAAAGCGGAATCGAGATCATCGCGCAACCTCCCGGAAAACGGCTTCAGAACGTGCTGTTGCTCTCAGGCGGCGAGAAGGCCATGGCCGCGCTGTCGCTGGTGATGGCCATCTTCAAATACCGCCCAAGTCCGTTCTGTCTGCTCGATGAAGTTGACGCGCCGCTGGACGACGTAAACATCGGGCGTTTTTCGGACAAGGTAGTTGAGATGAGCGCCGAGACTCAGTTCATGATCATCACTCACAGCAAACGCACGATGGAAGCGGCGCGCACGCTTTATGGCGTGACGATGGAAGATCCCGGCGTTTCAAAGCTCATCTCTGTTCGCCTCTCGTGAGCCTGTTTCCACAAAGCCACACGAAGAAGCGCGAAGCCTTTTTGCTTCGCTTACGGCGTTATGGCGATCACGCGCCGGCGTCAGCCATTACTGCCGCCAGTGGGGTTATTGCGCCCTGAAGACCCTTTTGATCCTTTCCGGTTATGCTTGTGCGAGCCGCCTCCCTGATACTTCGGGTTGCCGCTGCTCTGCTGACCGGTTCCCACTGTCTCATCGCCAAAGGTCCCTGGTTTGTTGTATCCGCCCGAACTCTCCTGACCGGCGTTGCGCTGTTGAGCCGCGCCCTTATCAACGTTTCTATCGTATTTGGACTTTGCCATCCCAGCTTACTCCTTTCAATCGTTACAGTGTAATTGCAACCATCATCCGTGGGCCGCGCGCGCGGCTCGGCTTGGTTACGGCGGGAATGCTACTGACCCGGTCCTTCACGATCAGTCTTCTCACGGACATAACCAGCGGGCCTTAATATTAAGTTGTTCGCATGGCGACCGAAAGTATTTCTCTTGTTCCGCGTCCGTACACGTCAGATGGTCCCTGCTCGCTCGAGTTCCCGCTCATTGCGCGTCGTTCTAAAGCATTCGTGCCGTAAATGACGGATTGTAAGTGTTCTGCCAGTTTCATCTCCGTCTATTTCCAGATGGCCTGTTCCTTGCTTGCCTTGTGTCAGATACGAGTTTTCCTGAGCGCGTTGAGAGAAGACGGAACGCGAGGCGCTGCGCACCAAGAGCGAACTAAGGGTTGCGAGAAGAGATAGAGACGCCGCGCCAGACACTGCGCTACTCGACGCGCTTTAATAACCAACAATCTGCGGGGCCTGCCGTCCCGCAGGCTTTTCATTATGTGGGGACTATGAATTCGACAAGCAAAACTACATTACAAGCTTTAGGAACCGGGCTGGCGGGCGCAGCCGCTGCGGCGATTGCCAACAAAACGGTGATACCGGGTTCTTCGCGCCGGGGTTTTTTAGGCAAGGATCTGGTCATTGACACATTGCGGCATGTCCGTTTCGAGAAGCCGTCACGCAGAGAACGACGGCGTATGGGAGTTGTCGGCGACGTGTTGGCCAATTCACTCTCTTACGGATTTGCAGGCGGAAGGGGCGCTAAACGCAATTGGCTGCGCGGGGCTTTGCTGGGGCTGGGAACTGGATTGACTGCGCTGGCAATCCCGCAACAAAAGAGAGGTTTTTGGTTCAGACCCGCCAGGCGAACAAATAAGGCGAAGCTGGCGACCATCGGACGAATTCTGGCGGGCGGTCTCGCAGCCGCCGCGGCGTCGCGTTTGATCAGCAAGGCGGCGCACAGGCGGCAAAGTCACAGTTTGTTCGATTGATTGCGAAATCATTCGATACTTCAGGAGAATCACCCGTTACGACTTGCGTCAGCGTATTGATCGTGAGGCGTTGATCCGGTTAAAACGGAACCCTCGCTTACACGGTCGCCGCGCGAAGTTACACGGAGGGCCGCTCTCTGTGTGACTTCGCCCGGCGCACGATCATAAAAGCCTTCGATCATCCTCCGCTGTTGTATCCCGCCGTTCAAATCTGTATATTCGTCCCCGCTTTCTCGCATCCCGCTTTATCAATCTACAAACATGGGCTGCAAATAAGAGCTGTAAGCAGAGGCTGTCAGCGTTTGCTGACCTTTGCCGAACTGAAAGGATCGCCTCAATGATTTTCGATGACCTGAATTTTCTCACTCTGGCGATTTTTGCCCCAATACTGGTATTAGTCGGGATTCTCGGATTCATCATCCCGCCGGATAAAAGCCCGACAAGCGGCGCGGCTCCGTACAACATTTTTCACATAACTTTCGGCGTAATTGGCGCGCTCATCGTTCTGATCAATCATCCGTCGGCGATCAAAGCCTTCAACATCGGGTTCGGCCTGATTGATCTCTATCAAGCCATAGCAAGCCACCTCGGACTATTTCCAAAGCATATTTTTAAGTGGACACGGGTTGATGACATCCTGCACATCGTGATCGGAATAGCGCTGGTTGTGATCGGCGTCTTCGCCGACTGAAATCGCAGCGGTTCGCTGACGGGCAGACATCCGATTTCGGCGCTTAAGCGTAGATATGGCAGGCGATGGAGTTGCGCTTCGCCTGCCTTATGCTTAATGAATCCACTAAAAATCCCAGGAGCAAATTCGATGAAACCCGACATTGCCGACATTGCCGACATAGAGAAATACATCTCTGTCTCCGCCAGGATTGACACTTCGGACATTGACTGGAACCAGGCCAGAGAGTCCGGTCTGACCGATGACGAGAAATTCGTTCTTACCTACTTTTCTGATGTCGAAAGCCAGACGATCCGCTACCTGCGGATGCTTCTTCAGATGAAGATTGCGTTCAAACCTTCTGTCACGGCTTTTCTGACGACGTGGAATTACGAAGAGTTCTTTCACGGCTACGAACTCGCCCGGCTGATGGCCGTGTGCGGCAGCCCGCTCGAACAAGACCGCATTGAGAAGGTGACCCACAAAGCCCGTTTCAACGAATGGCTCGAAGCGGCCTTTGCGCCGCTGCTCTCGCGCATCTTCTCGAATCAATTCCCTGCGGTATATCTCTCGTTCGGCGCGATTCAGGAGATGACGACTTTGCGGGGCTACGAGCACCTGCGGCGATACACTCGCAATCCGGTTCTCAAAATCCTCTGCGACCGAATCGCCAAACAGGAGCGCAGGCACTTCGCCTGGTATTTCAATCATGCGCGCGAACTGTTAATGGAATCGAGCGGCGCGCGGCTTCTGGCCAGAAAGCTGCTCGAATTCAACTGGGTTCCGGTCGGCGCGGGAATCAAAAGCCCTGAGGAGGTCAAACGGCTGTTCTCGATCCTGTTTCCCGCCGAATCGGCTCGGAAGATCGTGCGAGAGATTGATGACAAAATGGGAACGCTGCCGGGGCTTGAGGGAATCAAGCTGATGGAACCTTATTTTGAAAAAGCCGGCGCGCTGTAAGCCGGAGTCAGCAATGTTTCTGCCCGGCATTTTTCTATTGAAAAAAACAGAAACAGGAAAATGCCGGACAGGAAACTCTCTCTTCCTTGACACGCTCTCCCCCTCCTTCTTATCCTGCCCGCGTCTTGCAATAGATTTCGTCTCTCACCGTATGCTGCCAAGAACAATTCTCGTTAAAAAGACCCGTTGGGTCTGGATAGCTCTGCTTGCTCTCTCTCCGCTGGCCTATGTGGCGGGATCATTCCTGCTTTTCAAACACGATCCAAATCTGAAAATCGGGTTTACGATTGACAGGCAGTCAGCGATAGAGGCCGCAGCGCGATTCGCCGCGTCGAAAGGGATTGACGTGGCCGGATGGGATAGCTTGTGCGCCGTCAAGACCGAGAACAACCTGCTTTTCTATTATCGTCTGGATAAAGGCAGAGAGAGCCGGATTGCAAGACAACTCGCCCCTGAAGTTGCGGTCGGCGTTCGTTTCAAATCTTCCGACGGCCTGGACAGGCTGGAAGTTACGCTTGGCCCCGACGGGCGTCCGCTCGGATACACTCGAAGAATCTCCAGGCAGCGCGACGTAAGCGCCATCACCGAGCCTGCGGCGCGCCAGATGGCTTTGGACGCCGTGAAATCAAGGCTCGCCCAGCAGGGCGTCTCGTCAGATATTGATCTGAAACTGGAGGAAAGTTCCGACGCTGGCGTCGTTTCCAGGAAATACACCTGGAAATGGCCGCTCACGACTATTCCCGAATTGACCGTCAACAGCCAGCTATCGTTTCGCGGCGGCTTGATGGTCAGCGACACTGTCGAAGCCGAGGTTGATTCCAAATTCGCCAGAAGCAATCTAAACAGCCAATCAACGCTGAAGATCGTATTCGCCATCGCCTACGGGTTACTGGTTGCGGTCGTTTTGATCTTCAGCATTTACCGCTTCGTTCAGCGCGTTAAACAGAGGGAGATTTCTTATTCGCGCATCGCGCTGGTGACAGTTTTTTTCGCGGCTGTGATGGCGCTCTTCGTTCTCCTGACAGACGTAGCGGTTTACAATGCCACCGCTCAGCCTGACATTCCGCTTCCCGACTGGATGTTCACACTGATCGTCATCTTTTCGGCCACGATGAGCTATATCGTGATCGGATTGTTCATGGGACTTGCTTACGGAAGCGGCGAAGGCGACATCCGCGAATCCTATCCCGGCAAACTCACCTCGCTCGACGCGTTGATCACCGGCAGGCTCTTTTCTAAAAACGTCAGCCGCGCGGTTCTGATCGGATGCGCGATGGGCGGATGGTTGTCACTGGTCAGCAATGAAGTTTTTCTGCCCTGGCAGGGCAAGCCGGGTTGCGGCGAAGATTTCGGGCCGCTCGATCCCTGGTTCGGGCATCTGCCCTGGATGTCTGCTGTGATGGTGGGGCCGATGGATGTCATTCTGATCACCGTCATCGGCCTGCTGATCCCGCTTCCCTTCCTGCACCGGCGATTCCGCTCGCGACGCCTGATCATCGGGCTATCAGCGATCTTCGTCTGGCTGGCTTGCGCAGGCCCCTATCTCGGTTTTCGTCCGTGGAGCGCCATTCTGTTGATGGCGGCCGTCAGGACATTCTTCTTTCTACTCTCATTCTTTTGTTTCGATCTGCTGACGGCGAGTGTGTGCATCGCAATGCCGACCTTCTGGTCAATCATTCTTGAAATGATCGCTCAACCATCGGCTGGCATCCGCGAGTCCGGTTTCATCTCGCTGGCCATCACGTTGATTTCCCTGCTGGTCGTGGCGATTTTCGCTTTCAAAGGCAGGTTCTATCGGGAAGACGAAGTGAGGCCGGTTTACGCCAAACATCTGGCCGAACGAATCTCGATGCAGGCCGAGGTGTCAGCCGCGCGCGAAGCCCAAAAAAGATTGATGCCCGAGCGATTGCCCAGCCTTCGCAGCATTTCGATCGCAGCCTGTTGTAATCCGGCTTACGAAGTGGGCGGCGATTTTTACGATGTCTTCGAGTTGGAGCCTGACAAGCTGGGAATCCTGATCGCCGAAGGAGGCGGCAAGGGTCTCGGCTCGGCGCTTTCAATCGCGTTCGCCAAAGGCTTTCTGATGCCGAAGATTTTGGGAAACAACCAGGCGGATAATTCGCCCACTGAAGTCATCCGCAGTTTGCAGGATCGTCTGGGCGCAATGCTCGATGACGAGACAGGAGTCGGATTGGCCTATGCGGTAATTGACGCGAACGACGGGACGTTGCGCTATTCGCGCGTCGGGCCTCACCCTGTGATCTTCGTCGCCAAAGAAAAATCGCCTGGTGAGTTGTCGCTTCCGGAAGAGCGCGAGATCAAATTCAAATCAGGACTACGCCCCGACTCTGACATTTCAGTGATCGAAGGCGTCTGCCCGCTCAGCGATGGCGACAGCGTGGCGCTGCTGACCGACGGGATTGTCAGAAACTGGAAGAACAACAAGACCACCCCCGGCGCCGAGTTGTCGAAGGTTCTGGCCAACGCGCGGCAGAAAGACTCGAACGCGCTTCAGGAAGCTTTGAACAAGAGCGTCAATGAATGCTCCAAACGGGCGAGAAAGCAGGAACTGGATGACGACCTGACGGTGGTCATCGTCAAGTTGAATCAAACGGAGAATCGCGGATGACCAATCGCCGGCTTGTGACTTTGTCTGTTCTCGCTTTGGTCGGCTACTGCGGCCTTTTCTTCCTGTTTCCCAGAACCAATCCGGCGGCGCGGTGGAAATTCGAGATGGATCGCGCCTCGGCGATCGAGCGAGTGAAAGCGGCGGCGGCGTCATACGGCTACACCGAGTTCAGCCAGGCTGGATCGAGCCAAACCGAATCCGTCATCATTGATTATCACCTCGATGACGAATACTACCTTTCGCGTCAAGCCAATCCGCTGCTCGGTTCGCTCTTCACCCCGCTGACGGCGCGAGTCCGTTTGGCCAACGCCAAATCAGGTTCAGGCTTTGAAGCGAGGCTGAATTCACGCGGGGAATTGTTGGAATACCGCAAGCGCGAACGCTCGGTTAAAAAATCTCAGGCGGAAGACGCGCCTCAACAGGCGCCATCAGCCGAGGCTCTCGCCAGTGATCAGAAAGTCGCCGACGAAGCATTAAAACAGTTCCTGGGCGAACGCTACGGGAAATTCTCTTTCCTTTCAGGATCGAACGCAGGCAAGGAAGATCGGAAGTTTTCGTGGGCGGCGTCGGATGACAAGCTCAGAGTTTTAGCCGATGTCATAGTTCGCGGCGGAAAAGCAATCGAGATTCGATTGCGATCCAATCTTACTCCGAAATTCCAGTCGGAGTTCAGGTCACGACGCAGCGCGGCGGTAGAGGCTCTGTCGAGCGCAGAGAACCTGCTGATCTGGCCCGCTATTGTCCTGCTGATCGTTTTATATTTCATCAGCCTTGCCCGGCGGCAGATCGATCATCGAAAGACGCTGGTCTTTCTCGCTCTCAGCTTCCTGCTTCTGCTGACAGCCAGCGCGCTCGGAAGCTTCGGCGACGAGTTGAACTATGACTTTCGCATCAGCAATGAGCCGCTGCCATACACCGTCGGCGCCGCGATTCAGTGGTTGATCGTGGCCGTCTTCAATCTCTTCGCGGCTGCTCTGCTCTACCTTCTGCTGGCGCCCGGGCTGGCGCTCTCCGCAGGTTTGCCGCGCCGCGCGACTGTAGATTTGGAGTTGTTGCTGAAAGGCAAACTGCTCAGGCGGCCTGTGACCGGCGGGATGGTCGCAGGATTATTGCTCGGCGGCTTGCTGGCGATGATCCCGCACGCAGTCGCGGCGATTGGCGTTTTCAGCGGAGCTTCGATTAATGCTGAAGGTCTGGGAGAAGTATTCGCCGGTAGAGTTCCGGCTGCGGGCGCGTTTTTTGACAGCGGGCAGTTTTTGATTTTCATGACTTTCGCTTTCCTGATCCCGGTTGTGGAGTCGTTCGTCAAGAGAATGTGGTTGAGCCGGATTCTGGTTTTTGTCATCACTTTTATGACCATGTCCGGTCTCGAATCTTTTCACATCTCGGCCCCAGCGCTTGTAGTGGCGAGCCTGCTGCAAACTTATCTACTCATCTGGCTCTACCGCAATTTTGGCCTGTTGGCAGTCATGATTTCGACCATGGCGGCTCAGGGCGCCATCAGTTCAGCGGCGTTGCTGGCTCAGCATTCAACATCACTTCAGACGTCGGGGCGACACGCGTTGATCGGTCTGGGAGTAGGATTGATCGTAACCCTGGTTGGATTGTGGAAATCGAGCGAAGCCAAAGAAGAAGAAATTGCGGTCAAGGCCTTTGCCGAAAATCGCGCCGAGCTTGATCGTTTGCAGGCTGAATTCAGCGTGGCGCGCAGGGCGCAGCAACACATGCTGCCTGACACTCCACCGCTCATACACGGCATGGAGATTTCCGCCGTATGCAACCCGTCGAAGGATGTTGGTGGCGATCTCTACGATTTTCTAGCGCTGCCGGATGGCAAGGTCGGAGTGGTGGTGGCGGACGTGTCAGGTAAAGGCGTCCCGGCTTCGCTCTACATGACTTTGACCAAAGGCCTGCTCGATTCCGTCACCGAACATAAAACCGATCCCGGAGAAATTCTGCGCGAAGTCAATCGCCACCTGTACGATGTCTGCCGCAGAAAAACTTTCGTGACGATGTTCCTGGGCGTGATTGATCCAGGAAGGAGAACGCTCAGCTACGCCAGAGCCGGCCACAATCCGACTGTTATCCATCGAGCGCCGGAGCGCAAAACCTGGCTGTTGAGATCCCCTGGCATGGGTTTGGGATTGAACAGCGGCAAAATCTTCGATCAGTCTTTGAAGGTTGAAACCATCAAACTCGAACAAGGAGACAAACTCTTCTTCTACTCGGACGGCATCACCGAAGCGATGAACGCGAAAAGAGACGAATACGGAGAAGAACGATTGATGGAATTGGCCGATAGAACCAACGGCTTGAACGCCGAACAATCACGCGACGCTGTGATGGCTGATGTCGCAGAGTTTCTGGGTGAGATTCAACCTCAGGATGACCAGACGCTGGTTGTGTTGCGGGTCATATAGGCTAATTTGCTCATTTCCATCTCAAATCAAGCGCTCCAAAATACTTTTCGTTATCAGATTCTTGTTTCAGCGCTATCGGCTACCGCGAACCAGTTTGCCCATTAGTCGCAGCGGGCGCAGCAAAGGGTGCAGCTTGGTAAACCGCTGAAAGTTGGGAAAGGCTGCCCAATCCGCCGCGCTTGGTGCGGTCACCAATTGCGCGAAAGAACGGATTTTGTCAGCCAACCGTTTTTGCAATCTGAGGATGAAGATGGTTTGAGCGCCGAGGCCGGGCGTCGAATTGGAATCACGAAACAGCCATTGAACGATCTTCGCCGCCAGTCTCTCCGATTCGAGATCGCGTTGAATAAGTTCCTCTATTTGCGCAGGCAGAGCGGCTCCTGCGACATCGCGCGCCAGCCGCAAGCCCAGCAGCAACACGCGCTCGCATCGTTGCTCGACGGCCAGGTCGAGAATTTTGCGCCAGTCCAGATTTGAATGACTGTGAATCAAACCGGCGACATCGGCAATCCAGATCAATCTCTCCCAAACGTGCTTGGCGCCGTGCGCGCACAAATAGACCAGCAAATCCTCCGGCGAGAGCGTCATCACCTTCTGCCCGCCAGGATACGAAGCGACCATCCGCTGGCGCAGTTTTTCCAAATCAGGCGAAAAGGGCAGGTATTTCGGCGACAGTTCCCAATGCAACTCGATTGAGACTTCTTTCTGTGAATGCCAGAACGCCATCACGTTGCAGGATTCTACAAAGGCGGCCGCCTGCGACTCGTTTAACAAAATCTCCGGTTGATAGCCCTGCGTGATGAGCAAATCCTGCGTCTTCATGAAATCAGTTTTGGCGATCAGCAGATCGAGGTCTCCGAATTCGCGCAGCCCAAGATCGCCATATGCGAGCGCTGCAAGCGTGGGGCCTTTGAACGCGATTGCGTTTATTGACTTTTCAGAGAGTTGCCTGAGCAGAACAATCAACTCACCGGTCAACCGCAGATTCTTTCGCAGGTTTTGCTGTGTGAACTCTTGAAGCTCGGCTGATATGTGTTCGGGAATCGCCGCGCTCCCAAATAGATGATTCAAATCGTCTTTGATGGTTTCGACCTTCAATGACTGTCGGCTGAAACCACGAAATAGTGAAGGCGGCTCCTGGGTACGCATCGCTTCCAGCGTGCCTGCTTCCAATGACAGGCCCATTGATCGAGGCCGGGCACGCTGAAAGCGATGCGTACCCAGGAGAAGACGATTCAACAACGGTCTCATACCGTGCGCCGCCGCCATCTCCAACACTTCATCCCAAGCCACACAGGTTTGCCCCCATCCGATCACACCCTCACTATCTTCGTTATCAGACGCAAGTCGCGCCGCCGCTCGCAACAGTTGGATGGGAAATTGGTCGCAAGCTTTCATTGTCCAACGACCTCTTTCATCTGCGCCGTCCACGATTGCGCGTAATAGCCTCCGCGAGCCACCAACTGGCTGTGCGCGCCTGATTCCACTATCTCTCCGTCAACCATCACGTGAATGATGTCGGCCTGCATGGCCGTTGTGAAGCGGTGGGTGATGATGATGGCGGTTCGGCCTTCGGCGAGCGCGCGGAAGCGCTGCATCCATTCCGCCTCGGTCCACGAATCCATCGCGCTGGTCGGTTCGTCCAACAGGATGATCGGCGCCTGGCGCAGGAAAGCCCGCGCCAACGCTATGCGCTGCCACTCGCCGACGCTCAAATCGGTTCCGTTACCGAACCACTTGCCCAATTGATGCTGATAGCCGCCGGGCAGTTTGGCGATGATCTCGCCGGCGCCGGCGGCGATGGCGGCGGATTCGATCTCATCATTGCTTGGAGGCGAAGTCAGATCGCCAAACGCGATGTTTTCCGCTGCGGTCTGGCTGTAGCGCACGGGACTTTGGAAAAGCACGGTGATCATCCGCCGCAGATCGCGAATCTTCATCTCGCGCAGGTCAACGCCGTCAACCGTAATCTTCCCCGAATCCACATCGTACAACCGGCAGAGCAGTTTGAAGAGCGTGCTCTTCCCCGCTCCGTTCAATCCGACAATCGCCACGATTGTTCCCGCCGGAATCTCGAGCGAAAAATCGCTCAAGACGTGACGATCATTCTCCGATTCATTGCCCGGATAGCTGAACGAGACGCGATCAAACCTGACGCCTTCGCTCAATCGCGCGGGCGCAGGCAAAGGTTCGACCGGATCAGTGACGCACGGTTTCAACGCCAGGAATTCAAAAAGATTTCCGAGGAAGAGGCTGTTTGAATAAAGCTGCCCGGCGTTATCGAGCAACGAGCGCATCAACTGCTGCCCCTGATTGAGCGCCTGATAAAAAAGCGCCAGCACGCCCATTGTGATCACGCCTTGAACGGCTTGCCAGACCATCCACCCCAGCGCGCAGATTGTTACGATCAACGCCAGCGTGGACGCGCCCAATTCAGCCCGGCTCTGTTTCCGCGCGAGTTGCAGCCGCTCGTTTCGCAGCCGCGTTCTCAGCCGTCCCCAGGCCGATTGGAAATGTTCGCCGAGATCGAACAGGCGAACTTCAGCCGCCGTCTCACTCGAAGTAAGCATCCAGTCGTAATACCAGATGCGGCGCTCGTCTTCGGTGACGCGTTTTTGCCAATCGAATTGCCTCAGAGTCCAATAAAGCAGAACCAACAACGCCGGCAATGCGCTCATCACCAGGATCACCGGCAGCCACCATCCGAACGAGACGATCACCGCGCCAATCGCCAGCAACGTTACCAGGCTCTGCGCCAGCCCGCCTATACTTTCAAGCAACATCTCAGGCCGGTATACGGCGTCCGTCCGCGCGCGGTGCAGGTGGTCGTAAAATTCCGGCAGGTCGTAAAAAGCGTAGTCAGCCGCGATTGACTGACGATAAACCAACCCGGCGATGTGATCCTGAAGCAACTCCGATTGATATTTTCGGACCAACCCCGAGGCCTCGTGCAACGCCTCTGATAGCAGCATCAACGCCGCCATCAACCCGCCCCACCACAGCACAGGCCGTAATGCGTTCACCGGATCAGCCGCTACACCGGAATTGACCGCCGCCACCAGACTGTCAATCAACGGCCTGGTCAAATAGACAGTCGCCGCCGGCAGCAAGCCTTGAATCAGCAGCAACGCCGCCCAGGCCGCAGTCCACACTCGCGTCGCGCCCCACACCAGCGCAATCGCCCTCGGCAGATGCGACAAAGCCGCGAGCATTTTCCCGATTCTGAGCTTGACGCCGATGCCACTTACCACGATTGGATCACGATTGTTTTATCGCCGGTTACTTGCTGTACTTCACGGCAAGTTCTCCCACGCGAGTCAGCGCATCCTGCCGGCGGGCGAACTTTCCAGGGAAGCGTTCGATCAACTGCTCTGCGATTTCACCGAGCGGAGTCTGGCTGGTCATCTGGCTGAGAATGTAATGATCTATCAGACCTTCAGGATTGAGTTCTGGAATGTAGGCGTCACTCTGTTTGCGCAAGCTGGCAAGCGACAGAGGCGCGCCATAAAAAGTGGATTGGTTGAAATGAGCTTTGATTCGCTGCGGCTCCTGCTTCGACTTGATCGTCGTCTCCCACCGGTAGATGTAATCATCGCTGACAAGTCTGGCTTCGAGCCGCACGTTGACCTGATCGCCTTCTTGCAATTCGACAGGATGAGACCAGGGAAAGAAACTTCTGCCGTAAACCTTTGTCGGGTTCTCGACGCCCGGCGCGTTTGAAAACCGCAGACCTTCGGCCAGCGTAGCGTCAAACCAGATCAGCAACCCGTGAGCCATCCCGTCGCGAGTGACCGTGAAGCTCATTTCGCCAAATGCGTTCGGATCGCTGATGGTCGAGTAATCAAGCGTCGCCCAAAGTTGCGGCCCGGCAAACAGAATTTCAGGTGTGACATCCTTGATACTCCATCCGGTAGTGTTTGTCACAATCCGCTCCGCCGCCATCATATCGAACTCGTACTTTCGCCAGTGGTTGAAATATTCGCCGTAAGTCTCTTCGGCCTCGACCACCGTCACCCAAACATCGTCACGTTGCGGTATCAATGTTCCGCCCGGTTTCAGCATGCGCGCGCGCGCATCAACGATGGCGGGAATGTGATGCCCCAGAAAGGGCAGTAATCCCCGTATATCCGAGATGATGACATCGGCTTGTTCCGGCAGAGTGACTTCGGTTGAGAGTTTCTGGATAAATTCTATTCGGTCGGCATAACCATTCGCCGCCGCAATCTCCCTGGCGACGTGTATGGCGTCATTCGGCTCTATCGCGTAAACGCGCCGCGCTCCGAAACGACAGGCCAGCAGAGCGAAAATTCCAGTCCCCGCTCCCAGATCAACAACCACATCGCCCGGTTTCACACTTCGCCGCAACGCTTCAACGTAGGACGTCATGCGGGCTTGATCGGCAATCATTGCCCCATAATCCGAGATGCTGTAAGCCACGCTGTCTCTCCGGGTTTCACACGGCTATGCGCCGCAAGGACTGTAGTATTTACCCTCGTGATAAGAGGTGGAAGCCATGAAGTGTTCAGCGCTATAGACGCCCGATTTTTGATGATAGCTCAAATGCATGACCGCCAAATCAGCTTCACTCTCAATCACGGCCATGGCTACCGGCTGTTCTCCCAAGACATCGGTCAATTGGGGAAAGAATTGATCCACTGGCGCAAAGTCCGTGCCCTGCGGTTGTAACTCGCCTTCGTAAATCAAGGCGCCTCCGCGCCCGTTCTCCAAACGGAGACGATAACCAACCGTCCGGTCATAGCCGGGAGTTACGCCGCAATTTGTCACAGATATGTATGAAATGATTGGAGGCTGAACCCAAACACGGTAGAAGCAGCGGTTAATCAAGTGAGCCTCCAGCGGATAACGATTCCCCAGGTTATCGGCAAACCCCTTGAATACCGCCATCTGATCGAGAAACGCATTCCAGCGGTCACGCGCATTCCAGATGTCACTCCAGGCCATCACGCGCGCAACGCCCTGTAAGGTGCGGTATTCAAGTAGCGCCTGCAATCTGCCTGGATACTGCGCGCGAAACTCTGATGAAAAGTTGAGAGCAATGTGGCCGGTGAAAGATTGATCCGGATCGGGCAGCAGTTCGCTGACTTCACCACGGCTCAATTGATGGCGGCGAGCCAACAGCCAGCGTTCGCGCTCGACAACCAAGCCTCCGGCTTCATCGTACAACCGCGCGTCTACCCAAAAATCTTCCTCCAAATGACCGTGCGTATTTAGAAGATTGACGGTCGTGCTCAATCCATCGCGTTGCACCACAACCATCGGATTGACTTCCCCCCGGCCAAAACAGTTGTAATAAGGGCGCGGGGAGTTCGTCCAATGATAGAGGTCTCCGCCGTGATAACCGCTCAGGCGCCGCCCCTGAGTCATCACGTAAGGCCGAGTGAAAATGCCGCGACAGTCGAATTGCCCGCTTAAAGTCGCATGCCGCCCTTCGCAAAACTTCGCCAATCCCGGAAACAGGCGCGCAAGGTATATTTTGTGTAATGAGTAGGGCCGCATTTCAGGAGCATAAACAGCGCGCAGGATTTGTCCGCGATGGTTTTTGACCTCCAGACAAAGGCCCCCGGAACGTTGTGTTTCAGGTCCATTGATTATCACCAGATAGTTCACGTCCTCTGTTGTTTCCAACAACACAATCTCGGTAAATGCCGTCGGCTCGGTTCCGTCGCGTTGCATCACAATGGATTGGTCGTTGTGCAGGGAAACCAGGTCACCGTCATCGGAGTGCCAATCAACCAGACTGTAAAGACGGCTGTAGCGTTGTTTCATCTCTTCCGATGGTTCAGTTTTTGCGGAGACAAAGACCGCCAGCACACCTTCCTGGATCATCTGCTCCCGGCCCTGTTCTTGTCTTATCAGCGCCGAGTCAATAAATATTGTCTCTTCTGGCTTGACCTCCCGCCGCCAATCGAATTGAAAATTGCCCTCCGGATCGAATAGCGCAAAAGTCAGGGTGGCTTGAGGAAGGCTGTGTCTGGGCAGCGCATTGTTCATCTCTATGGCCCCGGAGATTGTGACCAGGGTGTGAAATACGCCATCTTCGCGCCACCAGAACAGGTCGCCCCCTAATAGATTCTCAGGCGGATATTCCATACGTTGACTCATCTCCCCGGTTTCAGCGATTGATTTATCGTTTAGATCAGATCGTTGTAGATCGCCCGGTGGATTTGCGGGAGAAGCGAAAACTGTCGTCTGAAACGCAACCTGGCCACTCGCGTATTCGCCGAGAGCCAGGATAGGAAGTTGAACTCCTCTGCTATTTTCTCCTTGTCGGTTACGTCCAACCGGTAGGCGCCACCAAGTAAAGCGTTGAATGATCCGCGCGCGGAGAGAGAGAGAATTTCCGAATCATTCTTTTCAGGCGGAGGCTCCGAATCATCCAGCAGATATATTCTACTCACAGGCGCGGGGCCGTCCGCAAAATCTATCTTGTTGTCTTTAGCGCGCAGCCTGTATTTATCCAGATTACGTCCGATGGGATCGGCCACAGGCTTATCACTAAACAGCGCCGATATTGATTTCCCCCACAGCCTGATTCCAGGGTAACTCGGAACGGCGTATGCTCGATCATCGCGTCTTCGTATCAACACACTGTCGTCAGCCAGTAATTTATGGCCGCGCTTAACCAGACTTGCGCACAGGGTGGATTTACCTCGCCCCGAGGCACCAAGAAAAGCTATAGCCATCCCATCAATTACAACAGCGCTTGAATGAAGGACGACCTGATCCCTTCCGAAAAGCAGGTATGGCAAAACGTGGTCAAGAAGAAGTTGACTGACAACTTTCAACGGCGTGCCTGGATCTGGATAACAGCGAATTTCTTTGCATTCCTGAATTACATGGAAGTCAGCAAACCTGTCGAACCGCAGCAACAAGTCAGAGCCGATCTTCTTAAAACAGAGCCAGTGCGATCCGTCGGAGTGACTGATTTTATAAACCCATCGCGGTTGGGGGAACGGAAGCGGTTGATCCGTGACGACCTTGAACCAGTAGTCAACCTCGCCATCTCTCACCGAAGGGAGACTCGACAACCGAACATCACTGGCTATCAACAATCCAAAGGCTCGATATCTCGGCATTTTCATCTACCGCCGATTACGGCATCATCATCATCGTCATCATTCCAACATTTCCGCCATCGGCAAAACTTCCAAACATCCTCGCCTGCGTCAGAAACGCAACATTACCATATTCAAGCAACCTGGGCGGCTGATAGCTTTTTTTGTCGGTCTGTTCCTGCCCGGATCCGGAGGTAGTCTGCTCTTGTTTCTCATTCTTCTCAGTTATTCCCATTACGTGTTACTCCCTTCGAGTGAAACCTTGCTTTGAAATTGTTCAGTTTGGATCGCTGATCTATTTGAAATCCCCCGCAAAATGGATGTTTCTCTACAAAACAAATCAATACCCCAAATCATCCATAATTGCCACACATAAGTCGCAGGCCCGTTAAATCCCTGCTCAGAGGCCTTGCTCATCAGGCTATATAAGTAATTCACCTTATCAGGCTTCAGCCAGCCGGCCCTGTAAATTTCCATCGAATCGAAAGTATGACGCCCTCCCCAGCGCTGAAACTGTTTGACGGACTGCCCGGTAAAATCAGCTTTGTCCTGACGAACGATGACGGTTTCCGGCAATAATTTCGACATGGCCCTGCGAAGCACGAACTTGCTGACCCCATTTCTACTCCGCTGGCCATCGGGGAGCGCAAGACCGAATTCAACGATCCTGCGATCATTCAGTGGATGGCGTTTTTCCATTCCGCTCCAAACCTCGTTACGCTCATCAAGGTCAATACAATGCGCATTCCAGGCATCGGTCAAAGGCGAATACAAATCCTGTTGCGACAAAGTGGCATCCGGTGGCGTGTATGCTCCCTGATCAAGCCTGTCCGCCAGAGAGATTCGTCTGGCGAACTCAGGAGCGATCCACCAGGGCGTCAACGGACGCCTCAAAACCCATCGCGCGGCAGATTGCGCACACCTTGGGATTCGCGGCCATACGCAAACTCGAAGCAGTTGTCTGGTGAGCGGCCTGACTCCTCTTAAAAAACCAGTCCGAGATGCGGCGCATAACGATTGAGACACTTTCAAGTCAAGGAGCAAGTCCAGGCAGTAATTCTCACTGCCTGTAAACCATTCGTCTCCACCTTCTCCTGTCAAACAGATTCGGACACCTCTGCCGGCTATCGCCCGCGCCAATGAATCGGTGACAGCCGAGTAGGCATAGCCCGGAAAATCCTTATAACGCCTCGCTATCTCCGCGAATGCCGCAGCCTCTGCGGGAGGCGGATAATCCTGGTACGAGCGTAGCCCCCATTTTTCGACGACATCGCGAATGTAATTGCTCTCGTCACAATCTTCGCCGGCGAAAACCTGAGAGAAAGTTTCCAAACCCCGGCAATCAGCTTTTCCATCCTGGAGCAAAGACTGCGCCATGCAAACAACCGAGGATGAATCCAGCCCACCACTTAAATCGGCTCCCACCGGCCCGATTCCGCGCATGCGGCATCTTACTGCCTCTCGGAAAATTTCCCTGAAATGCTCGGCGTACTCTTCGTCGGAGGCATGCCCGACCGCTTTCGATGGATCTAAATCCCAATATCGGCGAT
>JAJVID010000032.1 GCA_022072205.1 Acidobacteriota bacterium
GCGCTGGTAATTTCCGAAGAAAGCGCCGAAGCCCGGATCGGCTGTGTTGCGGCGCACGTCCAGCGCGTTGAAATGATTGGTCAGGTTGAACCCGCTCAGCGAAAACCTGAGCGCGTATTTCGGATTGACCTGAAAATCCTTCGAGACGCGTCCGTCCAGCGAGAAGAAATTCGGGAAGCGTTTCGAGTTTGCCGCGCCGACATACCCCTGCGTTGAATCAACCACCGAGAAGGGCAGCCCGTTGCGGTACTCGACAATCGGCGCGAAGCGCATTTTCCAGGGCAGATTGAAAATGCCCCAGCCCAGAAAACGATGCGGCAGATCAGCCGAACCGCGCGCGTATTGGTTCGGGCGGACAACGGGGAACGGGAAGTTGCCGATGTAGGTGTTGAACTCGTTCACGTCTCCGCGCGAACGGCTGTTGACGTAAGAGAGAAACAACTGCTGCTTGCCTTCTCGAAACTCCATCTTCGCCACCAGCTCGAACTGGCGGTAACGCGATTTGCCTCCGCCGCCCAAAACCAGCGCGTCCTGCCCCTGCACGACTTTCGGGTTGACGATGACGATGCCCGAAGAATTGCTGCTCAGATAATTCGCGCGCAACCGCAGCCACCTGGTGAGCGCGTGTTCGACCTCGGCGTTCCACGTCGCGCTGTATGGGGCGAAGTTGCCCACATTCGATCCGCCTCCAATGAACGGATTATTGCCGCGCTCGGCCTTGTCCGTGATGTTGAGGAAGCGGCGCGGGCCGTCAATCACCGAACCGTCGGGCGCATAAATCGTCATCACCTGTTCGGGATATTTGCTGAACGCATAAATGCTCAGCGGCACGCGGTCGTAAAAGATTCCATAGCCCGCGCGGAGCACTGTCTTTTGGCTCTTGAATGGAGTCCACGCAAAACCGGCGCGCGGCGCCAGACGGAACGTTTCGGTGATTCCCTGACGTTCAAGCCTCAACCCCAGATCGAGCGCGAGCTTTTGCGTGACAACCCAATGATCCTGGCCGAAGGCATGAGTTTCCAGGTCTTCCAGATCGAACGGCGCGCCTCCGGTGAATTCGATGCGGCGCAACCGGCGGCCCTGTTCGTCGAGGATGTTCACGGGACGCGCGGTGAATTCGCCCTGGTTCGTGGTGCGCGCGATGATCGAGCCGAATTTCAAATTGTGCGCGCCCATACTCCGAATCGGTTTGAGCGAGATCGTTTCCATCCACTCGGCGCGCGTCGCGTCGCGATTCTGCTCGCTGAAATAATTTCCGGTGTTGCCCGTCGGCGTCAGATTCATCTCGGCGACGCCCTGCCCCCAGACGTTGATCGTGTACTGTTTGACCGCGACCGTGCTTTCGAGCAGGTTTTCGCCCAACGTCAAACGGTCAATCAACGTGCCCGTGTAATCCTTGCCCTTCCAGTTCGGCGTGACTGGTCGGCGATTGAAAAAATCCAGGTTGACGAAGCTGTCTTTGCGCGGCGCGAAATGGAACGTGCCGGTCAGCGTGTGCGTGCCCGAAATGATGTAATCGAGTTGCGTGAACGAATTGATTGATTCCGATTTCGTCTCTTTGTTCGGATATTCGAGCGTTTGAACCGGTCGTTTCCGGATCGTGTATTCCGAACCTTCGGAGATGTATAAACGATCTTTGATCAGCGGGCCGTTGAAGACTACGCGAGGAGTCGCTTCGCGCAACCCGCGCAGATGGCGGTCGAGATAGCGAAATTCAGGCAGCGGATCATTCAACTCGAAGTTCCATTTATCGCCGCCGCGCTTCGTTTCGACCGAAACCACGCCTGCGGTGAACCGTCCGTATTGCGCCAGGTAAGGCGTCTTGAAGACGTTGATCGTCTGCACGCTGTCAACCGGCACGGTCATTCCGAACTGCCCGGTAGCCGGGTCGGTCACGTCGGCGGAATTGACGATGAATGCGCTGCGGTTTTCGCTCGAACCGGAAATTTTGATTTCGCCCTGCGGCGAACGAATCACGCCCGGAACCAGCGGCAGCGCGTCGCTGACGGTGGTCGGCTTCGATGGAAGATTTTTGATCTGGCTCGCCTGCAACTCAGTCGCTACCGAAGCGGTTTGTTCGGGCGTCGCGGCGGTTGACGCGCTGGCGCTCACGTCCACCTTGTCGCTCAAGGCGATCTTCGGCACGAGCGTGAATTTGACTTCGACAGCGGTTTCGCCGGTCAGCGTCACGTCGTGTTGCGTGAGGGTTTCAAAACCCTCTTTTGAAATGGTGATCTCGTATTTGCCTGAAGGAAAATTCTCGGCGACTGCTTCGCCTTTTTCGTTGGTGACGATCGTTTTGATTTCGGCGCCATGTTTGATCAGGACAGTGACGCCGGAGACAGGGTTATTGGCTTCATCCTGCGTGATGACGCGAATCGCTCTGGCCTGTTGCGCAAAGGCCGTAAATGAAAACAGGAGCAGCGTAACCGCGGCTCCCAGATTGAACCTCAAATTGCGTGTTCCAAATAACTTTAAATCCAGACTCCTTCTCATACTTGAACCTTCTTTTTTTACAGCTCTGGCCGTGTTTATGATCAAGGGTACGGCGACAAATTACACGAAAAACCGGCCAGTTTCTACCCTCCCAAAATCCGCGACCGCGAGGCGGCCACTTGTTCCGCCTTCAACGCCCCAAAATAAAAGGCCAGCCGGTAGGCGTGCGCTCCGGCGTTTGCGAACGGCTTGAACTTCACATTGACGAACGACGAAAAGTCTTTCATCTCGACTTCAGCCGCGCTGACTTCATCCGGGCGCCACAACACAGCGAACGTTTCGGAGGCCGAAGCTTGCGCGGCGACCCAGCCGCTTGAGACGTTCAACGCGCGCGTCTTCGCGGCGGCGAAATCGAACGCGCCGTCAGCCGCGATAAAGCTGCGAGCTTTGCTGATCGGATCGCCGATGGCGATTGAACTCGACGACCAGAAAGCCTGTTTGCCGTCCGCTGTTTTCGGCGCGATGTTGTAATCAACTGTGAAATGTTCATCGCCCGCATTCAATGTGATGACGCGTTCGATGCGCGCGCCCGATGGATAAACGTCCGGCGCGTCGTAACTCAGACTCAATGCGACACGCTTGCCCATCCCCTCTTTGATCTCAGCGACGTATGCCCGATTGAATGTCCCATACACTCCACGTTTACGTCGCGGATTGCGGGTCGGATCTTGCGGATCGAGTTCGGTGAATTTGTCGCGCAGCCCGCCGACGCTGGTAAAAACATTCGCGCCCGTGCGCTTGTTGATCAGCGCGAAGGATCGCGCTCCGGCGTTCGGCGAAACGATCAAGCGCAGGCTGTCGTTCTCCAGCACGTAATCGTCGAAGCCGTCCGCGTCAATGTCATAAGCGAACGCGACCGCCTCGCCTTTTTTGAGCGAGACGAAATTTACTCTGGCCGTTTCGGTCAACTTCCCGTCGCTGATCGTGACCGCGAAAGGATTCAACGCGGACTTCGTCCCCGGCGCGAAGTTGTAGGTGTAAGTGAACATATACTCTTCGTCGGGTTTGAGTTTCAGCGGCAGCGAATTGATGAGCGTGGATTTGCGGTTGATCGTGATCTCCTCCGCGCTGTTGTTGCCAACGCGCAGATTAAAGTGCGCCGTAGTCGCGTTGTCGTCCGACGGATAGATCAGCGGCGGATTGATCGTCGCCTGCGTGTCTGCCCGCAGCGGCCACGCGAACTTCGGCGAGTTGACCGCCGGATAAACTCGCCAACTGAAGCGCGGAAGAATTTCCGCTGTGACCGCAGGCGAATGAAATGTCTTGCCTTCCGCGTCGCTCGCCAACTCAGCGCGCAGAACCGTCTGATCATCCGCAATCGCCTTTGCGCTGAGCGGGACTGAGAAATTGAATCGCCTGACCTCCTGCGGTTTGAGATCAACGTCGAGATTGAACCGCTCAGACTTGAACCCACGCGAAGCGGCGAGATTGAGCTTGCCTTTGAGCGGCTGCGCGCTTCGATTGGCGACTTCGACCGCGACCGTATTGCTTTCGCCGATGATCAAACGCTGTGTCCTGATGTTCAGTTCGGGCAGAAATTTTTCGTAAACGATCTCTACGTCGTGCTCGCCATCGCGCCTGTCCGCCAGTTCATCTTCTTCTTTGGCTTTCGGCCCCCGCTTCGGCGCGACGAGTTTGAAAGCCAGAGTCTGCTCCTGATAGCCCGAACTGATCGCAACGCCGTCAATCGTCACGGCTCCTTGCGGCGCGTGCGGCAGGCTCAGCGCGACATCCGCCGGATCGGGCGCGTAAAACCTCATTCTGATCTTCCCGTTGGCCATCTCGTATTTCAGCAACTCAGCCGTCGCGTAAACGATCTCTTCATTGCCGCCCGGCCTGAGCGGCAATCGCAACGGCAACATCATCGCATCGCGCGAGCGCAGCTTGAACTCCGGCAATTCAAGACGGCCATTCGCGCCATTTGGCGACGCGACATTCAAATTCACGCGCATCGCGCGGCGGTCGTCGAAATTGATCACGTTCAAAAAACCATATCCTTGCCCGCCATCATCGGGAATTAACTGCGTGGCGATGAAGTTCGGCTCAATCGTCGCGCCGACGGATGACGACGCGGGATGAGTGTTTCCCTCCAACGCCACTCGCGCTTTGACTCTGCGGTTGACGCCCAATCGCGCCAGACGGCTGACAAATTCGACCGATGAATTCTGCGCGGCGGTGATCACTTCGTCGCGTTTCGCCTTGCCAGGCTCAATCGGAATCGCTCGCCAGAAATCCGGTACGACGACAACGCGATCATTGCCGCTCAGCTCTTTGATCTGCGGCGCTGAGGGCGTGCAGATCAGAATTCCTCCGGCGTTCACGTAATCGCCCAGCTTGCGTCGCGCGATTTCGGAAAGCCGCAGCTTCGGCTCGCCTTCATCAAACACGGGCAGCAGCAAAGCCTTGCGCCGCTTCAAAACTTCAATCGGCTGAAATTCAAGGTCAACGTATTCGACTGCGATCTGGTTGAGTTGGCAGAACTGTTGAACCTGCAATTGCGCGCTCGAAATTCGCATGATGTCTTCGCGCGTCAACGCGGCTTGATCGAAAGAACTGATCGGATAGACGAGGCCGAGGTCGGCGGCTTTATGCGTCGCGGCCAGTTCCCTGCCCAATCCCGCGATCAGCCTGCCGTTGCGGTGAATGGCCGATGCGCGCGGGCGTTCGTCGCGGTTGAAATTCAACGCCGACTCCCACGTGTAGTAATGATTGGCCCAGGGGACTTCGTACCCGGCGGGATAAAGCGTGTCCTGAACCGGAAAATAATTCAGCCCGCGCAAGCCGTGCCCGATCATCACGCGCGATGAGAGCAGCGTGTTCGTCGGATCAGCCGTCTTCGCGTAAGCGTCGTCGCCTGTGCCGTACCATCCGGCTTGATACTCAATGATCACCGGCGGGAAGTGTGGCTGCGTTTTCAGCGTCTCGGCGTAAAACTGCAAGGTCGCAGTGTCTTCCCAGCGCAGCGCCACATCATTGCCGAAGTTGAAATACCACTGCCCCATCGCGGCGATGTTGTGCGGCGCTCCGGCGGCTGAAACGCGCATGTCGGTCGGGTTGATGTACAGCGGCGCGGTCGCGCCCGCTTCGCGCAAATATCCGGCGAGCGTGTTCATGTATTTCCAGAAAACAGGGCCGTTGTAATTCGCGCGATTGATCGCCTGGTCGTCATCGAGTTGAATGGCGATCAGGTTGCCGCCATTCGTCGCCTGCCTGTCTTTCAACAACTCGCGCATCACGTCGCCGAACCATTTGCGCGTGTATTTCAAATGCGTCTCGTTCTTCAGCCATTGCCGGCTCGCCTCTTCTGAATTGCTCGCACCCAGGCCCGAAAGCGGCGGGTAATGCCCGTCCAATCTCGAAGCGTCGTTCATCTGAAATTCAGGCCGCGCGAGCAGCCAGTCGGGATAGCCGCCGTTGCGCCACTCGTTCAAAATCACCGGGCCGGGTCGCGCGATGATGGCGAAGCCCATCTCATCAATCATCTCAAGCAAGCCCTTCACATCGCGGCGCGGATTCGTGTGTCCGTCGAAATCCAGCTTGCCTTCTTCAGGCTCGTGCCAATTCCATGCGATGTAAAGATCAATGGTGTTGATCCCCATCTCCCTGAGCTTGACCAGCGACGCGCCCCATTCGCCGCGCGGGATGCGGTTGTAGAAGAACGCCGCCGAGTGAGCGAAGAACGGTTGGCCGCGCAGTTGAAATTGCGGATAGCCGTTGACGATTTGAGCGGGCTGTTCAGGATTGCGCTCGGCGCGACTCTGGTCGGTTTTGACTACAACCGCCAGCAGAGCCAGTAGAGTGACCAGCGAAAGGCGGAGTGACAGGCTTGAATTCATCATAAATGTGGTGGGAGGCGTGCGGGGCGGTCGAGTGATGAGAGCAGTTCAGCTAGGGCACTATTTCTCGCGCCGCCAGACGACCGATCCCTCTTCCCTCAATGATGATCGGAATCTCGTCAGTCGGCAGATAGTCCTGGCGACGCTGATAGTCAGGCTCTTCAGCTTCTCCGGTTGGCTCGGTATAAATCTCGATCTGGCTTTCAGGCAGATTGATGATCAAATAAACCGGGATTCCCGCGCGGGCGTAAATCCGTTTCTTCAATCCACGATCACGCCGCAGCGTGGTATCCGAAACTTCGATCACTATCGCGACATCGCCCGGGCCGGGATGCCGATCTGAATAATCGCGCGGCGTGCCCCGAATAACCGCAACATCAGGTTCCGGTTCGCTGTCTTCAGTCGTAACCGGTTCCTGCTCCGCTACATACCACCCGGACGGAAGCGCACGCGCGAGCGCGTCTCGTGTCAACTGCTTGGTCATTCCGTGTGGGGGCTTCTTCGGCATTTTGGGAATCAGCATTCCTTCCAGCAATTCGACCGGGTCGTCATCGGTCAGAATGCCCGCGTTGATCATCTCGTGGTACTGCTCGACGCTCAGACACCAGATCGGCTCGGTAGGCGCGGTCACAATCGGGGCAGGTCGCGGAATGTATCGTGGGTCAACAGCCATTTCATCAACTACTCCTTTGCCGGCTTTTGTTGTATGGATTCCGAGGCCGATTATACACTTGGGAGCGCACGCTTCCAGCGTGCCCCCTGGGAGCGCACGCTTCCAGCGTGCGCTCCCAGGTCATTTAACTGAACCGTTGCTCGTTTGATGCGCGTCAAGTTGCTTGAGCAATTCATTCACCGCCGCATCGAGCTGGCTGTCTTTGCCCGCGTAGCTTTCGCCAATCGGCCTGACGACGCGCACATCAACCTGTCTTGGATTCAATTCCATCACCATCCCGGCGCTGTCCTGAATTTTCTGCCGCGGCAGGCGGAAGTTCGAACCATCAATCAGCGTCGTTCCCCAGGTGTAAATTATCCATCCGGCGGTCGGCTCGCCCACGACCTTGCCGAGTTTCAGCGCGCGGTAGCCTTCGGTGAAATCTTCAGCGTCCGAAAGCGAATGCTGATTGGTGACCAGGATTGTCGGGCGTTCGAGCGCGCGCTGGCCGAGCGCCGTTCGCGCAGGAGCCGATGGATAGCCGCGTTCGGTCATCGTCATGTAGCCGCGCCGAGCGAAGACATCAATCGCGTAGGCGTTGACGAAGCCGCCGTTGTTGTTGCGGATGTCAACCACGACGCCTTCGCGCGAGTGGTTGTCGGCGTCCAGATCAACGTAAAGCTGCGTCAGCGAATTCGCCGACATGTCAGGCATGTGCGCGTAACCGAGCCGCCCATTGCTGATCTTTTCGACGTAGGCGCGACGCTCGTTCACCCACTGGCGATAAAGCAAACCTTTCTCGGTCGCCAGATTGACGGGCTGGACGACGACTTCGTGCGCGTTCGCGCCGTCGCCTGATGAAGCGATCTTCAACGCGACGCGGCGTCCGACTTTGTTCGCCAGCAATTCGTCCAGGTTGACTCGCGCGTCAACCTGCGCGTCGTCAACGGCGACGAGGTAATCGCCGATTTTGATCTGGCCGCTAATCGCTGCGGGGCTGAGCGCAATGACTTCGCTGATTTTCAGGAAGCCTTTGGTTTCGTATTCGACGCGGTCGAATCGCAGACCGAGACGACCGACAGGCTGCGCGGTCGAAACGCCACCCGGCGCCGAGATTCCCAGATGCGAAGCGTTCAATTCGCCGACCATCAGGTTGATCAAACGCCGCATCTCGTCGGGCGTTCGCGCGCCGGCGATCTGCGGCTCGTAAACGGCTCGCGTCGCATCCCACTTCACGCCGTGAAAATTCGGATCGTAGAAATGATCGCGCAGATACGACCAGGCCTGATGGAAAACCTCCATCTTCTCTTTTGCGAAATCAACGTCCATCTCGGCGTTCACGGCCAACTGGCGCGTTTGCCGCGACTCGACGTTGACGACGTTGATGCGGCCCTGCTGCAGGTAAAACACCTCTTTCGAGTCCGGCGAAAACTGCGCGCTGTTTTTCGAGCCGGGGGTCGAGGTCAGTTGTCGCGCGACGGCCGGCTCGCGCGCGAGTTCGTCGAGCGAATAGACGTAGAGGTTCTGTTGCCCCGCCGCTTCAGCCGTCATCAACAACCATTTGCCGTCGTGGCTGATCGAATGCGAGCCGACGTTGACGCCGACCGGCGGAAAGCCGAGCCGCTGGCGGATATTTTCAAAAACGATCTCGACAGGCTTCTTTTCGTCTTTGCCATTCTTTGAAGTTTTGTCGGCGGGCGGAGCTTGCTCGGCGGGCGGAGTTTCGTTCTTTTGCTCCTGCTGGCGTGGCGAAGTCGTCTGATCTTTGAACAGATCGCGGAACTGGTCTTCGCGGAACTTCGGCGTGCGCGGGATCAAGTCAACACGCGCGAGGCGTCCGTCTTCGGTGCGTTGAGCCGTGTTGAACAAAACGTATTTGCCGTCGGGACTCCACGAGACCGAGCCGCTGGATGAGTTCGCCAGAAAGCTGATCGGTTTGCTTTCGCCGCCCGCGACCGGAACGACGTTGACGTTGCTGAACGCGCGTTCGCCGACGGCCAGATAAGCGATCCATTTGCTGTCGGGCGACCAGGCGATTGCGCGCTCGTCGGTCAGCGGCGGGCGTTCCAGATAAGCCTTCGCCAGCAATCGCTCCTGTTTGGTTTCCAGATCAACCGCGCGCAATTCGCGCCCGTCGCGGATGAACGCGAGCGTCTTGCCGTCGGGCGAAAACGATGGCGTGTAGTTATTCCCGACTCCGCGCGCGAGCGGCGCTTCGGTGTTCGTCGTGAAATCGTAAGAGTAGATGTTGAACGCGCCTTCGCGGTCTGAAACGTAGGCGATCTTCCTGCTGTCGGGCGCCCAGACGATATGCGATTCAGCCGAGTGTGTTCTGGTCACGCGCGTCGCCTCGCCGCCGTCTTTAGCCGAAGCCGCGAAGATTTCGCCGTGCGCGACGAACGCGACTTTCTTTCCGTCGGGCGAGAGCGCAAGATCGCGCAACTGCCCGCTGACGTTGACCCGTTCGACGGCAGGACCGGCTGGCGCGCCGCGCCGCGTGATCGCAATTTCGCTTGCGGCGCCGCTGCCCGTGTCCAACTTCCAGATTTTGAAATTGCGCTCGAAGACGATCAGCTTGCCGTCGTATGAGATGCTCGGCCAAAGCGTGCGGCCATCTTTGAATTTGGTGATCTGCTTCGCTGCGCCACCGGCTTCGCCTCTGAGGTCTTTGACCCAGACGTTCTGAGCGCCGCCGCGATCCGAGACGAAATAGATTCGTTTGCCGTCGGCGGCCCACATCGGCCACATCTCTTTCGCGCCGCCATCCGTGAAGCGTTCGTAGCCAGCGTCGCGCAGCAGCCAGATTTCGCATTCGTCCAGATGGCTGCGCCCGTTGCGCCACCATTGCGACGACGCGATGCCGCGCGCGGTGAAGGCGATGGTGTTTCCATCCGGCGCAGGCGCGGCCCAGTATTCGTTCGCGTAACGATCCGCGCTGATTTGCATCGGCGTCCCGCCGTCAGCGCTGACGCGGAAGAGGTCGTTCATTCCCGAAATGTCGCGGCTGGTCGAAGAAAAATAGATGAACCGCCCGTCGCGCGACCACGCGTCCAACTGCTCTGCGGCGTCATCGAACGTCAGCCGCTTCAGGTCTCCGGTTTCAAACGTCAGCAGGTAAACATCGCCATTGCCTGTTCGCGTTGAGACGAAAGCCAGCCGCTTGCCGTCAGGCGAATAGAGCGGCCGCGATTCGTTCGCCGGATGCGAAACGAGCAGCCGCGCCTCGCCGCCATTCACAGGAACCGTCCAGATGTCGCCGCCGGAAACGAAGGCGATCTCCGAACGGCCGGGCGAAACGGACGGCTCAGTGAAATAAGGCCGGGCGTCCGGCTGTGACGATTGAACTGCTTGAACGTGACTGTCGCTTATGAAAATTGAAAGTAGCAGGATGGAGAGCAGGAGAACGAGAGGTTTTGCGATTCGGGTCATTGGCGAAACTCCGGTTAATCACTGCGATTGAGACGATTCAAAATGCGAACCAGCCCGATGACCGCGCTGGTCAACCCCAGCGCGATCCCGATCACGACCATCCACGGGCCGGTATCGAGCCATCGGTCGAGCAGATACCCGACAATGATTCCGCCGATAATGTTCGACGAAAAGAGCGTCACGACCGTGAGCGTCATCACGAGTTTCGATTGTTCGGGCCTGTCGCTCATTTGTCACAAAGAATAGCGAAATGAGAATGTGAAGGTAGAGTACAGAAAAAAACGGAAATAACAGAACAGACGGGAAAAAAGCCTGAGACCTTAAGAATTTCCGTCCGTTCCGTTATTTCCGTCTTTTTCCGTACTCTCTTCTGTCTCCTCATCTCACTTCTTTGCAGGTTGCGGCGAAGGGGGAGGCATTTTCTGCATTCCCATAATTCGCGCGCGCACTTCGGGCGGCAATTGCTGCAGGGCTTTCTGCATCTCCTCGCTGTTCAGCGGGCGCCGCATGGATTCGGGCACGGGCACCGGCACACCGGGTTGCGCCTGCGCCTGCTTGATGACCGGGTTCTGCGTCGGCGACGGCGTCGCTTGCACCGTGGCGGATGGCGCAGGCGGCGCAGCCGCTGAAGCCGCGTTCGGCGCCGGGTTCGACGGTGTGGAAACCGCGCTTGCGGGCTGCGATTGCGCCGACGAATCGGAAACCACGCTGTTTGAATTGCCGCAGGCGGAAAATGCGAAAAGCAAGGCTGCGATGAAAACAAAACCGAATGTCAGACGAAAATTGCGATAAGCCACTTCTTCTTCACCTCACGATCAAAATGATAAAAGGCGATTGAGAAGACACTACTCCATGCCTTGTAATTCAATCGCCCTGATGAATCTATTGTCTGATCTCGACCACAATGCCGAGTGTCGTAGTCAGGTCGCGCAAGTCGTAATCTTCTTCAAGTGTGTTCTCGCGGTCCAGAACCAGAAACGTCGCGCTCTCGTCCAGCGGAAACGCGCTGGTGTGCCACGAGCCGCGATGCAGTTTGAACGCGCAGGAGCCGTCAACCAGGAAGGCCGCCATCCGTTCGACATCCGGCCCTGCCGAGCCGTTTTCGCACGGCGGCGCGACGGCGATGATTGATCTGCCGCGTCCCACCGGCACGAAAACCTGTTCGGTGCGCTGGTGGCGTCCGAGGAAACTGAATTCGAGCGGGCGCGCTTCGACCGTCTGCGCCACGACGCTGGCCGCGCCGCCGTCCAGGTCGAGCCCGACGTCGCCGCGTTCGTTGATGATTTCGCCGTAAGGCGCAAACGCCTCGATGGTCATTTTCTGGGTAAGGAGCGTGATCGCGCGTATCAATTGCGCCCCGGTCTCCCGTTCGGGCGCCGTAGCTGTAGCTGTTGAAATCATAATTTGAGACTCTACTTTCTTTGGTTGGTCTATCCTCCTCGCACTGGCGAGGGCCTTGAAGGATTATGCGCAAACCCGCGCTGACGCGCAGGCCAACGGTGTGAATTTGATCGGGTTATGTACCACAGCGCGCAATGAGGTATCAAGTTAATTTTGGACGGGCGGGCGCCGCGATTAATCCTTTTGCCGCCGTCTGAGGTCGGCGACCACAAAGCGGATGGCGCCGTATCCGATCCGTTCAGGCAATTCGTCCTTGATCGCGCGCGCGCCCTCAAGCCCGCGCCTTGCGGCTGCGGCTTCGATCAACGCGCGGTCTTCGGCGTCAACCAGATCAGCGACATTGATCTCGCGCCCCTCTTCGATCAGCGCGGCGAGGTGGGTTTCGATGGTGGATGGCTTGAGACCTCGCTTCTCGGCGACCTCGTTGACGCTGAATCCCTGCTGGTAAAGCGCGTAAGTCTGTTCGCGCGTCTCGCTGTAATCTGGCGGCAGCGTGATCTCTTCGTCGCTGGTGTCGGCCTCTACGGCTTCCAGATCGAGTTCGACGCGCGTCTGGTCGCGCATCACCGCCTGTCCGAGCGTCGTCAGGCTGATCGTCGGATAAACGCCTCCGGTTTGTTTGACGCAATCGGCGACGATCAACGCGTTGATGAACCGCGTCAGGTCGTCCTGCGAATGCTGCTTGAGCAGGCCGTAGGTCGAAAGCTGGTCGAGTCCGTTGGCGATGATGTTTTTGGCGTTCGAACCGCGCAGCACGCCGGCCACCATTCCCTTGGCGAACTTCCCTTCCATCCGCGCAATGCAGCTAAGAATCTTTCGCGCGGCCAGATGCTCTTCATCGCTCAAGGCGCGGGGGCCGACCTTTACCGGCGCGGCTTCAACGACGCTTGCCGATGGCTGCTCTTTCTTCAACTCGACAACCGCCTCGCCCCATTTCAATTTCGGCTGGCAGTTGGAGCAGCGGCAATTGGCGGCTTCCTTGCGGTCGCCGAAATAGCGCAGGATGAATTGGCGCAGGCATTTTTTGTGATCGGCGAAATTGACCATCTCGCGCAGCTTGCGGCGTTCGGCGGCCTCGTGTAGCGCGATGTCTTCCCAATCAACCTTCAATTCCCCGACCGGCGCGCGGTCAATCATCCTGACTCCCTGGTCGCGCCCCTGCCCGCGATCAATGTGCCCGGCTTTTTCCAGATAGATCAGCGCCGAACTGATTGCGATCTCGTTCCTGGTTCCGATGCGCGGCATTATCTCGCGCGGCGAGAGATAGACTGTTTCGAGTTTCTGACTGAGCAGGCAGGAATAAACCTGCTCGATCACCCCGCGCGGCGGGTAGCTGCCCTCGATGAAAAATTCGTGCGTGCGCGTGTCAACGTAGTTGAACAGCAGCGTGCAGATCGAAGGCAATCCGTCGCGGCCCGCGCGTCCGACTTCCTGGTAATACGCTTCGATTGAGCCGGGCAGGTTGTAATGCGTGACGAAGCGCAGGTCGGGTTTGTCAACGCCCATCCCGAATGCGTTCGTGGCGACGATGGCGTTCAGGTCTCCGGCCATGAAGTAATCCTGCATCCGCGAGCGTTTCGCTTCGTCCAACCCGGCGTGATAAGCGCCGACAGTCAGCCCCAGACGCTGCAACTTGCCCGCGACATCGTCAACGGCCTTACGCGTCGAGCAGTAAATGATCCCCGTGCCTTTGGCCCTCTTGATGATTTGATAGGCGAGCGTCAGCCGTTCGTTCTCTTTCTTCCACGGCTCGACGCGCAAGGTCAGATTGTGGCGGTCGAATCCGGCGATGAAGGGCGATGGCTGTTTCAAGCCGAGTTGTTTGGCGATGTCCGACCGGACTTGCGGCGTGGCCGTCGCCGTCAACGCGATAATCTGCGGACGGCCCAGCGCCTCAGCCGCTTCGCGCAGCCGCAGATAATCGGGCCGGAAATCGTGGCCCCATTGCGAGATGCAATGCGCCTCGTCAACGGCAAAGAGCGAAATCTCGCAGCCCTTCAACGATTCGACGAAACGCGCGTTGCGGAAGCGTTCCGGCGCGACGTAAACCAGCCGGTAATCCCCGCGCGCCATTCCGCGAAGCCGCGCCGTCACGTCGTCATAAGCGAGCGAACTGTTGATGTAAGTCGCCGGGATGCCGCGTGCGTTGAGCGCGTCAACCTGATCCTTCATCAAAGCGATGAGCGGCGAGATGACCAGCGTCACGCCCGGAAAAAGCAACGCGGGCAATTGGTAGCAGAGCGATTTTCCGCCCCCCGTAGGCATCACGACGATTACGTCCTGCCCGGCCAGAACAGCGCCGATCACATCGGCCTGCCCTTCGCGGAAACGGCTGAAACCGAAGTGGCGTTCTAAAGCTGATTGCGCATCATTGAGTGTCGGCATGAAATTCCGAAGCGGGTGAAAGTTCTCCCACGGACCGCTTCTGCTTGCACACCCCGGCCTGGGCGTGAGCGGAGTTACGGTCTGCCGGTTTCACTAACGTTTCACCCAACGCCCACCGCAGCCGCTCGGTGCAAACCCCATCCAGGATCTCGCGCTTTTTGTTTAATTCACGCCTGCTGCACGGCCTGCGCCAACTTCGTCAACGAAGATTTCGCGTCGCCGTACAACATTCCGGTGTTCGATTTGAAAAAGAGCGGATTCTCCAATCCGGAAAATCCCTTGCCCTTGCCGCGTTTGAGCACGACGACATTATGCGCGCGGTCAACTTCGATGATCGGCATTCCGGCAATCGGGCTTTTCGGATTGTCGCGCGCGTCGGGATTGACCACGTCGTTCGCGCCGATCACCACCGCGACATCGGTCGCCTGCATTTCGGGATTGATCTGCTCCAGTTCGTAGAGCGCCGAGTAAGGCACATTGGCTTCGGCCAGCAGCACGTTCATGTGACCCGGCATGCGGCCCGCCACCGGGTGAATCGCGTATTTGACGTTGACGCCTTTGTGTTCGAGGACTTCGGCCAGTTCGCGCACGGCATGTTGCGCCTGCGCTGTCGCCATTCCGTAACCGGGCACGAAGACCACCTGTCGCGCATAAGCCAGTTGCACGGCCACATCGTCCGCGCCGACTTCGCGCATGACGCCTTCGACGCCCGGGCCGGTGTCGGTCGAAACCGAACCGAAAGCCCCGAAGAGCACATTGGTGACCGAGCGGTTCATCGCCTTGCACATCAGGATCGAGAGGATGAATCCGGAAAAACCATCGAGCGTACCCGCGATGATCAGCACGTTGTTGCCGATGGCGAATCCGGTCGCGGCGGAAGCCAGCCCCGCGTACGAGTTCATCAACGACATCACGACCGGCATGTCGGCTGACCCGATGGGCAACACGAGCAAGATGCCGAACAGAAACGACAACACGACCATCGCGTAAAAGAGCGTGCTCTGCGTCGGGTCGTAGATCAGATAGATGAAGATCGCCGCCGCGATGATAAACAACGACACATTGATGATGTTCTGGCCTTTGTAAGTGACCGGCGTGCCGCGCATCAATTCCTGCAATTTAACGAAGGCCAGCAGGCTGCCCGTGACGGTCAAACTGCCGAAGAGGACTTCAAAACCGAGCGCGGTCATCTTGAACGCGCTGACGGTTCCGTGTTCGGCGACGACGTGCTGGTAGTATTCCGAAATTCCGACCAGCGAAGCCGCCAGCGCGCCGAACGCGTGCGAGAGCGCGGTTCGTTGCGGCATCGCGGTCATCGGCATCCAGATTGACATGGCCGCGCCGATTGCGCTGCCGATGATCATTCCGATGATGATCCACTTGTAGCTGATGATGTCGTGGTGAAGCAGCGTGCCGACGATGGCCACCAGCATTCCCAACGCGGCCATGTTCATTCCACGGCGAGCCGTCTTCGGATGACTCAGCCCTTTCAGGCCGAAAATGAAAAGAATGGAGGCGAGCAGATAGCTGAATTCGATAAGATAATTGCCGCTCATCAGCGCTGTTCCTCCTTCCCGCCTGATCCACCGCCGATTTTATCTTTGAACATCTTGAGCATGCGGTCGGTGATCATAAATCCGCCGACGACGTTGATCATTGCGGAAATGACGGCGATGAAGCCGAGAACCCGGCTGACATCGCTGTATTTTCCGCCAGCCGTCAGGATCGAGCCGACCACTGAAATCGCCGAGATGGCGTTGGTCGCCGACATCAACGGGGTGTGCAGCAGAGGCGGGACGCGGGAGATGACTTGATAACCCAAAAACGCGGCCAGCGCGAAAACATAAAGAGAAGACATCAAAGCCGACGCGCTCATGCTCGAACCTTCGGCCAGAGCCAGAACGCAGATGGATGGGATCAAACTTTCTACACTCACGATGCAATTTCCTCCGTACTATTTCAGCGCATCTACAATGCGCGGGTGCTTCGCTTCGCCGTTGTGAACCGCGCACGACGGGCCGACAACGTCGTTGGCGAAATCAAGATTCAGTTCGCCGTCTTTGATCATTTCACTCAGGAACGTCGTCAGGTTGCGCGAATACAACTGGCTGGCGTGGACTGGAACGGTCGCGGCCAGATTGAGCGGCGTCATAATCGTCACGCCGTTCACGTCAATCGTCTCGCCGGGTTTGCTTAATGCGCAATTGCCGCCGGTCGGCCCAGCCAGGTCAATAATGACCGAGCCGCGCTTCATTCCGGCCACGGCTTCTTCGGTGATGAGCAGCGGCGCGCGGCGACCGGGCACTGCGGCGGAAGTGATGATGCAATCGGTCTGTTTGGCCTGCTTTGCAATCAATTCGCGGCTGCGATCCATCACCTCTTCGGTGACTTCGCGGGCGTAACCGCCGGCGTCTTCGGCCTGCAATCCGCCCATGTCAATTTCCAGGAATTTTGCGCCGAGCGAACGGACAGCCTCGCCCGCAGCCGCGCGCACGTCGAAGCCTTCGACAACCGCGCCCAACCGTCGAGCAGTCGCGATGGCCTGCAACCCGGCCACGCCCGCGCCCAGCACCAGCACTTTCGCCGGTGGCACTGTGCCGGCGGCGGTCGTCAACATCGGGAACATACGCGGCACGCGTTCGGCGGCCAGCAGCACAGCTTTGTAACCGACTATCGTGGCCATTGACGAAAGCGCGTCCATCGCCTGCGCTCGCGTCGTGCGCGGAATCAATTCCATTGCGAAGGCCGTCAGCCTGCTTTCGATCATGGGTTTGAGCAACAAAGGCTCGTCGAGCGGACGCAGGAAGCTGATGATGACCGCGCCTCGCTTCAACCGCGCGATGGTTTCGGGCGACGGACGGTTGACCGCCGTCAACACGTCAGCCGCCTGGATCAGCGCCGCGCGATCTTTCGACACGCTTGCGCCCGCAGCTTCGTAATCGGCGTCGCTCGCTCCTGATTCGTTTCCGGCGCCGCTTTCGACAACGACTTTGGCCTTCATCGAAACCAGTTTCTTAACCGATTCGGGAACCAGAGCGACACGGGACTCATCCGTTTCTGTCTCTTTCAATACTGTGATTTGCATTGTTGTTATCTGATGTTCCTTTACTGACTTTCAGCAAATTGCCTGAAACGATCCATACTTGAGGCGTGGGTGAACTGCCAGGAAGCATTGTTTGGAAATCGCGGGCAGTATAATGACGGGCCAAAACCGATGCAAACCTTCGGCAAAATTTATTTCCAAGCCGCTTGCGCCTCGTCTCTACGAGCCGTAGAATCATTTTGCCTATCGATAGGATGCAATCACGCATACGATCTCGCTGAGATCGTTTTACCCTTAACCGCCTGCGGAGGCCGCAACCAGGAGGTGGGCTATCGAAACAGACTCACAATTTGAATCATTTTCACAGGCGCGTAACGCGCGCCTGATTATCGCATCTCCTGATGCGATGCTGGGGTAAGAGCTTTAGCGTGCGCAGGCGACGTATAAAGCCTGCGCACGCGAGCTAAAAACCGATTCTCTTCCTTACACCAATCTTCTCCTTTTCTGTTCTCCCCTTGTTTTCATTGATCATGCGCCCGGTGATGTCTTCAACAGCGATTCGAGAGCGGGCTTCAAATTCGCGTACTTGAACCGGTATCCGGTGTCCAAAGCGAGTTGCGGAAACACGCGCTGGCTGGACATCACGGCTCCGGCCATCTCTCCCATCAAAATGCGCAGCGCGATTTCGGGAACCGGAAGGAAGACCGGACGGTTCAACGCGGCGGCCAGTTCCCGCGTGAACTCTTCGTTGATGACGATGCCGGGCGCGGATGCGTTGATCGGGCCGTCAATCGCAGGCGTCATCAACGCGTGCCGCAAGATTCCCACGATGTCGTCAATGTGAATCCAGGGGAACCATTGCCGCCCGCTGCCCAAACGCCCGCCCAGCCCAAGTTTGAACGGCGTCAGCATTTTTTCGAGCGCGCCGCCCGACCGGCTGAGCACAACGCCTGTCCGCATGAGCGCGACTCTGACGCCAAACTCTCTTGCGCGCGCGGCCTCGGCTTCCCATTCCACACAGACCTCGCTCAGAAAGCCGGAGCCAGGTTTTGAACTCTCATTGAGAATTTCATCTCCGCGGTCGCCGTAAAATCCGACGGCGGAGCTTGAGACAAAAACTTTTGGCTGCGCGCTCGCCTCACGCATTCCAGCCACCAGATTCCGCGTCCCTTTCACACGTGAATCGCGGATGCGCCGCTTGCGCTCGTCAGTCCACCTCACCGCAACCACAGGCTCGCCGGCCAGATGAATCGCGGCGTCAACGCCATCCCAGGCTTCGGCGGGCGGCGGTTCCCGCTCAGGCTCCCAGCAAAAAGCGCTGACGTTGGTCAAACCCGTCGCTGATGAGGGACGCCTCGTTAAAATCGCAATCCGATGCCCATCATCAATCAGCGCGCGACAAACCGCTCGCCCGATCAGTCCCGTCGCTCCTGTGATCAAAATCTTCATCAGCGCCTCCTGAACGATTTCTTCGGCCAAATGGTTAATGCTCCGGAAGCCGAGGTCAAGTCTTTAGCTACAAACTTTTCTCTCGGTTATAATCGCCGCGCCTGAATCCGATTCGCTCCGGCTAGTTCTGCGGATTCGGGAATCACGCCGGGGCCATTTGCCGGCTAACATAATTCGACAGGCGCCCCGCGCGGCGCCAAGCAAACAATTCACCAATGACAAGACGCCTTATTCTGCTCACTGCAATCCTCGTCTCTCTATATGCGCTTTCAATCGCGCTTTCGACAACAGCTCAAATCAGAACGTCTCCGGATGACGGACAGGACACTCCCCGCTCGGATTCAACTCAACGAAAACATCCGCTGGAAGATTTCGACATCCGCGCCAATGTCGCGCGCTCGCTTCCTGCGCGTTCCACTTCGGAGGAAGATCAGTCGCGAGGCTCATTCAAATCTCCTCGCCGCGCCATCAACGCTCGCCAGTCGAGATTATTGATCGAGCGCCCGAACACGCAGATGCAATTGAGTTCGCTGACCGGGACGCCCAGCCGCATTTTCGGTCTGCAACAGCCGCTCAGCCAGACCAGCCAATCGGACGCTGAGATCACGGCCAGACGATTTCTGAAAAACAACCGCGACCTCTTCCGCCTTTCAGACGGCGAAGTTGATGGATTGAAGATTGCGCGCCGCTACCGGACGGCGGCGAATCGAGTCACGCATTTGACGTTGCAACAGCAGATCAACCAAATCGAAGTGTTTCAGGGTGAGTACGCCATTCACGTTGACCACGACGGCGCGGTCATCGCCGCGAGCGGCGAGTTGATGCCGGAGGCCGCGAAGTCCATCAACCTCGCCCGGCCACGCCTTTCCGCCGTCGAGGCTTTGCGCAAGGCGGCTGAATACGCCGATGTCGAAGTCAAAGAATCGTTGTGGGGATCATTGAGGGCGCGCAAGCAGGCTTCAGGCTCCGACCAGCGCCAGTTTTTCAGCAACGAAAACGGCGGCGCCGTTTTCGCGCGCGATGTCGAATCGCGCCTGGTTTACTTCCCGCTCTCGCCTGACCAGATGCGTTTGGCGTGGGAATTCGTTTTGTGGAAGCAGGAGACGCCGGACGTTTATCTGATCGTGGTTGACGCCGAACGCGGCTCGCTGCTCTACCGGTACAACATGACCTGGCATTGTTTCGAGCCAGAGCGGAACAGTACGAGGAGCAGTAGCGACCTGGTTCCGCGCATTGGACGAAATCGCAGTAAGTCGGTCGCTGCCGCTCCCCGGACTGAACAAACAGCGCAAACTCCGCACGGTCTAGTCTTCACCAAAGACAGCCCTCGCCCCGATGTCCCGCACGTCAACAACAATCCCGCGATTGTCGCTCGTGAGGATCTTCCGTTCAGCCCAGCGCCGTTCAACGGCGCGGCGATCTTCAACGCGGGCAACCCGCATTTTGATTGGTGGGCGGGCCAACCCGCGACTGGATTGATCAGCAACAATGTTGACGCGCATCTGGATCGTGACGCCAACAATCAACCTGATTTACCGCGTCTGACAGCCGCCGACGGCAATTTTTCTTTCCCGGTTGATTTCACGCAAGCGCCGACCACTGAAGACAATCAGAAAGCCGCGCAGGTCAATCTGTTTTACTGGGTCAATCGTTACCACGACATCCTTTACGCTTACGGCTTCGACGAAGCGGCGGGCAATTTTCAGACCAACAATTTTGGTTTGAAAGGTTTGGGCAATGACGCCATTCTGGCCGACGCGCAGGACGGCAACGGCACGAACAACGCCAACTTCTCGACGCCGCGCGATGGAAGCCCTGGCCGCGTGCAGATGTATTTGTGGACGACCGCAAATCCGCAACTCGACGGCGATTTCGATCAGGGCATCATCATTCACGAATTGACTCACGGGCTGAGCAACAGGCTGGTCGGCAACGCGACGGGATTGACTGGAATGCAAAGTCGCGGGATGGGCGAAGGCTGGTCGGATTATTTCGGCATCGTTCTGCTTCGCAGCGAAAGCGACGACCTGGACGGGACGTATGCCACAGGCCAGTACGCGGTCAACAATTACACCAAAGGCATTCGCCGTTTCCCGTA
>JAJVID010000005.1 GCA_022072205.1 Acidobacteriota bacterium
TTGCGCGCCGCCCGATCCGCTGCCCATCGCATTGATCACCCGGTTCGGCACAATACCCAGGTAAAACACACCGAGCAAGGTCACAACCAACGCGATGGCCGCGCCCGCGCTCACCCTCGGTCTGACAAATCCCGGCGCGAGCGGGCGGAAGAACATCACCACAATCGGATAGAGGTAGTAATAAATCGAGATGATGCTGTTGACGACCGCCACGACCACCAGCCATTTCAGATGGTGCGGTGAATCCCACGCCGTTTTGAAGACGAAGAACTTGCTGATGAAACCGGCGGTGGGCGGAATGCCCGCGAGGCTGAGCAGGAAGATCGAGAGCGAGAACGTCAGCGCGGGAGCTTCAAAGCCGATGCCCGCGTAATCGCCGATCTCGGTCTTCTGGTCTCCGGCGCGCGCCAGCAGTTGAATGACCGCGAACGCGCCGATTCCCATGATGCAATAAGCCAGCATGTAAAACGCGACCGAGGCGTATTCGCCGGTCACGAATCCGACCAGCGCGTAACCGGCGTGCGCGATGGACGAATAGGCCAGCATTCGTTTGATGTTCTTTTGCGAGATGGCGATGACGTTGCCGGTGGTCATCGTGATGGCGGCGATGATGGTCAGCGCGGTCATCCACGTGTTGTGCAATTCGGCGCCGACGCCCGGCGCGCCGCTGGCGAAACCGGCGGCGAAGACGCGCAGGAAGGCCGCGAAGACTGCGGCTTTCGGGCCTGTGCTCATAAAGCCGGTGACGATGGTCGGCGCGCCTTCGTAAACGTCCGGCGTCCACAGGTGGAACGGCGCGCTGGCGATCTTGAATCCGAAACCGACCAGCATCATCGCAGCGCCGACCAGCAACAGCGCAGGATAACCGACCTGCCCGGCCTTGATAATCTCGCTCAGTTTGGCGATGTTGGTCGTGCCCGTCGCGCCGTAAACCAGCGCCATCCCGTAAAGCAGAAACGCAGTGGCGAACGATCCGAGCAGAAAGTATTTCAGCGACGATTCGGACGCGCGCGTGTCGTAACGGCGATAACCGGCCATCACGTAAGTCGTGATCGAGGCGATTTCAAGGCCCAAAAAGACCATCACAAGATCGCCAGCCGAAGCCAGCAACAGCATCCCGGCGGTCGCAAACAAAATCAGCGTGAAGAATTCGCCCGGCGGCAAACCTTCGTCGCGCACGAATTGCGAGGCCATCAGCGTGGCCACAATCGCCACAATCAGAATCGTCACCGAGAAGAAAATGCGGATCGGATCGGTGACGATCATTCCGGCAAAATAGCTTCCACCGCCATCCAGTCTGAGAACGGCAAGAAGCGTCAGCGCAAGGCCAGCCAGCGCAACCACAGCGTTCAGCCGGCGTTCGCCTTTCTTCTGCAAAGCGTCAACGAGCATCAGCAGCACGCCCGTGATTGACGCGATGATTTCGGGGGCGATTGCGCAGTAGTTTGGGTTTAGGTTTTCGAGTTGCATTTTTACTGTCGAACTTGTTTATGTTTCGGCTGTCTACAATGAATTTCAGCGGTTTCTACTGAAATAAGCGCGCGGAATTCAGTCAGGAAATCCATTCCGAGGATACCGTCGAAACGGGAACTTCCGATTGAATGGGCGGCTACCTCGAAATTCTTGGCGACCTGTCCCAAACAGTTAAACCCCGCCACTTTGATGATCGGCGCTACGACAATTCCATTTGCGCTGATCAGCCGCTCTTTCCGTAAAGGCTTATGGATCAGGTAGCCCAATTTGACTAACGTTTCCGGCGGTATCATTGTGAAGCTGGCTCCCGTGTCAACCAGCATCCGCAATCTGGCTATCTTGCCCTGGCCTTTTCCGACAGACGCTATGACCAGAAGATTGTTTCCGATCCAGCCTGCGCGTTGTGGCCGTTCCCTACTCACAAAATGTAAGCCTCGTGTTCGGGAAATTCGCCCGTGTACTCGATGGCGAACTTCTTGACATCAGCGCCCAATAATTTCCGATATATCTCATCCTTGCTGGATGCAGTCTCAACAACCTTGCCACTGACGATGTTCAGGTCTTCATCGAGCCTCGTGAATTCGATCAACACCCATTGATCCGGGTACTGTTGTTTAATTTCATCCATCGTCAAATTTTTCTGTCGCATAACTTCACCTCCTTGCGGTGATTATAAACTACCTCTCCGCTTTGAGGATTTTAGCTTCAATGCGCTATCTGACGCTGCTGACCGACTTTTCACCCGTCCCGACAACGATCTGCCTGACGCTGTTGACCGACTTTTCAGTCGCGCGCAGGAAGAGCATCGGCCCAAAGCCCATCACGATTGCCATCAGGACCAGCGGCACGAGCGCCCACTTCTCGCGCGCGTCCGCATCTTCAAGCTCGGCGTTTTCCGGGTTGGTGATTTCGCCGAACATCACGCGCTGCAACATCCACAGCAGGTAAACCGCCGAGAAGATCACGCCTGTCGCGCCGAGCACGGCGAACAGCTTCGCGTGCGGGACTGTCGAAACGAACGTGCCGATCAGGATCAGGAATTCGCCGATGAAGCCGGCGAGCAGCGGCAAGCCGAGCGACGCCAGCGAGATGATCATAAACATCATCGAATATTGCGGCATCGGCGTGGCGATCCCGCCGTACTCCGCAATCATCCGCGTGTGGCGGCGGTCGTAAACAATGCCGACGCACAAAAACAACCCGCCCGTAGCGACGCCGTGAGCCAGCATTTGATAGATCGCGCCCTGCATCGCCTGTTCGGTGAACGCGAAGGTGCCGAGCACTACGAAACCGAGGTGGCTGACCGATGTATAGGCCACGAGCCTTTTCATGTCCGGCTGCACCATCGCCACCAGCGCCCCGTAAATGATGCCGATCACAGCCAGGGCCATCACGTAAGGCGCCGCTTTCTGCGAAACATCCGGGAAGAACGGCAGATTGAATCGCATCAGACCGTAAGTTCCCATCTTCAGCAGCACGCCCGCCAGAATGATCGAGCCTGCTGTCGGCGCTTCGGTGTGCGCGTCGGGCAGCCAGGTGTGAAATGGGAAGAGCGGGACTTTGATGCAGAACGCCAGCGCGAAAGCCAGCCACAGCCAGATCTTCACGTTGCCGGGAATCAGTCCGGGATTGGCGGCCAGGCGGCTCGTGATCTCGACGATGTCGAACGTGCCGCCGCAATACTGGTAGACAGCGATGATCGCAACCAGCATCAGCAGGCTGCCGACCACCGTGTAGACGAAGAATTTGATCGCCGCGTAAATCCGCCGCTCGCCGCCCCAGACGCCGATCAGGAAGTACATCGGGATCAGCGTGATCTCGAAGAACAGGTAAAACAGAAGCAAGTCCCACGAGACGAAGACGCCGACCATTCCCGTTTCGAGCGTGAGCATGAAGAGCATGTACTCGCGCACGCGTTTCGTAACGCGCCAACTCGCCAGCACCGAAATCGGCATCAGGAATGTCGTCAGGATCACCAGCCAGATGCTGATGCCGTCAACGCCCACGAAATAATTGGCGTTGAGAACGCCGATCCAGGGCGATCTTTGGACAAGCTGCGGCCCGGCGATGGAAGAATCGAACTTCAAAATGGCGCCGAGCGAAACGGCGAACGTGATGATCGTGACGATCAGCGTGATCCAGCGGTACTGGTTGTCGCGCTTCTCCTGATCGCCGTCACGTCCGGCGACAGCGCTGTAAAGCAGCAGAACTATTGCGCCAACGAGCGGCAGAAATGTTGTGATCGTGATGATGTTCATAAAATTATGCAACCGCGTCTTCCTTTACCGCAGCGCGACAAACCCGAAATATCCAATGACAATGATCGCGCCGACCAGGATCACCGCCGCGTAGTTGCGCGCAAAGCCCGTCTGCGTGTAGCGCAGTATCCCAGCCAATCCAGCGAATACGCGCGCGACTCCGTTCACGAAACCGTCAATGATCTTCACATCAACGAACTTCCACAGCCCCTCGCGCGAGAGGCCTTCAATCGGTTCGACGACCGTCGCGTCGTAGAGTTCGTCAATGCGGTATTTGTCTTCGAGCAGCTTTGGCGCGCGCCAGAGCGGATTGCGACTGAAGAACAGGAGGCCAAAGATCAATCCGAGAATCGCCACAACCGATGAAATAAGCGTGAACATCCGCTCGGTTCCGACATCGTGTCCGCCTTCGTGCGCGGCTAACTGCGAGGCCTGCGCGCCTGGCGCCGCGCCATGAGGTTCAGGCGCCGGCGTCGCGGCGTGCGATTCAGTTTGCGCTGTGATTTGAGCCGGACCGGTGTGCGCCGCGGTCGGAGGTTCGACTTTGGAGATTGTGGGTTCAAGGAAATGCTCGAAATGATTCGATCCGCCGAGCGACGCCGGGACTCCGACATAACCTCCGGCAATTGACAACATCGCCAGGATGATCAGCGGAATCGTCATCAGCCAGCCCGATTCGTGCGGATCGCCGTGATGCGCGTGCGCGTCTGCGCTGTGGCCGTGTTGATCGTTGTGGGCTTCCCTGAAACGCTCGCTGCCCCAGAAAGTCATCCACATCAACCGGGTCATATAGACAGCGGTCAACAGAGCGGTGAATATGGCGATTCCCCAGAGCGCCTTGCCCCAGTTGTGCGGCAAGGCGCCGGTCGCCCACGTGCGCCACAGGATTTCATCCTTGCTGAAGAAACCTGACAGCAGCGGGAAACCGCTGATCGCCAGCCAGCCGGCCAGCATCGTCGAAAACGTGATCGGCATGTATTTTCTCAAGCCGCCCATCCAGCGCATATCCTGCTCCTGGTGCGCCCCGTGAATGACCGAGCCGGCGCCGAGGAAGAGCAGCGCCTTGAAAAACGCATGCGTCACCACGTGAAAGATGCCCGCCGTGAACGCGCCCACGCCGCAGGCCAGGAACATGTAACCGAGTTGCGAAACGGTCGAATAGGCCAGGACTTTCTTGATGTCGTTTTGCGCGATGCCGATGGTCGCAGCGAAGATCGCCGTCGCCGCGCCGATCACAGCCACAACAGCCATCGCGGTCGGCGATTTGACGAAGACCGCGCTCGTCCGCGCCGTCAGATAAACGCCCGCCGTGACCATCGTCGCCGCGTGAATCAGCGCCGACACCGGCGTCGGGCCGGCCATCGCGTCCGGCAGCCAGACGTAGAGCGGAATCTGCGCCGACTTCCCTGTCGAGCCGGCGAGGAACAAAAGCGCGATTATGGTCAGCACGCCGAACACCATCCAGCCTTCAACCGGCATCGCTTTCGCCTGCTCCAGAAAACCAGCCACGCCGTTTTTGCTGACGAAACTGATCGTGCCGAATGTCGTGAAGACCAGAAACGTGGCGATCATATAACCGAAATCGCCGATGCGGTTCACGACGAACGCCTTTTTGGCCGCGCTTCCGGCGACATCCCATCTGATGTAATAACCGATCAGCAGGTACGAGCACAGTCCCACGCCTTCCCACCCGACAAACAGCAGCAACAGATTGTCGGCCAGCACCAGCGTCAGCATCATGAACATAAACAGGTTCATGTAAGCGAAAAATCTGTAGTAGCCGGGATCGCCGCTCATGTAACCCGTCGCGTAAATGTGAATCAGCAATCCGACGCCGGTGACGAACAGGATGTAAACGCCTGAAAGCGGATCGAGCAGGTAAGCGAAATCGGCCTGAAACGAGCCGACTTTGATCCAGGTGAAGAAATGTTCGGTGATCAGCCGCTGACCTTCAGGCAACGGCCGCAGTCTGCCGAAGAAAGCGATGAACGCCAGCGCGGTCGAAACGCCGACCGACGCGCAGGCGATGAACCCGGTCAACTTCTCGGCCACTCGCTGGCCGAAGAGCGTCACGAAGCGCCTGCCGAGCAATCCGTTGATGATCGCGCCGATCAGCGGCGCGAGAGTAATCCACTTAAGCATATTTACAATTTGAGTAGATCAGCTTCGTCCACGTTGAGCGTTTCGCGGTTGCGGAAGAGCGAGATGATGATCGCCAGTCCGACAGCGGCTTCAGCGGCGGCCACAGCCATCACGATGAAGACGAACAACTGGCCAGTGACGTCATTGTGCAGGCGCGAGAACGCGATCAACGAGAGATTGACCGCATTGAGCATCAACTCGATGCACATAAACAGCGCGATGACGTTGCGCTGGATGAGCACGCCGACAACGCCGATGGTGAATAACACGGCGCTCAGCGCCAGATACCATGAAAGCGGAACCATAAATTTTCGCCCCTGGGAGCGCGCGCTTCCAGCGCGCGACGCGCTGGAAGCGCGTGCCCGGAAATTAGGCGGCGACCTCCTCTTTGGAAATTTCTTCCTCCTGCTGGCGGGTGAGCGCCTTCTCGATGCGCGCGATCTCTTCCGGCTTCTCGCGGCGCGCGAGCAGCATCGAGCCGACAATCGCCATCAGGATCAAAACCGACGCGGCCTCGAACGGGATGACGTAGTTCGTGAACATCCCGTGCGCGATGTTTTCAACTGTTCCGAGCACGGTTGACGGATCGCCGGCGTTGTTCGCGCTCGGCAAAGGTTGAGGCGTCAGATTGACGTAACGGACGACGGCGATGACTTCGGCCAACAGCGCCAGAAACAAAGGCGCGGCCAGAAACTTCAGATATTTCTGTTTGTCTGTCCTGGCCTCTTCAGAGCGCACGTTCAGAAGCATGATCACGAAGACGAACAGAACCATGATCGCGCCCGCGTAGACGATGATCTGCATCGCCGAGATGAACTGCGCGTTGAGCGTCAAAAAGAGCGTCGCCAGAGAACACAGCACCACGATCAAACCAATCGCGCTGTAAATCGGGTTGCGCTGCAGGATCACGTTGAACGCGGCCACAACGGCCAGCGCAGCAAAAGCCAGAAAAAGAATGTGGGCAAATTCCATAACAAACTCACAAGAACAAGACTCCGATCACCGAAGCCAACACGATGTTGAAGAGCGCCGCAGGCAGCAAAACCTTCCACCCGAAATTCATTAACTGATCGTAGCGGAAACGCGGCAGCGTTCCGCGCAGCCAGATGTACAGGAACAGGAAGAAGAAGACTTTGGCCAGAAACCAGAAGACGCCCAGCCAGGGGAATTGCTCGACGCCCGGCCCGTTCCATCCGCCCAGAAACAGCGTCGTCGCCAGCACGGAGACGGTCATCATATTGACGTACTCGGCCATAAAGAACAGCGCGAATTTCAGCGAACTGTACTCGGTGTGGAATCCGGCGACCAGTTCGGTTTCGGCTTCTGGCAGATCGAACGGCACACGGTTGGTTTCGGCGATCGCGCTGATTAGGTAGATGGTAAAAGCGATGATGCACGGCAGGAACAGCGGCGGTTGAAAGATGTTCCACTTCATTCCGAACCAGCCGGATTGCTGCGCGACAATCTTCGTCAAATCCAGCGTGCCCGCCTGAATCAGCACAGCGACGACTGAAAGAGACAGCGCAAGCTCGTAGCTGATCATCTGCGCTGACGAACGCAATCCGCCGAGCAGACTGTATTTCGAGTTCGACGCCCAACCGCCAACCACGATGCCGTAAATGCCCAGGCTGGTCAGCGCGAAGACGTAGAGCAGCCCGACATTCATGTTCGTGACGTAGAGATTGATCGTCCTCAGATCAACGTTCCAGTTCAGGCCGATTTTGGCCGTCAAATCGTTGATGGTTTGGCTGATGACATCGCCGAACGGCAGCGGCACTTCAGGCCCGAAAGGATAGACGATCAAAACCATCATCGCCGGAATCAGCACAATGATCGGCGCCAGAATGTAGAGCCATTTGTTGACCGCCAGCGGGATGATGTCTTCTTTGAAGATGAATTTGAGCAGATCGGCGAACGGCTGCAACAGTCCCTGCCATCCGACGCGGTTCGGTCCCAGGCGGTTTTGAATCACGGCCAGCACGCGGCGTTCGGCGTAAACCGTGTAGGCGACCACGAGCATGATGAAGATCCAGAAGATGGCGATCTTCACCAAAGCTCCGATGACGTATTGAAGATCAATCGAATTGAGTAGTGATGACATAAGCTTCAGTGTGTCAGTAGCCCGACCGTGAGGGAAGGCGCGGGTTGATAATCCACGCCCTCCCTCACGGTCGGGCTACTGACACGCAGTTTAAGCCGGGAATATTAACGGCGCGGCGACCTCTTCCTCCTGCGGCGACACCGGCGAAATCATTTCGGAATAGCGCGTGATCAGCGGATAACGGTTGTGCAGACGCGATCCCGCTTTGGCAGTTATCGCGGACGTGTCAACCGCGACGCTTCGATTCACGCGCGCGACTTCGCCCGCCAGACGATTCATCAGTTCTGCGCGGTCAATTTTGCTCGTGTCGGCTTGCGCGCGTTTGATCGGCGTCGCGCCTTCGTTCGCCAGGAAGTTGTGCGACAGGCCCTCGTAACCGTCTACCTTTTCGGCGATCTCTTTGAAGATGTTCTTGAGCTGTCCCTGATAGCCGAAATCAACGCCCATCAATTTGGCGATCTGATTCGTGACCATCCAATCGGGGCGCGCCTGACCGACAGGCGGAATCGTGCGGCGCACGAACTGAACCTGCGAGCCGTTGTTGACCTGCGTACCCTGCGCTTCGGCGAAACTGGTCACGGGCAAAACCACGTCGGCCATCTTCGCCGTCTCGGTCAGGAACATTTCCTGCACGACCAGAAAATCGAGCTTTTCAAGTTGCGATCTGACGATTGACGCCTCGCCGTTGGCCTTTGCGATCAGGTCTTCGCCTGCGACGATCAGAGCCTTCACTCCGCCGCCCGAGCTGTTAAGCATCGCCTGCGCCGACATTCCGCCGTTTTGCGCCGCAGACATTCCCATCTGCCACGCGCCCATCGAGTTTGAATAGCGGACAAGCGGGACAAACGAGAACTTGGTTTCGGTTCGCGCGGCGTCCTGGCCGACTTCGAGCGTCGGATGTTCGACGATGTACGTGTACGGGTTTTCGTTGATCGAAGGCTTCTGCGTCGAGTTTGACGATTTGACCTCGCGTTGCAGCGCGTCAATGTGCGCCTTCCTGGCCGCCACCGCGACATCAGCGTTCGGCGTAGCAAGAATCTGTTCGAGCAGCGGCAAGGCTTCCAAAGCCGCGCCGCGCAATTCGTCGCCGAAGATCACCACCACGCGGTCGCTTTCGAGAAGGGTCTGGCGAATCGCCTTGATTTGATCAACGCTCGCGCCCATCGCGCCAGCAGCTTCGGCAGCCTTCGATTCATCAAGCAGCGCGTAAATCAGCGCGCCCTCGCTGCCTTCGCGCACACGGACAGCCAATTGAGCCTGGCGTTCCAAACGCGATGGCGTCGAATTGACGACGATCAATCGCGCGGCCTTCTGGCGCACGGCCCAGCGGATCGAAAACGCCGTCAGCGGATTCTCTTCATTCGGGTCGGAGCCGACGAGCAAAATCGCGTCGGCGCTCTGAATGTGCGATTGCGTGGCGATTGCCGGCTGACCGTGTTTGAAAAACGCCGCCAGATCAATCTCGTCGTCGTCGCGATAAAAGTCCGCGTGCTTGGTTCCGATGACTTCGGTGGCGAACCGCTTGAGCGTGAACTGATCTTCGTTGAGCAGTCGCGCCGCGCTGATCACGCCGATTGAATCGCCGCCGCTCTGCGCTTTGATTTCACCGAGTCGCGCCGCAACGTGACTCAACGCCTCGTCCCACGTGGCCGGGACCAGATGCTCGCCGCGACGGATCATCGGGCGATCAACGCGCTCATCGCTGTGGACGAAATCAACCGTGTAGCGTCCGAGCGCGCACAGGAAGTCGTGGTTGATGCCGCCCGCCGTGCGCCCGCGCCCGTCGCGCGCAACAGCGCGAATCAAGTTCTCGCTGCGCGTTCCGGCCAGGATCGAGCAGCCGTCCGAGCAGAAGTTGCAGACCGTCGGCGTCTGCTTCAAATCCCACGGGCGCGCGACGTATTTGTAAGGCACGTGAAGCAGCGTTCCCGTCGGACAAACATCAACACAGTTGCCGCAATCGGAACATTCGACCCAGCCAGTGAAAGAACTGATCAACGTGGCCGAGCCGCGATTGATCGTCGTAATGGCGAACTCGTCCATCCACTCTTCGCAGACGCGCGTGCAGCGTTTGCACATAACGCAGCGCTGCGGGTCGTTGTACATAAACGGCGAAATCTGGCGCTCCAGATAATTCTCTTTGTCGGCGTACTGCGAACGCGTCCGGTCTTCGCCGAAGCCGTAAGTCTGATCCTGCAACTCGCATTCGCCCGCGCGGTCGCACACCGGGCAATCCACCGGATGATTCGAGAGCAGGAATTCGATCATCGCCGCGCGCACTTCCTCGATCTCTTTCGAGTCGGTAGTGACGACCATCCCATCGCTGACCGGCATCGTGCAGGCGGTTTGCAGCTTCGGAATCTTCGGATTGTCCACGCGCACAACGCACATCCGGCACGAAGCCTGCGGCGTCAGCCCGCGATGATGACAGAAGCGCGGCAAGTAAATGCCGTTCATCTCGCAGGCTTCGATCAAAAGCTCGCCTTTCGGCGCGGTCATCTCTTGTCCGTTGATTGTTATCTTGACTGTTTCCATAAATCAGTTTTATTTCTCTCCCTCAACCGTCTCATCCAGTCGGTCGGGAGGAGGAATCGTCCAATCGCACTGCACCGCCGCTATCGCCAGTGAGAGAATGATTATGATCAATATCGCTGTCCCACACCCGCCGCCGAAGGGCTTTTTAGGCCGCGTCTTTTCAATATAAATTTCCCAGTAATACCGATCGGCGTCTTTCTTGTATGTGGCGGAAATCGCCGAGTTGCAATCCGGGCAACGCACCATCTGGTCACCCTTCTTTTCCAGGTAACCTAGTTCGACGGGCTGTTTGCACCTTGGGCAGAGAACTATCATTCGCGGTTATGGCTGACCGAACGTTACCCACCGCCAGCGCTACCTCAAGCGCTGACCACGGCCGTCTTCCGATCCTCTTTCTCCCGCGAATCTCTACCGAATCACACTATCAAAAGTTGTGCTTAATCCGCCGCCTTCTGAATCTGCACGACGTTGAGCTTGATCCTGCGCTCGAAATCCTCTCGGAACTTCTTGATCGCCGACTGCACGGGCATCGCCGCCGCGTCGCCGAGCGCGCAAAAACTCTTGCCTAAAATTTTATCGGCCAGATCGTAAAGCAATTCGACATCACCAGGACGGCCTTCGTAACGATGCATGCGCTCGAAAACTTTGTAGAGCCAGCGCGTGCCTTCGCGGCACGGCGTACACCATCCGCACGATTCGTGTTTGTAAAAATGCGTGACGTTTCGCGTCGTCTCGAAAATATCGGTCGTCTCGTCCATCACGATCACGCCGCCGGAACCGAGCATCGAACCAGCCGCAGCTACCGATTCGTAATCCATCGTGATCTTCTCGCACTCTTCGGCGGTCAGGATCGGCACCGACGATCCGCCCGGAATGCAGGCTTTCATCTTCTTCCCGCCCGCAATGCCGCCGCATTCGTTGTTGATCAGCGACATCAGCGGATAACCCATCGGGACTTCGTAATTGCCTGGACGGTTGACGTGACCGCTGACGGTGAAGAGCTTCGTCCCGCCGCTCTTCTCGGTTCCAAGCTGGCGATACCAATCGCCGCCGTTCAGGATGACCCACGGCACGACGGCCAACGTCTCGACGTTGTTGACGACGGTCGGGCCGCCGTACAAACCGACAACAGCCGGGAACGGCGGTTTCAAGCGCGGATGGCCGCGTTTGCCTTCGAGTGATTCGAGCAGCGCTGTCTCTTCGCCGCAGATGTACGCGCCCGCGCCTGGATGCACGTACAGATTGCAATCGAAGCCAGAACCGAGAATGTTCTTGCCCAGATAGCCGCGCTCGTAAGCCTGCGCGACAGCCTTCTCCAGAATCTCCTTGATGTACCAGTACTCGCCGCGAATGTAGATGTAGTTGTCGCGCGCGCCGAGCGCGTAAGCCGCGATGATCATTCCCTCGATCATCTGGTGCGGATCGTAGCGCATCAGGTCGCGGTCTTTGCCCGTGCCGGGTTCCGATTCGTCGGCGTTGCAGACGACGTATTTCGGACGTTTGGATTCTTTCGGCACGAAGCTCCATTTCATGCCCGTCGGGAAGCCCGCGCCGCCGCGGCCGCGCAGAGCCGATTTCTTTACTTCCTCGATCACCTGATCGGGCGTGAACTCCTTGAGCGCTTTGGGGAGAGCCTGATAGCCGCCCGTTTGCAGGTACACGTCAATGTCGCAGGCGCGGCCATTCAGATGAAATCTCGATGTCAGAACTTTAGTCATGGCTTTTGGTGTTTGAACTATTTCGTCTTCAAACCGTCAATCAGCTTGTCCACGCTCTCCGGCGTGACTTTCTCGTGATAATCGAAATTGACCTGCAGGCACGGCGCGAGATCGCAATAGCCCAGGCATTCGACCTCCATCAGCGTGAACTTGCCATCCTTCGAGGTCTCGCCGACGCCGCAGCCGATCTTGTGCTCGATCTGTTCGGCGATCTGCTCCGCGCCCTGAAGCCAGCACGACAGAGTGCGGCAAACCTGGAGTTTGTATTTGCCGACGGGCTTGCGCGAATACATCGTGTAGAAGGTGACGACCTCTTCCACCTCGTTGACGCGCATATCCAGCCGATTGGCGATGTATCTCACATCATCATCGGTCACGTGGCCGTGCTCTTCCTGCGCGATGTAGAGCGCGGGCAAAACAGCCGAACGTTTGACCGGATAATGCGTGATGATTTCGTCTAGTTTCTTTTCGTTTGCTTCGCTGAACATATTTTCAGGTGTCAGGTGTCAGGTGTCAGGTGTCAGGTGTCAGCGCTTAGCCAGTCACTGCAACCTGAAACCTGAAACCTGTCACCTGTCAACGTCTCCCAAAACAATATCAATGCTGCCGATGACGGCGACCACATCCGCGATCAGCGAGCCTTCGACCATCGCGGGCAGCGCCGAGAGGTTGATGAACGACGGCGCGCGCACGTGAACGCGGTAAGGCCGTTCCGTACCGTCGCTGACGACGTGGAAGCCGATCTCGCCGCGCGCCGATTCGATTGATTGATAAACCTCGCCAATCGGCACGGTGAAACCTTCCGAAGCGATCAGGAAGTGATGGATCATCACGTCAATGTGCTGCTTCATCAGGTCGCGTTCAGGCAGTTTGAGCTTCGGATGGTTGGCGATGTGCTCGCCCGGCTCGCGCAGACGTTTGAGAGCCTCGACGCAAATCTTCCAGCTCTCCTCCATCTCGTCCATCCGCACGAGGTAGCGCGCCCACACGTCGCAACTGTCGTAGACCGGAACGTTGAAATCGTAAGTGTCGTAGCCGGAATAAGGCTCGGATTTGCGAATGTCCCAGTTGACGCCGCTGCCGCGCAGCGTAGGCCCGGACAAGCCCCAACTGATCGCTTCGTCTTTCTTCATCACGCCCACGCCTTGCGTGCGGCGCTGGAAGATTCGGTTGCCAGTGACCAGGCGTTTGCACTCGTCCAGAAATTTCGGAAAGCCTTTGAGGAATTCGTCGCAGAGAGGAATGAAGGTATCGGGAAGATCCCAACGCGCGCCGCCGATGATGAAATAACTCTGGTGCAGCCGCGCGCCCGTCGCGCATTCGTAAAGGTCAAGAATGAGTTCGCGTTCGGTGAAAGCGTAGAAGAACGCCGTCATCGCGCCGATGTCCATCGCGTGTGTGCCGAACCAGACCAGATGCGACGACAGGCGATTCAATTCGGTGAAGAGCACGCGCAGGTCCTGAGCGCGTTTGGGCACGTCAACGCCCATCAGCTTTTCGACAGCGAGGCAATAGCCGAGATCGTTGCCCATGGAATTCAGGTAATCCATGCGGCAGGTGACGGTCACGACCTGCTGCCACTTCTCCTTCTCCATCGTCTTCTCGATGCCGGTGTGCAGGTAGCCGATGTCGGGGATGGCTTTGACCACCGTCTCGCCGTCGAGCACGAGTTCGAGACGAAGCACACCGTGCGTCGAAGGATGCTGCGGCCCGAGCGAGACTGTCATCAGAGTGTCAGAGAGCGGATCGGGTTTTCGCAGCATCGAAATGGAGGATGTCGGAACGACGATTTCTTTTGCTTGCATAGTTCTCAATATCCCTTAATCGGGAAATCCTTGCGCAGCGGATGGCCGTCATAATCCGCCGGCATCAGTATCCGGCGCAGATCGGGATGGCCGTCAAAGGTGACGCCGAACATATCGTAAACTTCGCGCTCCAGCCAGTTCGACGACTTCCATACATTCCACATAGTCGGCACGCGCGCGTCGTCCTCTTCGAGGAAAACCTTCACCCGCAACCGGTGATTGTGATCGAGTGAATAGAGATGGTAGGCGACCGCAAAGCGCGGGCTTGCGAATTCGCCCAGATCAACGCCGCTGATGTCGCTCAGGTAATTGAACCGCAGGCTCGGCTCATCGCGCAGCCAGGTCATCAATTCGGCCAGACCTTCGCGCTTGGCGACTAACGTAATCTCGCTTGCGGCCTCGATGATCTCCTCGACCGCGCCCGTGAATCTGGAGCGAATCAAAGAAGCGTCAGCATAACGCGGGTAGCGAGTCGTGTTTTGCGTCTGTTCCAGGTTCTGAGACATTGGTTTTAAGCAGCCTTCTCTTCCTTGAAAACCTTGTCGCGTTCGATCTTCTCTTGCAATTTCATAATGGCCCAGATCAGGCCTTCGGGGCGCGGCGGGCAGCCCGGCACGAAGATGTCTACCGGAACTACCTTATCAACACCCTGCACGATTGCATAGTTGTTGAACACGCCGCCTGCGGAGGCGCACACGCCCATCGAGATAACCCACTTCGGTTCCGGCATCTGGTCATAAATGCGGCGCAGCACCGGAGCCATTTTGATCGAGACACGCCCCGCGACGATCATCACATCGGCCTGACGCGGGCTGGCGCGAAAGACCTCAGCGCCGAACCTCGCCACATCATTTCGCGGGTCGGTCATCGCCATCATCTCAATTGCGCAGCAGGCCAGACCGAATGTCGCCGGCCAGAGCGCCGATTTGCGCGCCCAGTTGACAAGCGAGTCGAGCTGCGTCGTGATTACTTCAGGTAGAACTTCACCGATTTTAGTTTCGAGTCCCATAGTTGTATTGATCTCAAATTGCAGAGTGGGGATTTAAAATTAGTTCCGATTCCACTCAAACAACCCCTTCTTCCAAACGTAGATGTACCCGACGAGCAGCACCGCCACGAAGATCATCATCTCGAAGAAGACAAATGGTTTGGAAATGGTTTGGCTTAACGTCTTGAACACCACGGCCCAGGGAAGCAGGAAGATCGCTTCGATGTCGAAGAGAATGAAAAGCATCGCGATCAGGTAGAACTTCACTGAAAACCGCTGGTGCGCCGATCCGACCGGATCCATACCGCATTCGTAGGGCATGAGTTTGGCGCGCGTATCTTTGCGCTTACCAACCAGGTGCGAAAGAACGATGTTCGTCACGGCAAATCCCGCGACGAAAATGAAGACGATAAGAACTGGTATGTACTCTTTCATCTGAATACTCCTGCCGGACTTACGTCTGCGGCGGATTTGATCCTCTGCTTGCTTACGGTACTCTGCGTCCACCCCGCGGCCAGCCCTCATCGAAGGATGAGGCTTACGGCGATGGCGATTACGTCTTGATCAACACTTGTAAGGGTACCAAAAGGAAGCTCGTTTCAAGATTGAGAATATTAGTACAATCTCCACGCCCTTGCAAGATAAGCACGAAGCAGCGCGCAAAAATGCGATGCTCCGTGATTGAACTCGCGCCAGCGCACCCAGTGCGATTATCCAGTTGACCGATCACGCATCCGCGATTCACCTCGGAAGGAGATCCACCCATTCAGGCTGCCAGTTAATGGCCTCACCTTGACACGATTTCTGAGGCGGTGGTAAGTTGCGCTACGAAGGTCAAAGGTACATAAACTGATCTATCTTGCCTGTTTGAGACGTGAAGGCTCACGCAAAGTCGCAATGATTAAAAGAAGGACGGAGATATTAGACGAGCGCAGCCGTGAAATGCTGGCTCTACTGATCAAGACGCACATCACGACCGGTGAGCCGGTCGGGTCGCGCGCAATCTCCAGGATGACCAGCGAAGGATTATCGCCCGCCACCGTCCGAAATATCATCGCCGACCTGGAAGAGGCCGGGTATTTGGAGCAGCCACACACCTCGGCAGGACGTATCCCCAGCGATAAGGGCTATCGTTTTTACGTTGACAGCATGCTCGACCAGACCGGGCTTTCCGGCGACGAAGAAACGGCGATTCAACAAGGGCTACTCGGCGAACGGGCCGTCGCAAGCTGGCCGAGCGCAGATCAGTTGATGTCCCGCGCGTCATATCTCCTTTCTCGATTTTCGGCGAGCGTGGGGATCGTCATCTCTCCAAATATCGCTTATGACATTGTCAAACATATTGACTTCGTCCGCTTGAGCGACGGGCGCATTCTGGTCATCACGGTTTCGCGCGCTGGATTGGTACAGGATCGGCTCGTGAGGATTGATGAAAACCTGACGCAGGATGACCTCAATCGCACCGCTAATTACGTCAACGCCAATTTCAGCGGCATGAGTCTTGCCGCCATCCGTTCAGAACTGCTCAAACGTTTGTCCGAAGAAAAAGCTCTTTACGACCGCCTGTTGCAGAATGCAATTCTGCTGTGCGAACGGGGATTGAGTGAGACTGCTCAATCCGAGCCGGAAGTTTTCGTCGAGGGAGCATCAAACATTGTCACCAAACCTGACTTCGGTGACCTTGAAAAAATACACGAGTTATTGCGCGTCTTCGAGGAAAAAAGCCGTTTAATCAAAATCCTCAATGAATGCGTTGAACAGGTGGCTCTACAACCGGTCGCCATCCGCATCGGGGCTGAAAACACATTGCCTACTCTGCGCGGTTGCGCCGTGATCACTTCTTATTACAGTTATGGCGATCAGGTTGTGGGCAGTTTAGGTATCGTAGGCCCGGTGAGAATGGAATATGCGCGCACTATCGGGGCGGTTAATTTTATTGCGCGGTTGCTGGAACAGGCGCTTGCCGACGCTCCTGCAGGCGCGCTCAATTGAATCAGGACTGACCAACCATTCACAATCCCGTTGCCCTGCCTGTCAAATACCGACATCTTGTTACAAAGTTTATGTATCCCTATAATCGGCGGCGTCGTTGGGGTCGCGTTCAAGGTGATCTGATCAATGACGCGGCGCGGCAATCAAGCGCAATCCAAGGGAAGAGGAAATCAAGTTGAGTAAAAGAGACTACTATGAGGTGCTTGGCGTCAACCGGAACGCCACAGAACAGGAACTGAAGAGCGCCTACAGGAAACTGGCGTTGCAATACCACCCGGATCGTAATCCAGGCAATCACGAAGCCGAAGAAAATTTCAAAGAGATCAACGAAGCTTACGGAGTTCTTTCAAGCGCCGAAAGCCGTTCGCGTTATGACCGGTTTGGGCACGCTGGTGTCGGATCATCCGCCGCTTCGGGCGCGTGGGCGGCTCCGGATTTCGGCGGCTTTGAGGATATTCTCGGAGACATCTTCGGAGACATTTTCGGTGGGCGAAGTTCGCGCCGCAACGGACCTCAGCGCGGCGCCGACCTCCGATACGACCTTGAGATCACACTGGAGCAGGCCGCAGCCGGATTCAAAACTCAAGTTACCATTCCCCGGCTCGAAAACTGCGATACATGCAATGGGTCGGGAGCCGCGCCCGGCACCTCGCCAATCGTCTGCAATCTTTGCGGCGGAACAGGGCAAGTCAGGTTTCAACAGGGATTCTTCTCGGTCAGCCGCACCTGCCACCAATGCCGAGGCACAGGCCGGACGATCACCAATCACTGCAAAACCTGTCACGGCCAGGGACGAATCGAGAAAGAACAGCAACTCGAAATCAAAATCCCCGCAGGCGTGGACACGGGCGCGCGTTTGCGGCTGGCGGGCGAAGGCGAGGCCGGCGCGAACTCCGGGCCGGCAGGTGATCTTTACGTGGTAATCCACGTCAAAGAGCACGAGCTGTTTGAACGGCAGGGCAACAATCTTTACGTCAGTGTTCCCGTCACTTTCACGCAAGCCGCGCTTGGCGCGGAAATCAAAGTGCCCACGCTCGATGGCGAAGACACACTGACCATTCCCGAAGGCACGCAGACTGGCTCGATCTTCCGACTCAAAGGCAAGGGCATCGTCTCCTTGCAGGGGCACGGGCGAGGCGATCTGTTCGTAGTCACAACCATCGTGACGCCGACTCGATTGACCCGCGAACAGAAACGACTGCTTGAAGAGTTCGCCGTTATCGAAGAGAAGCTTAACCAGGGAACCGCGTGGCGATTTGGCAATAAGGTCAAAGACATCTTCAGCTAATTTTGCAGAGCCGGGCAGATTGCAGTTTCTTGCCAGTATGCGAGTTCGCAATCTGCCTTTAATCCTTTAATCCTTTCTACCTTGCTCCTCACATTTTAGACCTCAGAGCCAGGATTCAAATCTTGCGCCGTAGCTTAATTTGTTGTAGCTTCCCCCTTCCCTACTATATCTTGTGGTGAGATTTTATTCGTGGGCAAAAAGCTGAAATCGGTTTTTATTCTGGCGATTGGCCTGGGATTGGCTTGGTGGTTTGTCAGTCGTCTGGATTGGGAAACAGTCGGAGCGCATCTGCGGAACGCCAGAATATGGCCCTTGTTGTTAGCGGCGGTACTCATCAATTTGACGCTGCTCGCGCGCAGTTTAAGGTGGAAAGCCTTTCTTGCCCCAATCACGGCAACGAAGTTGAACAATCTCTTCGCTGCGACATCGGTCGGCTTCGGCTCGATATTTGTTATTGGACGCGCTGGCGAAATCATCAGGCCCGCAGTTCTCAGTTTGCGGGAGCGAATAAGACCTAGCGCGACCTTGGCGACCATTCTGATCGAGCGTTTGTATGACACCACTGCTGTAGTCTCTCTTTTTGCTGTCAACCTGCTATTTTTCAGATTGCCTCCGGGCCAAGAGAACGCAAGTTCGCTTGAGACAATTAAGGCTATTGGGTTGATTCTTCTAATCGGTGTTGTAGTTGGGATTTCGGTTCTCATATTGCTGAGACTCAAGGCTGCGCCAATAATCTCATGGTTGGAGCGTCATTCAGCCAAACTCCCGCAAACGCTGATTCAACCATTGTTGAACTTTATTAGCCATCTCGCCGAAGGATTATCGGTGTTGCTCAATTTACGCGAACTCGCAGTGACAGCTTTTTTGACCGGCTGTGTCTGGGCGCTGATTATTGCCGCGACCTGGTTCACACTTTATGCGTTCGACCTCAATTTTTCGATCAGTCCTGTCATTTTTATTCTGGGATTTGGTCTTGTCGGTTCTGTAGTGCCGACGCCCGGCGGTTCGGCGGGGGCTTTTCATGCGGCGGCGGCCAAGGGATTGGAATTTTTAGGACTTGATCCGAACCTCGCCGCAAGCATCGCGATTGTCTATCACCTGATCGCGTTCGGGCCGCCATTTGTGATCGGGCTATTTTATTTGATTCGTGATGACATCAGCTTCAGGCAGTTGCGCGAAATGATCGCGAGCGAAAATGAAATGGAAGATTCGGCGCGGAAAGAGGCGGGCGCATCAAGCTAGCCAACCAGCGTTACAAAACACCGGAGGAATTATCTTATGAAGTGCCCATTCTGCGGACACCTCGAAGATAGAGTTGTTGATTCACGTGAATCCCGAGAGGGCGATTCAATACGCCGCCGCCGCGAATGCTTGAAATGCGAGCGGCGTTTCACCAGCTATGAACGGATTGACGAGATTCCCTACATGGTTATCAAAAAAGATGGCCGGCGAGAGCCTTTCAATCGCGATAAGGTAATGTCGGGACTGTTGCGCGCGTGTGAAAAACGCCCAGTCTCGACTGCCAAACTTGAGGCCATAGTCAACGCGGTCGAAGCCTATGTGCAGACGTCACCAGAGCGCGAGCGCCCAACATCGAAAATAGGCGAGACTATCATGCGCCGACTGAAAGACCTTGATAAAGTCGCTTATGTCCGATTCGCGTCTGTTTATCTGGAATTTCAGGATGTCTCAGAGTTCATGGATGAACTCAAAGGATTGATCAGGCTGCGCAAGTAGATCGTCCAGCCGCAAAATCATTATGTCCCGATTAGAATACCGGGTAGGTGCTTGCAAAAATTAGCCCCCATTGCTAGTATGCGCGTTTTGATGGAGACGCTCTTTCTATGACTAACGCTAGTTATGATCCGGTTTACGGGCGCAGGCCGGTGTAGCTCAGTTGGTAGAGCAACTGATTTGTAATCAGTAGGTCGGGGGTTCGAGTCCCTTCACCGGCTCTCGGTATCAGATATTTGATTTGTCAAGATTGCAGGGGTGGTCGAGTGGCTAATGGCACCGGGCTGTAAACCCGGCGGACGACAGTCCTACGTAGGTTCGAATCCTACCCCCTGCACCATTTTCAAATTTCAGATCTCAGATCTCAAATTTGACAAAGTGAGCGGGCGTAGCGCAATGGTAGCGCACTAGCCTTCCAAGCTAGGTGTTGCGGGTTCGAGTCCCGTCGCCCGCTCCAAAATAACTTTCAGGTTAAGCCCACATAGCTCAGTAGGTAGAGCGCGTCCTTGGTAAGGACGAGGTCACCGGTTCAAGTCCGGTTGTGGGCTCCAGTTTTTGACTCGATTTATACAGCAGAGGTTAAGGGCCATCCTGATGAAGCAGGATAAGGATTGAGATATGGCGAAAGAGAAATTTGATCGTAGTAAGCCACACGTCAACGTGGGAACGATCGGCCACGTTGATCACGGCAAGACCACCCTGACGGCGGCCATCACGAAGGTGCTCGCCAAACACAACCCGAA
>JAJVID010000089.1:0-18755 GCA_022072205.1 Acidobacteriota bacterium
GCGTTCCAGATTGCGGCGAAATTCAGTTTTTAAATGCTACAACAGAAAAAACACAAAGGGTCAAAGGGGCAAAGGGTCAAAGAACAGCCTGGATTGTCTTCCAACCCTTTCCTTGATCCTTTGACCCTTTGACCCTTTGCGTTGAAGCTCTGATTCCACATGCAAACAGTCGAAACAATTTCGGCGGGAATAACGAAGGAGGCGGCGAAACAGCGGTCGGCGTGGCTGGTGGTCGCGGCTTCGTCGGTCGGGCTGTTTTTTCATTTTGGGTCGCTGCTGGTCAACGCGTTCGGTGTCGTTCTGACGACGCTATGCGATCAGTTCCACTGGTCGCGCGGGCAGGTTTCGCTTGGGTTCACGCTGGCGACGTTGACGGCGATGTTGACGATGCCATTGACCGGATGGCTGACTGATCAGTTCGGCGCGCGCCGCCCGATTCTGGTCAGCATGACGGCGTTTGGCGCGCTCTACGCTTCGCTGGCGTTTTTGACGCCGCATCTGTGGCATCTGTACGCGCTCTTCCTGCTGCTCGGTCTGGTCGGGCCGGGGACTTCAGCGATATCGCATGCCAGCCTGATCACGCGCTGGTTTACAGAGCGACGCGGGCTGGCGCTCGGAGTGGCGATGAGCGGGACGGCGATAGGCGGCGTCATCTGGCCCTCGGCGACGCGTGCGTTGATGGATCAGTTCGGTTGGCGCAACGCTTACGCCATCTCCGGCGGAGCGGTCTTGTTGATCGCCGTGCCGTTGATGCTGTTATTTCTCAGAGAGCCTGGAAAAACCGTTCGCGTGTCAGAAGAGAAAAGCGCCGCGGCGCAGGCGGATGGTTTGACGCGCGGCGAAGCGTTGCGAAGCGGCGTCCTGTGGTTGATGATCATCGCGTTTTTCGTCATTTCAATGAGCATTCACGCCTGCATGATTCATCTCGTCCCGATGCTGACGGATCGCGGGATGACTCCGCCGGGCGCTGCTTTTGCAGCGTCGTTGTTTGGCGCGGCGGGAATGATCGGGCGACTGGGAACAGGCTACCTGCTCGACTTATTGCCCGCCGAACGCGTGCCGGCGTTCGCTTTCAGTTTGGTTGCGGCAGGCATCTTTCTGTTGCTTGCCGGGGCGACGGGAACCGGTTCGTACATCGCGGCGATGCTGATCGGCTTCGGTTACGGCGCGGAGTCGGCCACGATTCCGTATCTGGTCAGCCGCTATTTCGGGCTGCGGTCGTTCAGTGAAATTTACAGCTATCTGTTCATCACCGTGCCGCTTGGCGGCGCGATGGGGCCTGCGCTGATGGGCGAGGGATTTGATCGCCTCGGTTCTTACAATCTGGCGCTGCTGATTTGCGGCGCCGCCACGATGGTTGCGGCGTTGCTGATGCTGCGGCTTGGCTCTTATCCGGTTTTCAAACAGGAGAACAAACAATGACCTGGATTCGCACGATTCCAATGGAAGACGCCGACGAGAAGCTGCGCAAGATGATGGAAGCGCAGCGCGCGATGTACCCGAAAGAATACGCCTCACCGTTATCTCCCGGCGGCGACAGCATCGTCGCCTCACACACCTTGATGCCCGAAGCTCTCTATCACATCTTCGGCGCTTTCGGCGCGATGATGTCGCCTGAGTTGCCGCTCAGCCGCGCGCAGCACGAGATGATCGCGACTATGGTCTCGGTCGTGAACCGCTGTTTTTACTGACTGGAATCGCACGCAGAGTTTCTGCGTATGGTGACGCTGGATGAAAAACTGGTGGGAAGTCTGCGCGAAGATTACGCCAACGCGCCGCTCAGCGAACAGGATCGCGCGATGCTCGATTACGTCGCGCAGTTGACCAGAGACGCGACTCGCCTGACGCCGCAGGATCATGATAAATTGCGCGCGGTCGGTTTCGACGATACCGCCATCCTGCAAATCACTTTAATCGCATCCTGGTTCAACTACATCAACCGCGTAGCCGACGCCCTGGGCGTCGGGCGCGGTAAGAGAGAAGACTGGTATCCGCCGGAATGAATCCTTTCAAGATAGCGAAGAGAGATTACGGAAAAGACGGAAATAACGGAACAAACGGAAGAAGATTTGGGACAAGCATGAAAAATTCCGTCTATTCCGTTATTTCCGTTTGTTCCGTTATCTCTCTCCTCCTCACTTTCAACGCCTGCACGCGCAACGCCGGATTGCCCGAACCCGGCTCGAAGGAATACCGCGATCTGGTCTCGGCGTTTTATGTCGGTCTGGCCGGATTGCAGACCGGCGAAGACGTTCGCGCGAAAGAAAAGCTGACCCGCGCGACGGAGATTGCGCCCGGCGAACCCGCAAGCTGGGCCAATCTGGGATTGCTCGCCGTGCGCCAGCAGGAGTTCGACACGGCCTATGAAAAAGTCGAGAGGGCCAGAACGCTTGCGCCCACGAACAGCCAGATCGAAGCCCTGCTCGGATTGATCGAAAGCCGTCGCGGCAAATTGCCCGAAGCCATCGCGCATTTGAAAAAAGCTGTTGAGCTTGACCCGAAAAATCTGCGCGCGCTCTACGCCCTCGCGCAGGAGACCGAACGGCAGGGCGCCGAAACCAGCGACGCCGAAGCTCAAGCCTTGCTCGAAAAGATTCTGGAAACGCAGCCGGATAATTTAGCCGCGCTGCTCGATGTCACGCGATTGGCCGCCAAACGCGGCGACGGCGAGACGTTGAAAAAGACCGTCGCGAAGCTCGCTGAAAAATCTTCGTCGTGGCCCGACGAAGCGAAGCAGCAAATGGTCGCGTTGCAGCAGGCGGCGGCCGGCGCGAACCCGCGCTCAGCCGCGCCGCAGGTCGCGTTCCTGCGCAACGTGCTGGCGCGCGTGCCGGATTACCGGCAGAGCTTGAACGCGGTGAAGACCCCGGCTGAGTTCGTCGGCGAGCCGTTTTTGAAATTCATCAAACTGCCCAGCCCGAGTTCCGAGCCTGCGGCGCCGGATATGGAGATGAACTTTGAAGTGCAGCCCATTGCTCATATGCCTGAAGGAAATTGGAACTGGATTGGGGTCGTTTCTCTCGGCTCGGAGAACAAATCATCAATCGTGGTTGGAAATCAGAGTGAGTTACAGATCATTGGCGGCCCAAAGCTGAATTTTCCAGGCAAGACACCATTGTCGAAAGATGCATACAATCCGCAGCCTCTTCCGAATTCTGTGCTGCCGATTGATTTCAATTATGACTTCAAAACGGACTTCGTCCTGGCAGGTAGTGATGGGGTGCGGTTCTATAGACAGAATGAGGCGGGCGATTACACCGATGTAACGGCTCTTACCGGACTGAACAAAAGCATTACGCGCCAATACCATAACAGTCTCTGGGCGTTTGATTTTGATCTGGACGGTGATCTGGATGTTTTTATTGGATGGCCTCAGCCTGTTGTTTTACGTAACAATGGTGATGGCACATTCAAAGAGCTTCACCCATTTGACAATATTTCCACTCCCGTAACCGATTTTGTCAGCGCGGACATTGATGGTGATGGCGACCCCGATCTTGCCATGACCTCGCTGGAATATGCAGACGGGCGGTCTCCCAGACAGAAGCTTCGAGTTTTCATCAATGAACGGCTAGGACAGTATAAAGAACGGCAAGCTCCTCAAAATCTGAACGAGGTTGTATCAATTAAATCTGCCGATTTGAATAGTGATGGTCGCCTTGATGTCGTTGCGCTCTGCGAAAGTGGAGAAATAATTCGCCTGTCAGATAAGGATAATGGCGAAGGCTGGGATTCAGTTGTTGTGGCAAAAGTAGAACCGGCCCCGACAGCTATTGATGCGGGGGGATTACAGATTGCCGATTTCGACAATAACGGCAGCCCTGATCTGTTAGTGCTAAGTGCTCGGATGCTGTTGAGTGACAGTCAAGGAAATTTCCACGCCCTCGCGCAAAGTTTCGAACCGCTTAGTCGTGCAACTCGTGATTATGCGATTGTTGATAGTACAGGCGATGGACGCCTCGATCTTGTCGGTATTAGTTATGGAGAAAAACCGGTACAACTAATCAACCACGGTACAAAGAATTATCACCACCAAACCATCCGCACCCGCGCCGCCAAAGCCACCGGCGATCAGCGCATCAACTCTTTCGGCATCGGCGGCGAGATTGAAATCCGCTCCGGCTTGTTGACGCAGAAGCAGGTCATCATTTCGCCGGTTCTTCATTTCGGATTGGGCGAGAACTCTCAGGCCGATGTCGCGCGCATCGTCTGGCCGAACGGCTCGGTGCAGGCGGAGTTTGAATTGAAGGCCGATCAATCGGCGCTGGCCGAGCAGCGATTGAAAGGCTCGTGCCCGATGCTGTTCGCGTGGGACGGGAAGCGGATCAGCTACGTCAAGGACACCGCGCCGTGGTCGCCCGCGCTAGGGCTGCGCATCAACGCTCAAGTGGTCGCGGGCATTTATCAGACCGAGGAGTGGTTCAAAATCCCCGGCGACAAAATCGCGCCGCGTGACGGGATGTACGATCTGCGTGTGACGGCGGAGTTGTGGGAGACTTTTTACATTGATCATTACTCGCTGATGGTCGTTGATCATCCGCAGGGAACCGAAGCCTTCAGCGACGAACGCTTCTCCGTGCCGCCTCCACCGTTGAAGCTTTACGCGACCGGCGCGACGAAAGCCTTTGCCAAAGCTTCGGATGATCGCGGGCAGGATGTGTCGGCCACCGTGCGCGATCTTGATCAGAAGTATCTCGACACGTTCGGTAAAGGCCGTTATCAGGGCGTGACGCGCGATCATTGGGTCGAATTGGAATTGCCCGCTGACGCGCCGCGTGACAAACAGCTTTATCTGATCGGCCACGGCTTCCTGCATCCGACCGATGGCTCGATCAACGTGGCTTACGGCCAGACTGGCTATCCGCCGCCGCAGGGGCTGAGCATCGAAACGCCCGACACGCAGGGCAATTGGTCTACTGCGAAATCCGGCCTGGGTTTTCCGGCGGGCAAGATGAAGACCCTCGTGCTCGATCTCAACAACATCTTCCGTCCCGGCGCGCCGCGCAAGCTGCGGTTGCGGACGAATATGGAAATTTATTGGGACAAGCTGGAATGGGCCGAGGCGGTTCCCGACACCCAATTCAAAACGCAGCGGATCAATCTGTCGTCAGCCGAACTGCGCTATCGCGGCTTTTCAAAATTCACGCAGGCCGATGATTCATCGCCCGAACTGCCGGATTACAACCGGCTCGAAGGCACGGCGCAAAAATGGCGCGACCTGATCGGCTATTACACGCGTCACGGCGACGTGCGCGAATTGCTCGAAAAGATTGACGACCGGATAGTGATCGTCAACGCGGGCGATGAACTGCGTTTGAAATTCGCCGCTCTGCCGCCTCCGCCAACAGGCTGGACGCGCGATTACGTGATGGTCGGCGACGGGTGGATCAAGGATGGCGACCTGAATTCGACGTTTTCAAAGACTGTGTTGCCGCTGCCTTATCATGGGATGAAGGATTACAATGCCGCTCCGGGCAGGCTTGAAGATGACCCGGCTTACAAACGGCGTCCGCAGGACTGGCAGACTTATCACACGCGTTACGTGACGCCTGAACACTTCCTGAACGCGCTAAGAACGGGGCAGTAGCCCGACCGTGAGGGAGGGCGTGAATCTGTAGCCTGTGCCCTCCCTCACGGCCGGGCTACTGCAACAATTGACACAAATGCAAAGTCGCACTCTCAGAATCATTCTGATCATCTTCTTCATCGGTCTGCTTGCCACGCCGTTCGTCATCAGGCGCTTCTCTGGCCGCAAAGAAGCGGCGGCCACGGCAGCGAACGCTTCGACGGCGCTCTCTCGCTACGGTTTGAGTTTCAAGGAGGCGGCGAACGCGTCGGGCATCAACTTCACCCACGCCGCGCCGAAACTCGATCAGAAGCTCGATCACATCATGCCGCAGATCGCCTCGATGGGCGCGGCGGTTTCAATTGCGGATTTCGACCGCGACGGTTGGCAGGACGTCTACCTGACGAGCAGCGGCGAGGGCAAGAGCAACATCCTCTTCAGAAATCTTGGCAATGGCCGATTCAGCGAGATGACCGGCGACCATTGGGCGAGCGGTGAGAACTCGCGCGAACACGGCGTTTCGATGGGCGCGGTCTGGGGCGATTACGACAACGACGGCTACGAAGACTTGTTCGTTTACAAATGGGGGAAGCCGGAGCTTTATCACAACGACGGCGGCAAGGGCTTCTCGCGCGCGGGCGAGCAAGCGGGTTTTCCTGAATGGATCAACGCGAACAATGCGCTCTGGTTCGATTATGACCGCGACGGACGGCTCGATCTCTTCGTCGCCGGTTATTACGACGAGAAGATTGATCTGTGGAATCTCAAAGACACGAAGATGATGCCCGAAAGTTTCGAGTACGCTCAGAACGGCGGGCGCAAATTCCTCTTCCACAATCTCGGCAATGGCAAGTTTGAAGAAGTCGCCGAACAACTCGGCGTCAGATCGCGCCGTTGGGCGCTGGCTGCGGTCGCGGTTGATCTGCGCGGAAATGGCTATCCAGACCTGTTCATCGCCAATGATTACGGCGTCTCGGAGTTGTTCTTCAACGACGGCGGCAAGAAGTTTCGCGAGGTCGGCAGGCAGACGGGCATCGGATTCGCGCCGAAGAGCGGAATGACGGCGGCGATTGGCGATGTGTTCAATCGCGGCGATTTCGCGATCTACGTTTCGAACATCTCCGAAGAGAGCGTGTTGATTCAGGGCAACAACCTGTGGGTTCCGCGCGCGGGGACTTCGGGCGAGGGGCTGAAGTTCGACAATCTGGCGCGCGACCTCGGCGTCGAGCTTGGCGGCTGGAGTTGGGGCGCGCAATTCGGCGATCTGAACAACGACGGCTATCAGGACATTTATCTGGTCAACGGCTATATCTCGGCGGACAGGAATCGCAATTACTGGTACGACTACTCGAAAGTCACCGGCGGCAATAAAGCGATCATCTCCGACGCGAATAACTGGCCGCCGATGAACAACCGCAGCCTGTCGGGCTATCAGCAGAAGAAAGTCTGGATCAACGATGGCGCGGGCCAGTTCAAAGAGGTCGCGCAGATTGTCGGCGTGACCGATGTTTATGATGGCCGCTCAGTGGCGCTCGCCGATTTCAACAACAGCGGCAGGCTGGACGTGGTGGTTGCGAATCAGAAAGGCCCCGCGCTGCTTTACAAAAACACCGTCGCGCCGGACAACAACTGGATCGCTTTCGAGTTGGAAGGCTCGACGAGCAATCGCAGCGCAATCGGCGCGCAGGTTCGGCTGTTTTGGAACAGTCAGCGGCAAGTTCAGGAAGTGACGGGCGGCAGCGGCTTCTGCGCGCAGAATCAGCGGCGATTGCATTTCGGATTGGGCAAAGCGGCGAGCGTTGATCGCGTCGAGATTCGCTGGCCATCGGGCAAGACGCAAACCATCAGCGCGCCGGAGATCAACAAAATTCACAACGTGAAGGAGGCGTAAACGTGCCGGAGATAATCACAGGGTCGGAAATTTCAGCCGCGCCGCCTTTGCAACCAAAAGATGTGAAGGCGAAGCCGGCGTCCGCGCTGTCGCGATTCTTCAGCATCGAGAATCGTTATCTTCCTCCGATGCTGATCACGACGATTCTGCTCGTCGGCCAGCTTTCGTTCGGATTGCTTGAAAGCTTCAAGCAGACGGCTCTGGCCATCGGCGTGGCGATGTTGCTGGAGCTTGCGCTGGGACGGCTGGTTTACGGGAAGTTTCCGAATCTGGCCAGCGCGTACATCACCGGCATCAGCGTCGGCATTTTGGTTCGTTCGCCGGCGTTCTGGCCGTTCGCGTTGTGCAGCGCCATCGCGATCACGTCGAAATATGTGATCCGCTGGAAGGATCGTCATTTGTGGAATCCGTCGAATCTCGCGATCTGCGTGCTGTTGCTATTGGCTCCCGACGTTTTCTCGACGCTGAGCATTCAGTGGGGCAACAATCTCCCCCCGATGCTGATCGTGTGGACATTGGGCGCGCTAATCACCTGGCGCGTAAAACGCTTCCACATCACGGCGACTTATGTCGTCTCGTTTTTACTGTTCGCATTGTTGCGCGGTTTCATCACCGGGCACGGTTTCCAAGCCGAAGTCGCGCCGATCACCGGGCCGATGTATCAGTTGTTCATTTTCTTCATGATCACCGACCCGAAGACGACGGTGAAGCCGCGATGGGCGCAATGCCTGGTGGCGTTCCTGGTGGCCGCGATGGAGATGGTCTTGCGATTGGCTGAAAACATTCACGCGCCGTATTACGCGCTGACGATTGTCGGCCCGCTCGCTGTGGCCATCGAGATTTGGATTACCGCGCGCAAGCGGCCTTCGGCGCAACCTGTATAGCAATGGCTGTAGAAACAACCGAAAACACAAACGCCGCCAAATCGTTCCTGCTCCCGCTTGTTGTGGTCGTCGCGCTCGTCGCGCTCTGGACGGCGGTGTGGGCCTCGGGCGCGTTTCACGAAAGCGCGCTTCCTTCTCCGATTGCGGTGATGCGCGGTTTCGGCGAGGAATTGAAAAGCGGCAGGCTCATCAACGATCTGATCACGTCGCTGTTTCGCGTGAGCTGCGGGTTCGGGCTGGCGGCTGCGCTTGGCATTCCGCTGGGGTTGTGGCTGGGGCAGAAGCTGTCGGCGAGAATCGCTTTCCTTCCGATCATCAATTTCTTCCGCAACCTGTCGCCGCTGGCGTGGATTCCGTTTGCGATTCTGTGGTTCGGCGTCGGCGACGCGTCGGCGATCTTCCTGATCTTCCTGTCCGCTTTCTTCCCCGTCATTCTGGCGACGATGGCCGCCGTCGCCAATATCCCGACCGTCTACTTCCGCGTCGCGCAAAATTACGGCATCAACGGGTTGGAAAGGCTGACGCAGGTCACCCTGCCGGCGATCCTGCCGCAAATCATCACCACGCTGCGCGTCACCGCCGGTTTGTCCTGGCTGGTAGTCGTGGCTGCGGAGATGATCGCGGGCCGCGATGGTTTGGGATTCGCGGTGATGGATTCGCGCAACGGATTGAGAACCGACTTGCTGGTGGTCGAGATGATCGTGATCGGATTGATCGGCGTGGCGCTGGATCGCTTGCTGGTGCAATTGACAAAAATTCAAAGCGTACGTTGGGGGTACGAGCGATAACCGAGGTGATGAGTAGTAAGCCGCTGCAATTGGAAAAAGTGTCGCGCTCGTTTGGGCCGGTGGAAGTGTTGCGCGAGATTTCGCTGTCAATCGCGCGCGGCGAATTCGTCGCGGTGGTCGGCCCGTCGGGTTGTGGGAAGACGACATTGTTGAATCTGATGTCGGGCTTCGATCAGCCTTCGTCCGGATTGATCGCGCGCGATGGGCAGGTTCGCATGGTTTATCAACAGGACGGATTGTTCCCCTGGCTGACCGTCGCGGAAAACATCGCGCTCGGATTGCGGCATCTGAAAAAACAGCAGGAGCAGGCGCGGCAGACCGATGAATTGTTGCGGCTGATCCGGCTGGAAGGATTCGAGAGTCATTATCCGCATCAGCTTTCGGGAGGCATGCGGCAGCGTGTTGAACTGGCTCGCGCGCTCGCCGGGCAGTCAGACATTCTCCTGCTGGACGAACCGTTCTCGGCGCTCGATTACCTGACGCGGTTGCGGCTGCGGCAGGAACTGGCGCGGTTGCTTGATGAGCGGCCTCGCACGGTGGCGCTGGTCACGCACGACATCGAAGAGGCCGCGCAACTGGCGGATCGCGTCATCGTGCTAAGCGAACGCCCGGCGCAAATTCGTTATGAGCTGAGCATCGCGGTCAAACGTCCGCGCGACCTGACGCACCCGGAAGTCGTCAGCGCGATTCATTGCATCCTGACTGAGTTGGGAATTGAACACGACCACGAAAGAGCGGCGGGCAAATCTTTAGCCGCCCTCACCGAATAAATTTCTGAACACAGGAAAAGTTATGTTCCGAAGCACAGGACTGAAAATCATTCTTGGCGCAATCGCCGCCATCGCAGTTCTCGGATTGTTGCGCTTCAAACCCTGGCAGCGTTCGCAAACGCAGCGGCAGGGAAGTGAAACATCAACCGCGCGAGCGCAACTCAACGTCGGTTTTTTGCCTGTCACCTGACACCTGACGTGCCCGGTGACGGATTATGCGAGCCGCACCAGCACGGCGACTCGGTTCGAGTCGCAACGTTTCACGGACTTTCCCACCATCGTCGAATCCATCAAGAGCGAGCGATTGGACGCGACTTTTATGATCGCGCCGCTTGCGATGAAGCTGCGCGAACAGGGCGTGCCGGTGAAGATTCTTTATCTTGGCCATCGCGACGGCTCGACGGTTATTGTGCGCAAGGATCTTCCGACCAAAGATCTGCGCGATCTGCGCGGCAAGGTCTTCGCCATTCCGAGCAAGTACAGCAACCAGAATCTGGTCATCCACAAGCTGATGGAAGATCAGAGCGTCAAACCGGACGAGATTCGATTCATCGAAATGCCGCCGCCTGACATGCCCGGCGCGCTGGCGGCCAAAGCGATTGACGCTTATTTCATCGGCGAACCGCACGCGGCGAAGGCCGAACTCGACGGCAGCGGGCGCGTGCTTTATCACGCCAAAGACATCTGGCCCGGCTTCATTTCGTGCGTGCTGGTCGTGACTGAAAAGCTGATCAAAGAACAACCGGCGGTCGTGCGCGACCTGGTTCGCGGCATCGCCGAAAGCGGCGAATGGGCCGAAACGCACCGGCTGGATGCAGCCAAAGTCGCTGCGCCTTATTTTCGTCAGGACGAAAAGGTCGTGCGCTACGTTCTGACCCAACCGCCTGATCGAGTCAGTTACCGGATGTTGACGCCGACCGACGAAGAGATGAAACGGATTCAGGATATGGCTTTGAAGGCGGGCATTCTGGACAGACCGATTGAGATGAAAGACCTGATTGACCGCTCGTTTATCCCGGCTGACATCAAAGCCGCGCCAATCACCGTGCAATAACTCGAAGGGGCCTTCAGGTCGCGTTGCGACACCCTGAATCTATGGCAAAACTAAAATCAGCCTTCGTCAGTAGCCGCATACCGCTCTACTATCAATTGGAAAATCTGCTGCGTGAAAAAATCCTCTCCGGAGCTTTCGGCGCCGGAGATCGTCTGCCGACGGAAAGCGATCTGATCCGCGATTATGGAGTCAGCCGCATCACAGTCCGGCAAGCGCTCGCCGCTCTGGCCGAAGAAGGATTGATCGAACGAAGACAGGGGCGCGGAACTTTCGCCGCCGAACGCCGCGCGCAACGCCGTCCCTTTGAAAGCGCGATTCATTTCACAGGCTCGCTCGATGAGCTGATTGACATGGCGCTTGATACTCCGATCAGAGTGCTGGAGACGACCCGCATCGAAGCCGATCAGCGCGAGGCGGAATTGCTCGGTCTTCAAGCGGGCGAACCGGTTTATCGCTTCAAACGTCTGCGCCTGCGCGAGGACAATCCATTCAGCCTGATTGTCAATTACCTGCCTGCCGAAATCGGAGCGCGTATCACCGACGAGGAATTGAGTTCAAGCTCATTGTTGCGGTTGCTGGAGACAAAGCTCGGCGCTCCATTGCACAGCGCGAAACAGCAGATCATGGCTGATCTGGCTGACCCTCACGTAGCGGGCTTGCTCGATGTCAGAGTCGGCGCGCCGCTGCTCTCAATCGAGCGGGCGGTCTACACCGAAGAGGGGCGGCCAGTGGAATATGCCCACGCGCTCTATCGGAGCGACTGTTACAACTACACCATCTATTTGACGCGCGATCCGAATCGCAAAGCGCAAGCCGACAAGGCGAATCGTGAACCCGCCAGGCCGGCGCCTGCCAAACGCGCGGAGCGCAGCAGCCGGAAAGTCAAAACTCGCGGCTAACCCAAAACTATTCGCAGAGGAAGAATGCAGAACAATCATCCATCGCGTCCGCCTCGTCCATTGGACGGCGTGCGGATTCTGGAAATGGGACAATTGCTGGCCGGGCCGTTCGCCGCCGCGCTGCTCGGCTGGTTCGGCGCGGAAGTGATCAAGATCGAACCGCCGCGCACGGGCGATCCGCTGCGCAAATGGCGCAAGGTTCACAAGGGAACCGCGCTCTGGTGGTACAGTCTCAGCCGAAACAAGAAATGCGTCACGCTGAATCTGAAAGACCCGCGCGCTCACGAGATCGTCAAACAACTCGCTGGCAAAATGGATGTCGTGATCGAAAATTTTAAACCCGGCACATTGGAAAAATGGGGATTGGGTTTTGAAGACCTGAAGCGAATCAACCCGAAGCTGATCATGGCTCGCGTGTCAGGCTACGGTCAGACCGGCCCTTACGCCGCGCGTCCCGGTTACGCCAATGTCGCCGAAGGCTTCAGCGGCATGCGCTATGTCACGGGCTTCCCCGACCGTCCGCCTGCGCGTCCGAATCTGAGTATGGGCGACACGCTCGCCGGTCTGCACGCCGCGCTGGGCATTCTGATGGCGCTTTATCACCGGGATGCCCGGCATACAGGGCAGGGCCAGATGGTTGACGTGGCGATCTATGAAGCCTGTTTCAATATGATGGAATCGCTGATTCCCGAATACGACAAGCTGGGCGAAATCCGCGAGCGGCAGGGATCGAAGCTCACGGGCATCGTCCCGACCAACACTTACCCGACCAAAGACGGCAAATACATCATCATCGGCGGCAACGGCGACACGATCTTCAAACGGTTGATGATCGCCGCCGGGCGCGAAGACCTGGCCAGCGACCCGCGTCTGGCCGACAATGAAGGCCGCGTCGCGCACGAGCCGATGATTGACGCCGCGCTGGAAGAATGGACGCGCAATCACACCTATGATCAATTGATCGCCGTTCTGGAAAAAGCGGATGTGCCTTCGGGGCCGATCTACAACGCCGCCGACATCGTCAACGATCCTCACTACAACGCTCGCGGAATGTTCGAAGACGCGGAGATCGGCGGCGGCGAAACGGTCAAGCTGCCGGCCTTCTCGCCGAAATTGAGCGAAACGCCTGGCGGAACTGAATGGGTCGGGCCGCCACTCGGCGCGCATAATCGCGGCGTTTATGGCGAGATGCTCGGAATGAGTGAAGAAGAGATTGCGCGGTTGGAGGCGGATGGAGTGATCTAAAAGTGGTGATGGGGATGGTGGGAATCGAACCCACACTACCTTTCGGTAACGGGTTTTTGAGACCCGCGCGTCTACCAATTCCGCCACGTCCCCATATCTCAACGATCAAGAAATCGAATGAATTGATCTACGAGCGGGCGTGATTATATGAGCCAGTCTTACGCCGGTCAAGCAGTCGCTGATTCAAAGCTTGAAGTTCGGTTCGCCTCAGACGATTTCGCGTTTCGTATCCCGTCTGATGATCGTGAACGAGTGATCTCTGCCGTTTGTGACGATTTCATTATTGCGCCGGGCCGCCCGGTCACTGAGTACGGTCAGCCACGACGGCGAAAGCGATGATTGACTTTCGCTTCCTTTTATACGCGCTGAGCCGATGCCGCCGGGCGCAGGCAGCAGGCGGTTGATCAAGCCGAGCAGATCGGCGGTGAGTTCCGGCGCTATCGCCTCGGCCATTGCGGCGATCTTCGCCTGAATGGGGAAGATCACTTCCGCTTCGCCGCGCTGGCAGGCTGTGATGATGCGGCGCGCCGCTCTTTCGGCGCTGACTGAAAGCAGAGGCAGCGAGTCGCCGATGCTGAACCAGGCGTATTCGGCCCGATGATGTCCTTTGAAAGAGGCGTTGCGCGGGCTTCCAGTTCGCATCAGTCCGGGGCAGACCGTAGTGACGACGATGCCGTCTTTGGCCAGTTCCGCGCGCATGGCTTTGGATAATCCGACGAAACCGAATTTGCTGGCGGTGTAAGGCGTCAGATGAGGAATGGCTATCTTGCCGCCGATTGAGGTGATGTTGACGATGCGGCCGTCGCCGCGCCGCCGCATTTCCGGGATGACGGCCAGCATTGTGTTCAGCGGGCCGCGCAAATTGATATTGATCGCTTCTTCATAATCGGCCATCGTCATTGTTTCGACCGGGCCGACTTCGATCACTCCGGCATTGTTGACGAGCACGTCAATCGCCCCGAAATGCTCGCGGACGGCCTCCACCATCCGCCCGACTTCTTCCAGGTTGGCTACGTCGCAGGGCAGCGCCAGCACAGGTCTGCCGGGGCGAACCAGATCGGAACCGGCGCGTTCCAGTTCTTCGATGTCGCGCGCGCAAATCGCCACACGCGCGCCGCGCGTGACTAATTCACGGCCCAGCACCAGACCCAATCCGCGCGATCCGCCGGTGATCAGCACGGTCTTGCCGCTCAAGTCGTACCACCGCGCGTAATGCCTGATTGCGCGAGTAGCCAGATACAATCCCGCTCCGGTCAGCGCCAAACCCAGCCATGGACTTTTTTCTCTCCCCATAAAATTTCACCTCAATGCGGAAATAAAATTGCCGTACGAACAGCATTCATTGACTGTCCGGCGGCAATCCGCCGCTTAATGCGAATTTTGAATATAGAATTGAAAGCAAGAGAAGCAAGACGCAGGCCGCAGAAGGCGGAGCAGGGAATCACAGAAAGCGCAAAGGAAAATCGCGCTCAGCACAAACCGATCAAAGGCTTTCTTTGTGCTGAGCGCGATTTTCCTTTGCGCTTTCTGCGTTCCTTTACTCGAAAATGATCTTTAAAAATTTTAGCTTGCCGACCTGCAACTGAGCTTCTTTGATCGCGGTTGGGTCAATTTCAAAAGTCACCTCGCTGATTCGTTCGCCGTTCAATTTCACGCCGCCCTGCGAAATCAACCGGCGAGCTTCGGCTTTCGACGGGGCGAGTTCATTTTGAACCAGCAGGTCAACCAGCTTGATCTTCTGCCCGCCCGATTTGACTGCGCGCATTTCGACTTCCGTCGGAATCTGATGTTCGCGGAAGCGGCGGATGAACTCGGCTTCTGCGCGGTCGGCCTCCGCGCGCGAATGAAAATCAGCGACGATCTTTTTCGCCAATTCCGATTTCACATCGCGCGGATGGCGCGCGCCCGACTCAACTTCTGATTTCAATTGCGCGATTTCGGCGGAGGGCAGATCGGTCAGCAACTCGTAATAACGCCACATCAGATCGTCGGAGATTGACATCGCCTTGCCGTAAATTTCGTCGGGCGATTCGGTGATGCCGATGTAATTGTTTTTGCTCTTCGACATCTTCTCGACGCCGTCCAGACCTTCGAGCAGCGGCGTGGTCATGATGACCTGCGGCTCCATCCCGTAAGCGCGCTGGATTTCGCGCGCCATCAGCAGATTGAATTTCTGATCGGTGCCGCCGAGTTCGACATCGGCCTTGAGCGCGACCGAGTCGTAACCTTGCGCCAGCGGGTAGAGCAGTTCGTGAACGCTGATCGGCACGCCGGCCGCGAAACGTTTGGAGAAATCGTCGCGTTCCAACATCTGCGCCAGTGTGACTTTGGCCGTCAGGCGGATGAAATCTTCCGGCTTGAAGGCGTTCAGCCACCGGGCGTTGAAGTCAATGATGGTTTTTTCGGGATCGAGCAGCTTGAAGATTTGCGCTTTGTAGGTTTCAGCGTTCGCCTCGATCTGTTCGCGCGTCAACGGCGGGCGAGTCGCGTTGCGGCCAGTCGGATCGCCGATCATCGCCGTGAAATCGCCGATCAGGAAAATCACGTCGTGCCCCAGTTCCTGAAACGCTTTCATTTTGCGAATGACCACCGAATGGCCGAGGTGGATGTCGGGCGCTGTCGGATCGCAGCCGAGTTTGACGCGCAGCTTGCGGCCCGCCGCCAGCTTCTTCTTGAGTTCTTCAATCGGGATTACGTCAACGGTTCCCTTGATCAAAAATTCGATCTGTTCGTTCAGAGTCATTGTGGCTTGTCTATTTCCTGAGTTTTTTCCACGCCATCGCGCGGAATTGATTGATCAGCTTTTCATCGCCGAAGGCGCGTTTCGGAAAGAAATTGAACGCGTCCTCGCCGGAAACCAGCAGGAACCCGCCGGGGCTTTCCACGATGCTGCGGTAATACTGCCAGTTCAGATTCGATTCGATGAGGCCCATCTGAAGCTGAATCCCTTCTTCGTTGAACGAGAGCGCGTGCTCAGTGTGATAAAGCGGCTCGCATTCCCACTTGCGCTTCGCTCTCCAGCGGCGGATCGCTGGAACTCCGAAGATGATGCCCAGACCGAGCGCAAGCCCGCCGAACGCCGCCGGATTCAGGTCGCTGAAGAAATACCAGAGCGCGCTCGACACCGCGATCAAACCGCCGATGACCTTTTCGGGCGCGATCAGATTGCGGCTGGCGCGCAGGAATTCGCGGGCGTCGAAGTATTCATTCCAATTCAGAAAAAAACGAATCTGATCGCTCATTCAATTCCCTCCCGGTAACCGAGCCTCGTTCGCGCCGTCAGGTCGGCCTGTTCCAGATTGACGCGAATCGTGCGCCATCGCCCCTGCCGGCGCAAATTGTCAGGCTCGTAAGTGATCGTGTACTGGCTATGCAATTCGTCAATCAGATCAGTGAAAATTCGCTTCAGCTTCATGCGGCTGGTCAGAAGAAAGAATCCGCCTTCGGTCGTGATGTAACGCCCGCCGCTCTCCTGCGCAATCTGTTTTAGAGTTTGCGCGGCGGCCTGGCGCTCCGGCGAACGTCGCGCGCTCTTTTCGGTGTTGACCAGATCAATCGCGTAGACCGAAACGCCCGACAGGAAAGTCTGCTTTTCGACTTCGCGCAACGTCGCGGAGCTTGCGCTGTCGGCTCCGTCGGAGATCAGGATCAACGCCCGGCGGCGTTCGGGCCGCACGCGCAGTTCCTTGCTCGCTGTCAATATCGCGTCGTAAAGCGGCGTATTGCCTTCGCCTTTCAACTGTTTGAGCAACGGCTTCAGACCCGAAACCGCTGACGAGTAATCGCGGATTTTCTGGACGCCGCTTTCGTCGAAGGTGTAAAGCGCGAGCGTGTCGTCAGGTTTCAAACGATACGCCAGGTCGAGCGCGGAATTGCGATAACGATCCAGGTCTTTTTCGACGACGCTGCCCGAAACGTCCAGCACGACAGCGACGGCCATCGGCGCGTCTTCGCCGAAAAATTCGACGACCTCCTGCTCGCGGTCGTCTTCGAGCAGCGTGAACGCCTGCCGATCCAAAGTCGGAACATATTTGCCGCGCGCGCTCTTGACCGTGATGTTCACGACGACCTGAGACGTCGCCAGACTGATCGTGTCGGCGGTCAGGCCTGACACGGGCTGGTCGGCGGAGAGAAAGACATCTTTGAACTTCTCGCGCATCTCCGGCGTGATGCGCAGGCGATTCGCTTTGAACTCGCGCCCGAACTCGGTCAGAAAGTTCGCGTCTTTCGCCCTGCCGGTGGGTTCGTGACAGATCGCGCATTTGGCGCGTAATTCAGGTTTTGATCTGGGATCGTTCGCGTAAAGGTCCAAGTAAGCCGGATGCCCGACGACTCGCCAACCAGTGAAAACTACGAACGCGACAACAACGAAGATTTTCGATAACGCTTTGATTGACATGGGACTACTGCGCAAACAAAGGTTGATATCGGAGGCGAGAAGCATTCTGCCATCCGCCGCCGGATTTGCCAAATTGCGCGACGCTCGCAGGCTCTGTTAATATCCGCCCTTCGTTTTTGTGCCCACTCCCTGCGCCCGCACAAATTCATCATTTCGGATTTTCAGAAAGTTCATCGAAAGGTTTCAGTAACAACAATGTCAGCGCCAAGCATGGAAAAGATCGTGAGCCTGTGCAAACGACGCGGCTTTATCTTCGCTAACTCGGAAATTTACGGCGGCATCGCCTCGACCTGGGATTACGGCCCGCTGGGCGTTGAATTGAAAAACAACGTCATGCGCGCGTGGTGGCGTTCGGTCGTTTACGAACGCGACGACATGGAAGGTCTGGACGCCGCGATTCTGATGAATCGTCTGGTCTGGCGTTATTCGGGCCACGAAGCGACTTTCAGCGACCCGCTGGTTGATTGCCGCGAATGCAAAACTCGCAGCCGCGCCGACCACTTGAAAGACGGCAAATGTCCAGGCTGCGGATCGGCCAACCTGACCGAACCGCGCAATTTCAACCTGATGTTCAAGACGACGGTCGGTCCCGTCGAAAGCGACGAGAATCTGGCTTACCTGCGCCCCGAAACAGCGCAGGGCATCTTCGCCAATTTCGCTAACGTGCAGCAGGCGATGCGGCGCAAGCTGCCGTTCGGTATCGCGCAAATCGGCAAAGCGTTCCGCAACGAAATCACGCCGGGCAATTTCACTTTTCGCACGCGCGAGTTCGAGCAGATGGAGATCGAATACTTCTGCAAACCGCCGCAGTATTTGCAGCCCGGCGAGAAGACCGACACCGAGTTGCATCAGGAGTGGGTTGATCAGCGATTCGATTGGTACGTCAAACTCGGCCTCGACCCGCAGAAATTGATCAAGCGCGAACAGAGCAAGGAAGAGCTGGCTCATTACGCCAAAGCGACGGTTGACATTGAGTACCGCTTCCCCGGCTCGCTCGGCTTCAGCGAACTCGAAGGCATCGCTAACCGGCAGGATTACGACTTGAGCGCGCACAGCAAGGACGTGCCCGACGAAGACCTCGCGCGGCTGAAGCTGCAAAGGAACGCCGACAGCACGACGAAGCTGGATTATTTCGACGACCAGTACGTTGATCCTGCGACGGGCAAGAAGGGCGCGCGATATGTTCCCTACGTGATCGAACCTTCGGCTGGCGCGACGCGCGCGACGCTGGCGTTTTTGTGCGAAGCCTACAACGAAGA
>JAJVID010000089.1:18855-20773 GCA_022072205.1 Acidobacteriota bacterium
GGATTTTTTGAATCCCAATCGGCAATCCAAAATCGCAGACTGCTGAGAACGCGATTGAAGGATTCCTTCATTCCGCATTCCGCATTTCGCATTCCGCATTTTTATGAATCTTCTTCAGGCAATTATTCTTGGAATTATCCAGGGCCTCACCGAATTCATTCCGATCAGCAGCAGCGGCCATTTAATCCTCGCGGAAAAGTGGATGGGGCTTGAGCAGGTGATGTCGCCGGAGCAGATCACGGCCTTCGTGGCGGTGATGCAGTTGGGCACGCTGGCGGCGGTGATCGTTTATTTCATCGGCGACATCGCGACCATCACGCTCGGCTTTTTGCAGGGGAATCTGCTCTGGCTTCAGGGAATCCGCGACCATTCGCCGCGCAAGGCCGCGCGGCTCGGATGGCTGATCATCATCGGTTCATTGCCGATTGCGGTGATCGGATTGCTGGCGAAAAAGATCATCGAAGGACATCTGACAAAGAGTCTGATGGTGATCGGCGTGAGCATGATTGTCTGGGCCGTACTGCTGTTTTTGGCTGAACAGTTCGGGCAACGCCGCCGCGAGATCGAGCATATCGGCGCCCGCGAAGCCTTGTTCATCGGCGTCGCGCAGGCCTTCGCGCTGATCCCCGGCTCGTCGCGCTCCGGGACGACCATCACCGCCGCGCTCTTCACCGGAATGAGCCGTGAAGCCGCCGCGCGCTTCTCGTTCCTGCTCTCGATTCCCGCAATCGCCGCCAGCGGCCTGCTCGAATTCAAACAGGTCATTGACAAAAACATGTTGACCGGCGAGAGCATGACCAACCTGATTGTCGCGACGGCGGTCTCCGCCATAGTCGGTTACGCAAGCATAGCTTTTCTGCTCAGCTACCTGCGACGTCATTCGACCTATGCGTTCATCGCTTATCGTTTGATTGTGGGCGGGATTGTGCTCGCACTGGCTTTTCGAGCCGTGTAGCTTCACTGCTTACGAAATGAATAAAGCCGGGCTGGGCGGTGCGCCACATCACCGCGAGTTTCGTTGAGTTCGATGATCTGGCCCTGAGCGAGAATCTTTTTGCGGAAGTTCCGCTTGTCAACCGGACGTTGCAGGATGATTTCGTAAACGCGCTGCAATTCCGAAAGCGTGAATTTCTTCGGCAGCAATTCATAGCCGACAGTCGTCCATTCGATCTTGTTTCTCAGCCTCCACACCGCGTAATCAAGAATCTTCGCGTGATCGAAAGCAAGTCTGGGCGCATCGAAAACCGAATGCCACTGGGCGTCGGCGGCGTCCGAAGCGGCGACGATCCGTTGTCGTTCGGCGTCAACCAGGGCGAAATACGAGACGCTGATCACACGCCCGCGCGGATCGCGTTTCGGATCGCCGAAGGTGTAAAGCTGCTCCAGATAAACATTCGTCACGCCGACTTCTTCCTTCAATTCGCGCGCGGCGGCTCGTTCCAGCGATTCGTCAATCTCAACGAAACCGCCGGGCAACGCCCATCGCCCTTTGAACGGCTCCTGCCCGCGTCTGATCAGCAGAACTTTCAGGTCGTCTTCGGCAATGGTGAAGATCACCAGATCAACAGTGACTGAAGGTTGCGGGTAATCGCTGAGTTTGCTCATTCGCCAAGCCTCTCCTTGCCAAATCTCCAAACGTGGCGGTAGCTCGACCGTGAGGGAGGGCGCCCTCCCTCACGGTCGGGCTACCGCCACGCGACGCCAATTCTCAATCGAGTCTCTTCAATACTTCATCAGTCGTCGTGAATTCAACTCCGGCGGCGCGCATTTCATCAATTGTGCGTGAAGTCGTCTCGTCAGCGACGCCGCGAATGGCGTCTTCAACCAGCAAAACGCGAGCGCCCGCTTCGGCCAGACCGAGCGCGCAGGCCCGCACGCAGTAATCAGTCGCGACGCCGAAAACAACGCATTGCTCATC
>JAJVID010000117.1 GCA_022072205.1 Acidobacteriota bacterium
GCCAAGCTCGCCGATCTGACGGTCGCGGAAGAACAGGCTGAAGAGACCAAAGGCGGTATGCTGTTGCCTGCCGTCCAGAAGGTCAGAGAAGCCGCAGCCCGCCCGGTGGCATAATTTCGATTCAGGCGCGACGCCGCGCGACGGCGTTGCGCCTGTGACTTTTCAATTTTACGAGGAAAAACCGTATGGTTGCCAAGATTGTCGCGCCTGCAAATACCAACGCTTTCCCGGCGGAGCCAAAAACCGGTTTTCTCGATCTCGCCCCGCCGCATTGGGCGGCGCGCGGGTTGGCGTGGGCGATGATCGCGGTCTTCGCGCTTGGGACAATCGCATCGGTGGCGATCACATTGCCTGAGAAAGTCACGGCGCAATTTACGCTCACTCCGGTGCGCGGCGCCGATCCGGTCAAGGCCACGCGCGGAGGCGTCGTCGCGCAGGTCCTGGCCAGCGAAGGCCAGGCGGTCAACAAGGGCGATTTGATTGTCACGTTGCGTTCGGAAACTGCCGGCGAGCGCGCGGCTGAGTTGCAGACCATTCAGACGCAGTTGGCCGGCAGCGGCGAAAGCTTCATCAACGCGCGGACAAAATACAACACCGAGCGAATGTCGGACGAGCAGGAGATTCGCAAGCTGAGCGCGCGCGCTGAACATCTCGAAAGTTTGATCGCGCACAAGCGGCGGCAGTTGGAGTTGACCCGCCAGATGGCCGCCAGTTTTGAAAAACTCTACCGTGAAGGCATCGCCAGCCAGGCGCAATACACCGCCAAACAGATCGAAGTCAGCGAGCTGATGTCTGAAGTCGAGCGGCTCGTCGCCGAACAGCGCGACGCGCGAGTCGAAGTCGAGAAACTGAAGCTCGGCGAGGCGGCGCGGCAGACCGATTTCCGCGAATACGAACGCAAGTTGAAAGAGACCGCGCAAACGCAGGAGATTCGCGCGACGGCGATCAAATCCGGACTGGCTAACAGCGATGGCGATCAGGTGCGGCTCCTCGCTCCGTGCGCGGGAACGATTCTGAAGCTGCGCGTCAAAGACAGCGGCGCGATGGTCGCTGAAGGCGAAACAGTAGCGGAGCTGGCCTGCGGCGGCGAACAACTGGTCGCCGAATTGACCGTGCCCGAATCGGGCGTCGGCAAGCTCAAACTGGATCAGGGCGTGAAGCTGAAATACGACGCGTTCCCCTACCAACGCTACGGAGTTAAGTACGGCAGGCTGTCCTGGCTGAGTCCGGCCAAAAGCGAGGGCGAAACCGCCCAGGTCTTCAAAGCCCGCGTCGAGCTGACCGAAAAAGAGATCACCATCAAAGGCCAGCCGCGCCCATTCGCCGCCGGAATGAGCGGCACAGCGGAGATCGTCGTCGGCAAGCGAACGCTGATCAGTTACGCCATCGAGCCGCTCCGGCAGTTGCGCGAAAACATGGCTGACGCTCGATAAAAATTCAGACACGGCGGCTGAAATTCTTTTTCCTGCTCCCTGTCATTCGAGTGTGAGCAGGCGGATGTCGGCTTCATCGGACACGACGCTGAAGTAGATGCGGCGGCTGTCGGCTGAGATTGAAGCGGTTCGAATTTCGCGGCGGGGTATTTCCAAAATCCGGCGCGCGGTTTTGGACCGGCTGTCGAGCAGAAAAAGCTTCCCATCATCAACGCAGATCAGATGGCGATTGTCGCTCAGCCAATACTGGCGAAATCCCACGCCGGCGATTTTTTCAAACCGCTGCGATTCCAGCGAGTAGACATAAGACCCAGGCTCTTCGCCGTTGCGATCGCTGGACCAGCCCGCCAGCTTCTTCGAGTCCGGCGACCAGGACCAGGCGATAAACCATCTCTCTTGTGGTTTGATGAAAGGCAGCGCCAGCGGTTTCTGCTCGTCCCAGGGTTTGTTGGCGTCAATCAGAAAAGTTTCGCCCGACGCGATGCAGTAAGCGATCCATCGTCCATCAGGCGAGATGATCGGATAAACCAGACTGGTTCCGTTGTTGATACTTGGTTGCCGGCCGTTGTTGAAACTGATCTGGCGGCGCCCACTGCCGTCCGGATTGATCGTCCAGATTTCATATTTCCCGCTGGCATTCGAGTAATAGGTGATGCGTTTGCCGTCCGGCGACCACCGCGGTGTCCGGTCGTTGAAAGAATCGCTGGTCAGTTGGCTCTGCCCCGTTCCATCAGTCTTGATGACAAAAATGTCTTCCATCTCGCTGCGGGAGTAGTAGGTCAGCCATTGGCCGTCAGGCGAAACGTCCGGGGAACTGCTCCGCTTCGAGCCTTCGAGAATCGCGACCGGCTGGCCGCTGGTTTCGTTTTTGCCCGGATCGAAATTGACGGCGTGGATGTTTTCACGGATTTGTTTTTCAACGTAGATCAATCGCCGCCCGTCGCGCGAGACGTTCAATTGCCAGCTCTGAGCCAGCGGCCCAATGATCGGTTCAGGCTCACCCGTCGCGCGGCCTGTGGCTTCGTCAACGGGCGCGCGCCACAAACTCGGCGCGCCTTTGCGGTTGCTGATGAAGTAGATGAATTTGCCGTCAGGCGACCAAACCGGATTCCAATCGAGGGCCGCATCGTTGGTGATTTGCAGCGGGTCGCCGCCGCGAGCCGAGACCGTCCAGATGTCGCGCTGCGCCGACCGGTCCTTTCCCCAAAACGCGATTCGGCGTCCGTTCGGCGACCATCGCGGCTGCACCGCGTCGCGCCCGGCTTCAATCTCGCGCGTCTGGCCGGAAACGACATTGACCGCATAAAGTTTGCTGTTGGCGCCGCGCGAAAACGGATCAGTCACCAGCGACGAACTGAAGATTATCTCCTCGCCGTCCGGCGACCAGTCCGGGTAATAGCCGAAGTTCGATACCTTCCTGACCGATTCGCCGGTCGCGCCCATCACGAAAATCCCTCCGCCTTTGCGCTCCGAGCGGAACGCGATCAATTCACCGTCAGGCGAATATGCCGGTTGCGTGTCGTCATCGGGAGAATTGGCCGTCAGGTTGCGCGCGACGCTGCCCGTCAATCGTTGCTGATAAATATCCCAGTTGTCTTTTTCGTTGCGGGAGTAAACGAACTCTTTGGCGTCGGGAGAAAAAGCCGGATAGAGTTCCGATCCGGTAAAACCGGTCAACTGGCTGGCCGAGGCGCGGCTCCAGGCCAGCGTCTCATCTTCCCTTCTCAGGCGCCAGGCCGCGATTGACGCAACCATCACGACAAACACGGTCAAGGCCAGCAGGGCGCCGATCTTCTTTTTGCCGAATGAGAATCCGGCCAGGGCGTCCGGCTGCCGCATGTCGAATGAATGCGACGGAGACGAATCAAGCTCGCGCTGCAAGCGCTTCAACTCCGAGCGGAAATCGCCGGCCGTCTGGTACCGAATCTCGCAATCTTTCTCCAGCGCGCGGCTGACGATGCGCGCCAGCTCAGGGTGGAGATCGGGGCGAATCTGAGCCAGCGCCATCGGCTGGTGATGAATGATCGCATCCAGAGTCGCCGCGACCCTGTCGCCTTTGAACGGCGGCGCTCCCGCCAGCAACTCGTACAGCGTCACGCCGAGGCTGAAAATGTCCGTGCGGCGATCAACGTCCTGTCCCAACGCCTGCTCGGGCGACATATATTTCACGGTGCCCAGCACCGTGCCCGGATTGGTCCTGGCCAGATTGCCTTCCGAAGCGTTGGTTTCGCCCAGTGAACGGCTCCGCTCGGTCAACTTGACCAGACCGAAATCCAATACCTTCACGTAACCGTCGCGGCGGATCATGATGTTTTCCGGCTTGATGTCGCGGTGAATGATGCCCGCTTCGTGAGCGGCTGAGAGCGCGGATGCGGTCTGAACCGCGATCTCGATGGCGTCTTTCATCGCAACCCGGCCGTTTGAAAGTTTCTCGCGCAGCGTCTGCCCGTCAACATATTCAGCCGCGATGAACCGCTTGCCCTCGATTTCGCCGATCTCGTAAATCGTGATGATGTTCGGATGATTGAGCGCCGAGGCTGCGCGGGCTTCGCGCTCGAAGCGTTTGATCCGGGCCGGGTCGGAAGTGTATTGCGGCGGCAGCAGCTTGAGCGCGACTTTGCGTTCGAGCTTCGCGTCGCGCGCCAGATAGACCTCGCCCATTCCCCCGACTCCCAGCACCGACAGCACGCTGTAATGGCCGAGCGTTTGGCCGATCAACGAACGTCTGGTCTCTTGAGCGAGCCGTTGCGCCGCCAGATCGAGCGCAGGACGGTCAAGGAATTTCTCTTCGGCTTTTTGGTGCGCGTCCAGCAACGAGACGATTTCGCTCCGCAGGTCGTCGTCTTCGCCGCAAGCCTCGTCGAGAAACGTCGAACGCTCGTCCGCCGGGCGTTCCAACGCTTCGTCCAGCAATTGATCTATTCGCGCCCAGCGTTCAGGAGTCATAATTCCTGCTCAGTTCGCGGTATAGCCAGGCTTTGGCTTTGTTCCACTCGCGGATAACGGTGATTTCAGCGATGCCCAGAACTTCGGCTGTCTCTTCGTTGCTCAAACCGCCGAAGAAGCGCAACTCGACGATCCTGCTTTTGCGCTCGTCAATCCCGGCCAGGCTCTTCAGCGCGTCGTCGAGCGCGATCAGGTCGGCTGCGCGGTCGTCGGCTCCGAGCAGGGCGAGCGAAACCTGATGAACGCTTTCACCTTCGACGCGCGGACGCTGGCGGGCGAAATCAACCAGGATGCGCCGCATCAGTTGCGCCGAGACTCCGAAGAAATGCGCGCGGTTCTTCCACTCCACATTCTTCCATTCGATCAACCGCATGTAAGCTTCGTTGACCAGCGCAGTCGGTTGCAACTGATGTCCGGGCCGCTCCTGGCCCATGTACCGCCTCGCCAGCCTGTGCAATTCGGCGTGAACCAGCGGAACCAGTTGTTCGAGCGCTGATCGGTCTCCTTCGTTCCAGGCGACCAGCAGTTGTGTGACTTCGTGAGATGATTGCGACGCCATAAGGTTCCTAACGCAAGAAGACGAGGGTTGGAGCCGCGAATTTACCACAACCGCGCGCGCGATCACTACAACGATGATGAGGTTTCGGGAAAAATCTCTACGATGGCTGAACTACGTGGCGTCAGCGTCGTTGGCGGGAGCGACGTGTTGTAGCGACGGCGACGGATTGCCTGCAATCAGCTCGTACAACGTCGGCAGGACGAACAAGGTGAGCAAAGTCGAAGTGATCAGGCCACCGATGACGACGGTGGCCAGCGGGCGTTGCACCTCGGCGCCGGGCGCGGTCGAAAGCGCCATCGGGATGAAACCGAGGCTGGCCACCAGCGCCGTCATCAACACTGGCCGCAATCGCGCGCTCGCCCCATCCAGCACGGCTTCATGCAATTTCACACCATCCTCGCGCAGGTTGTTGATGTAACTGACCATCACCACGCCGTTGAGCACCGCGACGCCGAAGAGCGCGATGAAGCCGACCGCAGCCGACAGGTTCAAATTCAATTCGCGCAGCCACAACGCCGCCACGCCGCCGACCAGCGCAAACGGCACGTTGGCGATGATCAGCGCGGCGAATTTGAGCGAGCTGAATGTCGAATAGAGCAACAGGAAGATCAGCAGCAACGCCAGCGGCACGACAACGTAAAGCCGCTTCATCGCGCGTTCAGTGTTCTCGAATTCGCCGCCCCAGGTGATGTAGTAACCGGCGGGCAACCTCACTTCGCGTTCAATCAGGTTCTGGGCTTCGGCCACGAAGCCGCCGATGTCGCGCCCGCGCACGTTCGATTGAATGACGATGCGGCGTTGCGCGTCTTCGCGGTTGATGACCTCAGGGCCTTCGGCGGCGCCGATGGTGGCGATCTGGCCGAGCGTGACGCGTTCGCCGCCAGGCGCGGGAACGAGCAGCCCGCGAATGGTTTCGACTTCCCTGCGCCGCGCTTCAGGCAAACGCACGACGACATCGAAGCGTTTGCGCCCGTCAATCACTTCCGTCGTCACGCCGCCGCCGATGGCCGTCTCAATCAATTCTTTGACATCTTCGACGCGCAGCCCGTAGCGCGCCATCTCCGGGCGGTTGGCTTCTATCCGCAATTCGCCCGCGCCGCTGAGCGTCTCGGTCTGAACGTCGGCGGAGCCTCGCACGCGGCCCAGAATGCTCTCGATCTTTTTCGCCTCGCGCTCAAGCGCCGCCGAATCGTCGCCGAACAGTTTCACCGCGACATCGGCCTTCACGCCGGAAATCACTTCATCCAATCGCATCGCCAGCGGCTGCGTGAAGTTGTAGACCACGCCGGGCACGTCTTTGAGCTTCTCGTCGAGCTTCTCGATCAATTCTTCTTTCGTCTTGACTGTCGTCCACTGCTCCTTCGGTTTGAGAATGACGTAAACATCGCCTTGATAAACGCCCATCGCTTCGGTCGCCAGATCGGGCCGTCCCAGCTTGGTCACGACGGTTTCGACCTCCGGGAACTCGCGCACGACTTTCTCGACCATCGTGGCGATCTCGACCGATTGCGTCAGCGAAACCGAAGGCAGGCGGCGCGTCTCGATCAGCAGCGCGCCTTCGTCCAGTTGCGGCATGAACTCCGTGCCGAGAAATTTTACCGAGCCAATCGCAATCGCCACGACGACGAACGCCGCGCCGATGGTCATCCAGCGATTGCGCATCAATCGTTCGAGCAGGCTGCGATAACGTTTCTGCAAAGCGGCCAGAATGCGTTCGTGGCCTTCGTGGTGATGCGGCTTGAGCGCGAGCGAGGCGAGCGCGGGCACGAACGTCATCGTCAAAACCAGCGCGCCGACCAGCGCGCAACAGACCGTCAGCGCCATCGGGCGGAACATTCGCGCTTCCAGCCCCTGCAACGCGAAGATCGGCAGATAAACCGCTATGATGATCAGCACGCCGAACGCGATGGGCCGCGCAACCTCGAAAGCGCTGCGGCGCACGATGCGCGCGGCTTCGTTGCGGTTCTTCGCGCCATGCTGGTTCAACTGGCTGATAAAGTTTTCGATCATCACCACCGCGCCGTCCACCATCAACCCGAAATCAATCGCTCCCAGGCTCATCAGATTGGCCGTCACGCCGAAAATCTTCATCCCGATGAACGCCACCAGCATCGAGAGCGGAATCACCGACGCCACGATCAGCGACGCGCGAATGTTGTAGAGAAACAGAAACAGCACGATGATCACCAGCAGCCCGCCTTCGATCAGGTTCGTGGCGACGGTGCGGATGGTGCGATCAACCAATGTGGTTTGCTGGTAAAACGGCGTCAGCTTCGCGCCCGCCGGCAGAGTCTTTTCGATCTTGCTGACGCGATCCTGCACGCGTTCGATGACAGCTTTGGAATTTTCGCCTTTGGTCATGATGACCATTCCTGAAACGACCTCGCCCTGGCCGTCTTTGGTCACCGCGCCTTGCCGCATCGCCGGGCCGACGGCGATTGCCGCTACGTCTTTCACCAAAACCGGCACGCCCGCCGACGATTTGATCACTACCTGCCCGATCTGCTCTTCCGCGCGCTCGGCGTCGAAACGTCCCAGCCCGCGCACGGTGTAACCTTCCGCGCCGCGTTCGATGTAGCTGCCGCCGAAATTCGCGTTGCTCGCCGAGAGCGCGTGGTAAACATCGCGCAGCGTCAGCTTGTAAGCCAGCAACTGCTCAGGCTCGACCAGCACGTGATATTGCTTGATGAAGCCGCCCCACGAATTGACTTCGCTGACGCCGGGCACGGTGCGCAACTGCGGTTTGATCGTCCAATCGTGCAGCGTCTTCAGTTCCATCGCGCTCTGGCCTTTGCCTTCGACCACGTACTGATAGATTTCGCCGAATGCCGTCGCCACCGGGCCGAGCGTGGGTTGCAAACCGTCGGGGATGCGCGTCTTCGCCTCCTGCAAACGCTCGTTGACCACCTGCCGCGCGAAATAGGTGTCCACGCTGTCTGAAAAGACGATGGTGATGATCGAGAGGCCGAATTTGGAAATCGAGCGAACCTCTTCGGCGTTGCGGATGCCCATCATCGCGCTTTCGATTGGATAGGTGATGAGCTGTTCGACTTCGGCGGCGGCCATCCCCGGCGCTTCGGTGACGATGTTGACCTGGTTGTTGGTCAGATCGGGAAAAGCGTCAATCGGCAGCGAGACGCCGACGTAAACGCCCGCGATGGCCAGCAGCAAAGTCAGCGCGAGAATCAGCAGGCGTTGTCGCAGGGAAAATTCGATGAGGGAGCGAATCATTCTTCAGATAGTGTGGATTTGAGAAATTCCGATTTGATGAAAAAGGCGCCGCGCGTCACGACGCGTTGGCCCGCTTGCAAACCGCCGGTGATTTCGATCATTCCGTTTTGTTCGCGGCCCGTCTGCACGGGGCGTTTTTCAAACATCCCGCCGCCGAGCGCTGCGAAGACCACTCGCTCGCCCTGCATCTCGATCACCGCATCGCCCGGCACGGCTACGACATCCTGCCCTTTTTCAGAAGCGATGCTGATCGTCGCGTACATCTCCGGGCGCAGATTGCCGCGCGGGTTATTGACCAGACAGCGCACCTGCGCGGTTCGAGTTTCGGGATTCAGCGATTCGCCGATGTGAACGACGCGGCCTGCGAAACGCTGGTCGCCGAAGGTCGAAATTTTTATTTCGACCGGCTGTCCAACGTGAACTGAAGCGGCTTGTTGTTGCGGGGCTTCAGCGATGGCCCACAACGTGTCCAGGCTGGCGACCATCATCAGATCGGTCGCTTCGTTGACGACCGTGCCGAGCGTCACGTCGCGTTTGAGCACGACGCCGCTGATCGGCGCGTAAACCACAATGTCATCGTGGCTGTCGTGCGGCACGGTCAGATGTTCCAGCCATTCCGACGACCGCGCCAACTCCGCCCGCGACTGCTCCAACTCAGCCGTAGCGGCGGTGACGTTGGCCGCCGCCTGCGCCTGCTCGCGTTTTGAAAGGGCCTTCGCAGCCAGCAAGCGGTCGGCGCGATCCAGCTCGGCTTTGGCGTAAGCCAGCGCCTTCTCTTTCTCCGTCACCGCCGCCCGGGACTTGATGGCGTTGGCGCGCGCTTCAAGCAGTTCGTGGCTGTGAATGTAGACCAGCGACTGCCCCTTCTTGACGAAATCGCCGACCGTCGCCAGCACGCGCGTCACGCGCCCGGTGACGATTGTGCCGACGCGCGCGGTCGCGTCTTCGTTGATCGCCAATCGCCCGCTCACTTCCAGCGTCTGCCGGAACGATTGCGTTGAAACTTCGCCGGTCTCGATCTGGCCGCGCTTGATGGCTTCAGGCGAAAGATGCGCCTGATTGGCCGCTGTCTTCCGCTCCGCCTCCTCACTCGCTGGTTTCGGATCGGCGGCGACCTGCGCTTCACTGTTTTCAGGCGCGGTTAGCCGGGATCGGCCTACCAGCAAGCCGGCGATGAAAACCGCCGCCAGCAAAAGAACGATCAGTAGCTTCCTCCGGCGGCTGTTCGCCTGCTCGCCGCTTGCCGTAGCCGTCACTTCCCCGTCATTTTTCATCAGGCCCCGCTTTCTGTGTTTCTCCAACGTCCTGGCGTACTGGCAGCCGTTCGATGCCGGCGGCGCGTTCGAGTTCGTGAATCGCCAACTGATAATCGTAAAGCGCCTGGAAGTAAAACTCCTGCGCCTGGCTGCGCACGCGCTGGGCGTCGAGAGCGGTGAGCAGATCAACCGCGCCTTCGCGGTAAGCAGCCAGCGAAATGCTGCGTGATTCATCCGCGAGCAACAGGAATTCGGCGCGCAACGATTCGACCTGCTTCTGATTCAATTCGACCGCCCGCCGCGCCGCCGCGAGTTCGGCCAGAACCATGTTTTGGGTGTGTTGCAATTCCGCCCGCGCCTCTTCGACTTGGGATTGCGCGCGGGCGATCATCGCCTGATTGCGATTGTAAACCGGCAGCGGGATGTTGACCGCCGCGTACAGCGCGTTGTCCGGCCCGTTGCGCTTGTAACCGACGCTGGCCGTGATGTCCGGCCTGACGCGCGCCTGTTCCAGCCGCAACAGAGCCTGCGCGCGATCTACGCGAGCCTGCGCGGCCTGCGTTTGGGGTAAACGCATCGCCGCTTCCCGCAGCAAAGCCGGATTGAGCGAGACCGGTTGATAATTCATCTCCTCTGCGATTTCAAAAGCGAGGTCGTCGTCTTCAAAAGACGATCCGCCCATCGCGCGCAGCAATTCGATCCTGGCCTGCTCGTATTCCAGAACGACCTTACGCGTCTGGAACCCAACGCGCTGAGCTTCCAGCCGCGCTTTGATCAAATCGCCTTCGGCGATGTAACCCTCTTTCACCCGCGCTTCATTCAAACTGACGAGTTCGTTCAGGTTGTTATGGTTTTCGCGCAGAAGCTCGATGCGCAATCGCGCGTTGGCTACGCGCTGATACGCGGCTTTGACTTCATAAACGACGCGGCGTTCGATGGCCGAAGCTTCGGCCTGCGCCGCTTCCAGGTTGCGCTCGGCCAGAGCGACACGGAGATTTCTTTTGCCGCCCGTCTCGAAAGTCTGCGTGTAGGTGGCGAACCAGTCCACGCCGCTGCCGAAATCAAAGCCTTTTTGCGTCGGGCCGAGCGGAAAATTTTCACCGCTCACAGTCAAACCCGGGTTTGGTTTCAAGCCCGATTCCATCCGCTCCGCTTCGGCAATCGCCACGCGCTGTTTGGCCGCGACGATCAGCGGATGACGCTGGCGCGCGCGCTCGACGGTTTCATTCAACGTCAGCCTGCGCGCGGTCCCGGCTTGCGAATAAGCGGTCGCAGGAAACGCCAGCAAGACCGCAAGGGCCGCGCCGACAATTCTTCTCTGATGAATTCTCACGCTCAATCCTCTTTATGCCCTTCTTCGATTTATGCTCTTCTTGATGGCCACGCGGCCTGTCGGCTCTCGCCAGCCCGATAGACGCTGTTCCATAATTGTAGTGGCCGGAGATTACAGGAAGATGAACAGTAGCCAGTCAGTCGCTTAATGAGAAAGACTGATGGTAGCAGCGCTACATTCAAGCGGCGAGGCAAATTTTGCCTCGCCGCTCTGGTGAATAAAATTTCGGAGGAACCTTGATTATGAAGCGTCAGGTCTTGTTGATCGCAATCACTTTGATTGCGGGAATGGCGATTGGCTCCTGGTTCAGTTGGACGGCGACCGGCCAGCAATCGCAGATGAAGAAATGGCAGAAGGGCAAAGGCTGGGGATGGGTTTGGGGCAAAGATGACGAGGTCGGCGCGTTGAACGAATTGACCGATGCGTCGCGGTTGGCTGCGCTGCGGCTCGCTGATCGCGGAAAGGTCTACGACCTGGGCGTGCTCTACGACCGCACATCTTACAAATGGCCCGGACACAGCCCCGGCGAAATTATTTCGTTCCGCACTCCCGAAGGCGTCAAGCGGCAGGGCGATTTGCCGGACATCATCAACAACAACGACCGCAAGACCGCGTGGCACAGCTCGGCGCTGTTCATCAGCGACAACGTGGCGACGCAGATTGACGGACTCGGCCACGCCACCGAAGGCGACGACAATCACTGGTACAACGGCTTCACCGAAAAAGAATGGGGAGGCAATTGGGGAGTGCGCAAAGCCGACGCCGCAACCATCCCGCCGATTGTCGCGCGCGGCGTGTTGATTGACGTCGCGGGGCTGAAAGGCGTTGACGCCCTGCCCGGCCATTACATCATCACAGTCGCCGATCTCGAACAGGCTTTGCGAAAGCAGAAAACGCAACTCAAGCCCGGCGACGTGGTTTTGATCCGCACCGGCGTGTTGCGTTATTGGGGCGAAACTGGAAGCGACCACGCGAAGATCGCGGAGCATGATTCCGCAGGCATCAGCCTCGAAACCGCAAAATGGCTGGTCGAACAGAACGGAGCGATCATGATCGGCGGCGACACGAGCGGCGTCGAATACCAGCCGAAACCCGAAGACGCGAAAGCTTTTCAGGAAAAATATCGTTCATTCATTCCGATGCACAATTACCTGCTGATTGAGCAAGGCGTTCACAACGGCGAGTTTCATTACCTGGAAGACCTGGCGCGCGATCAGGTCTACGAATTCTGCTACGTCGCCACAACCAACAAGATCAAAGGCGCGGCGGCTGGCTTCACGCTGAGGCCGATTGCGATTCGTTAGTTGATCTGTCGTTGGCGAAACCAATTCACAATGCAAGGCCCGCGTGATCCGAGTTGATCGCGCGCGCTTTGGCGTTTAATGTCCCTGCCTGGAGGTTTTTAAATGATCGAGATTGACGGCGCCTCACTGACGCTTGCGCAAACCGACGCCGTGGCGAACGGCGAGAAGGTGGCGCTTTCGCCATCGGCGCGAGGGCGCATCGTCCGCGCGCGCGAATTTGTCGAAGAGATTGTCGCGCGCAACGAAGTTGTTTACGGCATCAACACCGGCTTCGGCGCGCTCTCTGAGGTTTCCATACCGGCGAATGAGTTGCGCGAGCTGCAATTGAATCTCGTGCGCTCGCATGCCTGCGGCGTCGGCGAGCCGCTGCCTGAAACCACGGTGCGGGCGATGATGTTGCATCGCGCCAACGTGCTGGCCAAAGGCTTCTCCGGTTGCCGTCCGGTCGTGATTGAAACTTTGATCGCAATGCTCAACGGTGGCGTCCATCCGGTGATCCCGTCGCGCGGCTCAGTCGGAGCTTCGGGCGATCTGGCGCCGCTGGCTCATCTCGCTCTGGTCACAATCGGCGAAGGCGAGGCGATCCATCGCGGCGAGCGAATGCCGGGCGGTGAAGCGTTGCGCCGCGCCGGCGTCAAGCCGCTTCAACTCGAAGCGAAAGAGGGATTGGCGCTGCTTAACGGCACACAGGCGATGACGGCTGTAGGCGGGTTGGCGCTGCTTAACGCCGTGAGATTGGCCGAAGCCGCCGACGTGATCGGCGCGATGACGCTCGAAGCGTTGCGCGGCACGCCGGTGGCGTTCGACGAAAAGATTCACGCGGCGCGCCCGCACTCGGGGCAGCAAGCGAGCGCGCGCCGGTTGCGCGAATTGATCGAGGACAGCGAAATCCGCGAATCGCACCGCGACCGCGCCGCCGACCCGCGCGTGCAGGACGCTTACGCGCTGCGCTGCATGCCGCAGGTTCACGGCGCCGTGCGCGATGCGCTCGCTCACGCGTTCGGCATAGTCGAAATCGAAATCAACAGCGCCACCGACAACCCGCTCGTCTTCATCGCCGAACGCGAAGTTCTCTCCGGCGGCAATTTTCACGGCGAACCGGTTTCACTCGCGCTCGATTACGCCGCCATCGCCGTGGCCGACCTCGGCACCATCGCTGAACGCCGCGTCGAGCGCCTGGTCAATCCCACGTTGTCCGGCCTGCCCGCGTTTCTGTCGCCGCATCCCGGAACCAATTCCGGCATGATGATCGCGCAGGTGACCGCCGCCGCGCTGATCGCCGAAAACAACGTGCTGGCGCATCCGGCTTCGGTCTTCACGCTGCCGACTTCGGCCAACAAGGAAGACCACGTCTCGATGGGAATGACGGCGGCGCTGAAATTCGCGCAGGTGGTCAACAACGTCGAGACGATTCTGGCGATTGAACTGCTTTGCGCGGCGCAAGGGCTGGAATTTTTAAAACCGTTGAAGCCAGGTTTGAAGTTGCAAGAGGTTTATCAACGCGCGCGCCGGAGCGTTCCCGCGTTGGAACGCGACGCGCCGCTCGCGCCTTACATCGAAGCGCTGAAACCGGTTGTTCGTGAATTGGCCGGTATCGCGTAACTCTCAACTATCAACCATGAACTCTCAACTGGTTTTTTATCTTGAAAGCGGCTGCAAGCAGCAGTTGGTAGTGGAGAAGCAATGACGGTAATGAAGATAAACGTGATTGGCGGCGGCCCTGCGGGATTGTATTTCGCCATTTTGATGAAGCGGCAAAACCCTTCGCGCGAGGTCGTCGTCGTCGAACGCGACGGGCCGAACGACACTTTCGGCTGGGGCATAGTTTTTTCCGATCAGACTTTCTCTTATCTCGACGAGTGCGACCAGCCGTCGTTCGAGCGGATCATCGGCGCCTGCGAAATCTGGGACAACGTTGACGTGGTTCACAAAGGCGAGCGGGTCACCATTCGCGGCAACAGATTTTCGGGCATCGGGCGGTTGAAATTCCTGAGCATTCTGCGCGACCGTTGCCGCGAGCTTGGCGTTGAACTGCGGTTTCACGCGAACGTAACCGATGTCGAATCGTACCGCGATTGCGATTTGATGGTCGGCGCCGATGGAGCCAACAGCGCGGTCAGGCGCGCGTATCAGGATTTCTTCCGGCCTTCGGTTGACGTGCGAAAGAACAAGTTTATCTGGCTGGGAACGAATCAACTGTTTCACGGACTGACGCTGACTTTCCGCGAAAACGAAGCGGGCCGCTTCATCGCGCATTCATACAAATTCAATCAGACGACCAGCGCGTTCATCGTCGAATGCGACGAAGCGACTTGGCGCAGCGCCGGGTTTGACGGCAAAAGCGAGGCTGAAACCTGCGAGTATTTGCAGCGTGTTTTTGAAGCCGATCTCGGCGGCCATCCGCTGCTGACCAACAACTTCGTCCGCTGGATCAACTTCCCGCTGGTCAGAAATCAGCGATGGCGTCACGAGAACGTCATCCTGTTGGGCGACGCGTTGCACACCGCGCATTTTTCGATCGGCTCCGGCACGAAGCTGGCGCTCGAAGATTCAATCGCGCTGGCAAAATGTTTCGCGGAACAGTCAGGCGTGACAGCCGCGCTGCAGGAGTTCGAGCGCGCGCGAAGGCCAGTGGTCGAGGCTTTGCAAGACGCAGCGTTTTCGAGTTTGTTGATGTTGGAAAACATCGCGGAGGACTGGCGACTCGAGCCGCTGCCATTCGCGTACAAAATGATGACGCGCAGTGGGCGCGTTACTCACGAAAAATTGAAGAAGCGCGATCCTGAATTCGCCGCAGCTTACGAAGAGTGGCTACAGCGACAGTCAAAGAGTGGCGTAAAATTACCGGTATGAATTTCGAGATCATCAGCGAGATCACGGATGTAGAAATCATCGCTGTTGGTAGCGCGATTCATGACTTGCCACGCCTGCGCAAAATGTATGGCAAAGGCCGATGGCGAAAGCTTAAAGGCGTCGCCCAAATCAGGCTCGGAAACGGGCGCATCCGCCTGGCCGAGCTTCATTGGTATGAAGCGCACGGTATTGGCAAAAGAGAAATGAAACGCAAATGTTACCTGGATTGAGCCTATGAAGAAGAAGGAACCTGATGTTCAATTCGCTGTTTGTGTCAACAACACTGATTATCCGGCATCGCTGGAGTTGCACAAAATTTATCGCGCGCTGCCGGACGATGACGCGGCGGCTGATGGCGACCTCCGAATAGTTGATGAGAGTGGAGAGGATTATCTCTATCCCGCCGATTGGTTTGTTCTGGTCAAGCTTCCACAAGCTGTTGAAGAATCCTTGATGCGCGCCGCCTGATCTCTTTATGTGGCATCCGGAAAATTCAATCCGTCACCAACTGTCCGAAACGCGTTGGCCAACAGCGGAAGAAGCAGCCGCGTCGCTGTTGTTTTCTCCGATTCGCGTCGGACGCCTGACGCTCGAAAGCCGGACGTGGGTTCCGGCGATGGTTCCGTGGCGTGCGACTGAAGACGGTTTCGTCACGCGCAACGTCCTGGACTGGTACGGGCGTTTCGCCGAAGGGCGTCCGGGCGCAATCGTGGTCGAGGCCACAGGCGTGCGCGACATTCCGAGCGGGCCGTTGCTGCGCATCGGGCACGACCGTTTCATTCCGGGATTGAGCGAATTGGTTGAGACCGTGCGGAAGGCGAGCGGCGGGCACACGCGGCTGTTCATCCAGATCATTGATTTTCTGGCGGTGAGGCGGCGGCCTGAGAAGGAAAAATATTTCGCGCGCTTTTTGAAGATCGAAGAGAGGCATCGGCGAAACCTGGTTGAAGCGACGAACGATGGACGATGGCTGGCGGCTGATGAAGCGGAGATTCGCGCTTTCCTCGCCGCTGCGCCTGACGAAGTTCATGATCTCGTTCTGGACGAGCGCGAGTTGGAAGCGTTGCGCTTCGGCTATCGCGAGCGAGTGACCGATACGCATCTGGCCCACATCGCCGAACTGTCGAAAGCCTTGCCTGAGATTTTCGCTTCGGCGGCCTGGCGCGCGCGCGAAGCCGGATTCGACGGCGTCGAGTTGCATTACGCGCACGCTTACACGATGGCTTCGTTTCTGAGCGCGACCAACACGCGCGAAGACGGTTACGGCGGGCCGCGCGAAAACCGCGTTCGTCTGCCGATTGAAGTTTACCGAGCCGTGCGTGAACGAGTAGGCGAAGATTACGCTGTCGGCGCGCGGTTCCTCGGCGACGAGGCGATAGCGGGCGGCAATCGAATTGAAGACGCGGTCTGGTTCGGCGTCGAATTCGCGCGCGCCGGTTTCGATTTCCTTTCGATCTCGAAAGGCGGCAAATTCGACGACGCGAAGCAGCCGAAGGTCGGACAGGCGGTTTATCCTTACACCGGCCGCAGCGGTTTTGAATGCATGCCGCCGGTGACTTCGGACGAGCGCGGCCCGTTTGGTCGCAACATCCCGCTGGCCGCCGCGATCAAACGCGCGATCAACGAAGCCGGTTACGCGACGCCGGTTGTGACTTCGGGCGGCATCGGGACTTTTGAATTGGCCGAAGCGACGCTGCGACAAGGCGAGGCAGACATCATCGCAATGGCGCGCGCGTCGCTCGCCGATCCAGACTGGTTTTTGAAAGTCAGACTAGGGCGCGGCGATGAAGTGCGCCGATGTAACTTCACGAACTATTGCGAAGGTTTGGATCAGATGCACAAACAGGTGACCTGCAAATTGTGGGATCGCGTGAATCCGGACGAACCCGGCGTGGCGAAAAGCGATGACGGCAAACGCCGCCTGGTCGCGCCGCGATGGGAGAAAGCGAATCAATGAGCACGCTTGATGGGAAAACCGCGCTGGTCACCGGCGCCGGGCGCGGAATCGGCGCGGCTTGCGCCGTCGCGTTGGCTGAAGCCGGAGCCGATGTCGTTGTCTGTTCGCGCTCGGCGAGCGAGATCAACATCGTCGCCGAAAAGATTCGGGCAATCGGGAGAAGATCGCTTCCGGTAGTTTGCGACGTGACCGATGCGGCGCAGGTTCGATTGATGGCCGAGCAGGTAAACGATCAGTTCGGCGTCATCGAGATTCTGGTCAACAACGCCGGGCTTGGCCGCAGCCATCGCTTCGTTGATCATCCTGACGAACTCTGGGATCAGATGCTGGCGGTCAACCTGACGAGCGTTTACCACGTCACCAAAGCGTTCGCGCCGAAGATGATCGAGATGCGGCGCGGGCGCATCATCAACATCGCCTCGATGATGTCGAAGATCGGCGGGAAATACGTCGCGGCCTACACCGCCGCGAAACACGGCGTGTTGGGGCTGACGCGCGCGCTGGCTGTGGAGTTGGCCGGCTACAACATCACGGTCAACGCCGTCTGTCCCGGCTACGTCAACACGCCGATGACCGATGACAATGTGGCCAACATAGCCACGAGAACAGGTATGTCGAAAATTGAAGCGCGAAAGGCGCTGGAAAAACTCAGCCCGCAGAACCGAATGATCGAACCGGAAGAAGTCGCAGCGATGGTCGTCATGCTGGCTTCGGACATCGCGCAGGGCGTCAACGGGCAGGCGATCAACATTGACGGTGGCGCGGTGATGTTTTGATCAGGTTTCAGGTTTCAGGTTTCAGGTTTCAGCCAGCGATCCTACCTGAAGCCTGAAGCCTGAAGCCTGAGACCTGAAACCTTTATGGCCTACGATTTTTTGTATCAAGTTGAAGATGGCGTGGCGACGATCACGCTCAATCGCCCGGAGTCGCTCAACGCGCTGACGTTTGAAATCTACGCGCAATTGCGCGATCTGATGGTCGAACTCAAACGCGACGATGGGGTGAAGGTCGTGATCATCACCGGCGCCGGCAAGGCATTCTGCGCGGGCGGCGATGTTTACAAGATCATCGGCGAACTGCTCGAACGCGATATGCGCTCGCATCTGGAATTCGCGCGAATGACCGGCGCTTTGATCCAGAACATGCGCTTGCTCGACAAGCCGATCATCGCGGCTGTGAACGGAATGGCGGCGGGCGCGGGCGCGGTGATCGCGCTGGCTTCGGATTTACGCATTGCGTCGGATCAGGCGAAGTTCGCTTTTCTGTTCACCAAAGTCGGATTGACGGGCGCCGATATGGGGGCGGCCTACCTGCTACCGCGCGTTGTGGGACAAGGGCGCGCGACCGAGCTGTTGATGTTCGGCGACACGATTGACGCGGCGACGGCTGATCGTTACGGCATGGTCAACAAAGTTGTGTCGCACGACGAGCTGATGAACACTGCGCGCGGATGGGCTGATCGTTTGAAGCAAGGCCCGGCGTTCGCGCTGGCGATGACCAAGACGATGATCAACAACGAATGGAGCCTGGACCTGGCTTCAGCGATTGAAGCCGAGGCGCAGGCGCAGGCGTTGTTGCTGATGGGCGAAGATCACCGCCGATTCTTCGAGGCGTTCAAAAACAAACAGAAACCGGAGTTCACGGGAAGATGAGCGAGAGGCAAATTATCAATCCGTCAGAATTGGCGAAGCCGCGCGGCTTCAGCCACGGCATTGTCGTCGAAGGCGGGCGGCTGTTGATGTTGGCCGGGCAGGACGCGAGCGACGGCGAAGGCCGGATCGTCGCGCCCGGCGACCTCATCGCTCAGTACGAGCAGGTCATCAAAAACCTCAAGACCGTTGTCGAAGCGGCTGGCGGCGAGTTGCAGGACATCGTCAAGCTCAACATCTACGTGACAGATTGCGCGGCTTATCGCGCGCAGTTGAAGCCGCTGGGCGAAATCCACCGCGCATATTTTGGCCGGCGCTATCCGGCGATGGCTCTGTTCGAGGTCAAAGGATTGTTCAATCCAGCCGCGATGATCGAGATGGAAGGAGTCGCGCATCTGACTACGTAGTGATGAATTATGGTATTTGAGTAAATAACGCAACAACATCGTAGGGGCGGGTTTTCCCGCCCGCATCCGCAGATGAGAGGCTTGGGCGGGGAAAACCCGCCCCTACGATGTTTGGGAAACCATATGATCACATTCCCCGAATATTTCAACATGGCCGAATATTTCCTTGACCACAATCTGGCCGCAGGGCGCGACGGCAAGGTCTGCCTGCGGTTCGGCGACGAAAGCTGGACATACGCCGAGGTCGCCAGGCAATCGAACCGCGCCGGGCATCTGCTGCGCGAATTGGGCGCGGACATCGAAGACCGCGCTCTGTTCGCTTTGCCCGATTGCCCGCAGTTTGTCGCCTGCTGGTTCGGCGCGGCCAAAATCGGCGCGGTGATCGCGATGGTCAATCCGCTGCTGCCTGCCGAAGATTACGCCTATTACCTCGATTACACTCGCGCGAAGGTTTTTGTCGTTCACGAATCGCTGGTTGAAAATTTGAGGCCGGTTCTGAAACAGGCGCGATACCTGAAGAACGTTCTGGTGGTCGGCGATGAGGGGCGCGGGTTTCCGCATTACGACAAACTCGCGCCGCAGGCGCCTGATGAACTGACGGCTGCCGACACGCGGCGCGACGATCCGGCGATCTGGCTTTTCACTTCCGGCTCGACGGGCAAGCCGAAAGCCGCCGTTCATCTGCAACACGATCTGCCGTACAACACCGAGTGTTATGCGAAGCAGATTTTGCAAATGCGCGAAGACGATGTGACGGTCGCTGTTCCGAAGTTGTTTTTCGGTTACGCCACAGGCACGAACTTGCTCTTCCCGTTCGCGGTTGGCGCTGAAACCGCGCTGTTCGCCGAACGATCAACGCCCGAAAAATTGTTCGAGGTGATTGAGCGTTATCGTCCGACCGTGTTGACCAATGTGCCGACGATGATCAACGCGATGCTCAACGCGCCGGATGCGGCTGAGCGCGATCTGAGCAGCCTGCGCGTTTGCGTCTCGGCTGGCGAAGCGTTGCCGCCGGAGCTTTATCGCCGATGGAAAGAAACGTTCGGCGTTGAAATCCTCGACGGCGTGGGTTCGGCGGAGATGTTTCACATCTACATTTCAAATCGTTTCGGCGACGTGCGCGAAGGATGCCTGGGCAAAGTCGTGCCGGGTTATGAAGCCGAGATCATCGGCCCCGATGGACAGGCGATGCCCGACGGGCAAATGGGAACGCTGCGAATCAAGGGCGATTCGGCTGCGCTTTGTTACTGGCAGGCGCACGAAAAATCGAAAGAGACTTTCGCCGGCGATTACTGCACGACCGGCGATCAGTTCACGCGCGACGCCGAAGGCTATTTCTGGTACGGCGGGCGAACCGACGAGATGTTGAAAGTCAGCGGAGTTTTTGTCTCGCCGACTGAAGTCGAAAATTGTCTGCTCGAACACGAAGCCGTGCTCGAATGCGCTGTCATCGGTTTTCAGGACGAAGACGGATTGACCAAGACCGCAGCCCACATCGTTCTGAATGAAAGTTTCGCGGCGAGCG
>JAJVID010000084.1:0-13273 GCA_022072205.1 Acidobacteriota bacterium
CGGGCGCCCACAAGTATGAATGGGTTCGCGGGTGGGGCAGCCTGCCCGCCGGGATAAAGCTCGGCAGCACGCACGGCGGCGTCGTCGTAGACGCCCAAAATCGGATTTATTTCAGCACTGACGGTGACGATTCGATCATCGTCTTCGATCAGGATGGAAAATACATTCGCTCGATGGGTAAGGAGTGGAAGCCGGACAAGGACGGCAACGGCACGCACGATATGCAACTGATCAGGGAGGGCAATCAGGAGTTCATTTATCTGGTCAGCCTCTTCCGCCACGAGTTTGCGAAGATCACGCTCGAAGGCAAGCCGGTCTGGGTCAAGGGCTTTCCCGAACAGTCGGGAATCTACAAGTCGAAGGACGAATTCAAACCGACGGGCATCACCGCGGCGCCGAACGGCGATTTTTACGTCACCGACGGTTACGGGGCGAACTACATTCACCGCTACAACGCGAAAGGCGAATACCTCAATTCCTGGGGCGGCAAGAGCGGCAAGGACAAAGAAGACGGCAAATTCAGCACGCCGCACAAAATCATCATTGATCATCGCGGCAGCGAGCCGCTGGTTCTGGTGACTGACCGCGCCAACCATCGCCTGCAGTGGTTCACCCTGGCCGGCAAGCACGTCAAGACGGTTGACGGAACTGAGAACGACTTTCTTCGCCTGCCATCCGTGCTGAACATCCGAGGCAATGATGTGGCCATCGGCGATCTTCAGGGGCGCGTGACGATTCTCGACAAGGACAACAAGCTGGTCACGCATCTCGGCGACAGCGGCGATCCGAAAAAACGCGGCACAAACAAAATCCCGCCAGAACAGTGGGTGGACGGGCAGTTCATCGCCCCGCATGGCCTGAGTTGGGACAGGAAGGGAAATCTTTACGTGTCTGAGTGGATGCTGGCCGGCAGAGTGGTGAAGCTGAGGCGCGTGAAGTAAGAGTTGCGGAATTCACCATTATCCATCGCATGATGGAGCCTTTCATTGTGCGCTCTCAAAATCGTTACAGGAGAAGATATGATCAAAAGCAGTCTGGTATTGAATCGCAAAACAGGATTCAGATTTTGTTTTCTGACAATCGCTCTGTTGGCGTTGATTGCTCCGCTCAGCCGGACGCAGGCCACACAACAACCGGCGCAAACCGAAGAGGCGAAGTTCGACGCCATCGAAGCGATGGTTCCGATGCGCGACGGCGTCAAGCTTTACACGGTCATCTGCGTCCCGAAAAATTCGACGGAGCCTCTGCCGATTCTGTTGCAACGCACTCCCTACGGCGTCAGTCCCAGAACCGCCAACAGGCTGCATCTGGCTTACAAGGAACTGGCCGCTGACGGTTACATCTTCGCGTTCCAGGACATTCGCGGGAAGTACAAATCCGAAGGCGAGTTCAGGATGAATCGCCCGCCGCGCGATAAAAACGATCCGAAGTCGGTTGACGAAGCTTCGGACACTTACGATGCGATTGACTGGCTGGTCAAAAACGTCAAGAACAACAACGGGCGCGTGGGCATCTTCGGCGTGTCGTATCCCGGATGGCTGGCCGCCGTCCCGCTGCTCGAACCGCATCCGGCGTTGAAAGCTCTGTCGCCGCAGGCCGCGATGACCGACACCTGGCTCGGCGATGATTTCTTTCATCAGGGCGGGTTCCGTTTGAGCTACGGCTACGAATATGTTTACGGCCTTGAAAGCACGAAGGGCGGCGCCAACCCGACCTTCGACAATTACGACATGTTCGAGTGGTATCTGAAGAAAGGCGCGCTGTCGAACTTCATCACGCCGACGCTGCCGACGTGGAAGGATTTCATCGAGCATCCGTCGTTCGATGGCTTCTGGCAATCGCGCTCCGGGTCGCATTATCTGAAAGACCCCGCCGTGCCGACGCTGCACGTCGCGGGCTGGTTCGATCAGGAAGATTTTTACGGCCCGATGAAAACCTACGTGGCTTTGGAGAAAAACGATAAGCGGAAGAACAACTACGTCGTCGTCGGCCCGTGGAATCACGGCGGATGGCGCGGTGGCGAAGGCGACAAACTCGGCAATATCGAATTCAAAAACGCGACGGGCAGATACTTCCGCGAAAAGATCGAAGCGCCCTGGTTCGCTTATCACCTGAAAGGCAAAGGCTCGCTCAATCAGCCGGAGGCCGTCACGTTCCAGACCGGCAGCAACGAATGGAAGACTTACGACCAGTGGCCGCCCAGGAACATCACCACCGAACGCAAGCTCTACTTTCACGCCGGCGGCAAGCTCTCTTTCGACCCGCCGGTTGAAACGGGCGAGAAGGCGTTTGACAGTTATGTCTCCGATCCGGCCAAACCAGTGCCTTATCGCCAGCGTCCGATCGAAGTGACCTACTCAAGAGATTCTCGCTGGTTCACGTGGCTGATGGAAGATCAGCGTTTCGCCAGCGAACGTCCGGATGTTTTGAGTTGGGAGACTGAAGTTCTGACGGAAGACATCACGGTGTCGGGTGAGATCATCGCGCAACTCTTCGCTTCGACTTCGGGCACGGACAGCGACTGGATCGTCAAGCTGATTGACGTTTACCCGCAGGAGTGGCCGGACAATCGCAAGATGGGCGGTTATCAATTCATGGTGTCGGGCGAGGTTTTGCGCGGCAGGTATCACAAAGGCTTCGATAAGCCTGAGCCGCTGGTCGCCAACAAGGTGACGGAATTCGACGTTGATCTGATTCACAAAGACCACTGCTTCAAAAAAGGCCACAAGATCATGGTTCAGGTGCAGAGCACGTGGTTCCCGGTGATTGATCGCAACCCGCAAAAGTACGTCGAGAATATTTTCAAGGCGAAGGATGCGGATTACATCGTCGCAACGCAGCGCATTTACAGATCGAAGAATTTCGCTTCGGGCGTCAAATTGCCGGTGGTCACAAACCGGACTGCACAAAATCGCTGAAACGACGGTCTGACCTGAGCTGAGAAGACGGAAGAGAGATTACTGAACAAAAGAAATAACGGAACAGACGGAAGAGGGCAAAAAACCGGCCTGAAAACTTCCGCTTGTTCCGTTATTTCAGTTTGTTCCGTAACCTCTCTTCTTGCTTTCTCGTCTCGCTCGATTCAACGCCATTGACCTCATGGCCCTGTCGCGCTCAGCCGATGCCAGGCATATTTCGCTCCGGTGTAATAAAGCAATCCCTGTTCATTGGCCAGCGTCTGCCTGATTACATCGCCTTGCAACCGGGGCAGGCGATTTCCGCCCGAAGCCAACTTCAGCGCTTCGTCGAGCCTGAGCAGTTTCATTTCGGCGCCCGCGGCGTTTTTGAGCAGGTAGCTTTGCCGGGCCTGCGGATTGCGCCAGCCTTGAGGCCCGTAGCCGTGAATGACGGCGATCAACAGGTCGCGCTGCTCGATGACGATTGGCGGCGCCATCTGAAGAAGGATGCGCCCGTGTTTTTGAGGAACAGACGGTTTGACCTTTTGAGGTTCGCATCGAATCCAGTTTGCCAGTTCGTGGTTGATCGCCGCGAGTTGTCCCGGCGCCGGTCTGACCACTACGGCCAGATCGGGCGAGTTGTCGCCGTTGAGGTCTCCGGCGATGAGATATTGGGGGCGGTTGGATTCGATTATCACGGCTTGATCGTAGACGCGTTGGATCGCCTCCTGCGCCTCAGCCGGTTGAGGAGGACGTAGATCAGGCGGCCCGCTCGCTGACGCTGGAGGCGGAGAAAATGACCTGGGCTGCTCTACCTGCGTCTGCTGTTTCTGATCGTGGCGTGAGCACGCGGATAGCGCGAGGCAAAGAAAGCTGGTGAGAAGAAGGGATGGCGGCATTCTTGTTTTTGGGCCAGACATAGAGACTCTCAAGAGAATCAGGGCATTTCAAAAGGGCGGCGGCGAATGTTTTGATCCGCCGCCGCCGAAAGCCCGCGAGAAAACCTGTAGGACGAGGTTTATAGCGAGTTGAGGAATGTGAGCAGTTGGCTCTTCTGGCTGGCGTTGAGCGCGTTGTAGTTATTGATGACGGGCGTCGCCTGGCCGGCGTGGCGCAGGATTGCCTCGTGGCGCGTGAGCGACTCGCCGTCATGCATCAACCGGTTGCGCGTGCGCAAGCCCCAGAGCGGCGGCGTGCGGAGTTGGTTCCGGGTTTCCTGCCCGCCATTCTGGACAATTCCGTCGCCGGTTCCAATGTCGTGGAGCAGGAAATCGCTGAAGGGGTGGATGCGTTTGTTGCCAAGCGCCGCCGGAACCGTGAACGCGCCGCCGTTGATCACAGCGCCTGGAGGGGAAGTGACGATTGTCGGAACGTGACAGACTGCGCAGCCGATGGAGTTGAATATCTCTCCGCCGAGGATGGTGTCCATATTGGCGGCCAGAGTCTCGTCACGCGGAGGCGCTTTAGTCGCGCGCATGAAGCGTGCGAAAGCTTCAACACCCTCGCCGAATCCTTGCTGCTCCCCAGCAGGATCCTCAGGCTCAGACACTGTGTCGAAGGCGGTGACTGGAATGCCATTGCTGCTGTTATCGGCTGGCAGAAGCGGGCTGGTGATACCCATCTCATTGAGATAAGCGTCGGCGGAAAATGACATCAGGCTGGCATGCTGATTCTTCCAACCGAAGCGTCCAACGCGAGTTACACCCGGCGCCTCCAGCACTGGTACCAGGAAAAACGCGCCCCTCAGGGCAGCGGGTTGGTTATTGGCGATGGCGATGAGTGTCTCGTCATCAATGCACTCGACGAAGCCGTCGCCGAGCGTATTTAGCGAAGTGCGGAATGTGCGCACTTCGTTGCCGTCCAACAATCGCTCCTGAATACTGGCGTCAATCGCGCGGGACTGGATCAGCGATCCTCCAGGGTGATCAACGAAGTTGACGCCTGTAAAATGACCAGCCCGCAACTCGGTGATCTGGCTGATGCCGCCCGCGATTGGGTTCTGGTGACATTCGCTGCAGGATTGAGCGTTGTAAACCGGACCGAGGCCGTCTTCAAGCAACTGCTGTCCGACGAATTCTTCCTTGTCGGCATCATGTGTGGCCTGATCAACCATCCCGTTAGTTCGATCGTCGAAGCCGGTCGGGGCTTCCTTGATCCGCCGTGTTGATCGGTCCATTGGCGACGGCTGGCGTTCACCCTGATAGTCAAAGCCGGTTGATGCTAGTGTGGTGTTGGAAAAAATGTAACCGGGGTTGTTTAGGAACAATGTGGAGCTGATTCCTATTGAGAGGAGGAGCAGCATTAATATCTTCAGCAGTTTTATGTTCATGGGCTTTTCCTCTTGTGGTTCTTTCAGTGGATATAGTGGGGTTATTGATAGTCGTTAAAGTCCGCCTGTCGCTTCTGATCACGAGATGGCGCACTGGTGTACCGAGTTTTCCAGCGATGTCGAAGTGGCGGATCGTTTATTGTGGATTTGTGAGCGACTGCCTGGTGAACGGAAGCTGGTAATATCGCGCGCATTCGTCGAACAATCGCAAGTAGCGAGATAAACCTGCCTGCGTTCGTGAGAGACCTGGCAATGCTTGTTTTTAGGGCGCGGCGAAGATACCCCGTTGTTTCTGAAGCTGTCAATAAGATTATGGATTACGATTACGGATGCCAACTGATTGGCGCATAACTGATTGATCACCTTAATTCCAGGGCGAAACCATGATTCACTTCTTCGAACTGCTTATCTCGACCGTCGCCTATCGGCCCTACGTCTTCGTCTTCTTCGCCTGCTATCTCTTTCTGGCGATCACGAACATCGGCTGGAAGCGGACGGCGCTCTTCACCGCGCTCGCCTACGCCGTCGCGTTCTTGTGCGAATGGAGTTCAGCCGTAGCCGCGACGGGCTTTCCGTTCGGGTTGTATTACTACATTGATCGAACCAGCCATCGTGAATTGTGGATCGCGGGCGTGCCGTTTATGGATTCGCTCTCGTTCACGTTCCTGTCATACGTCAGTTGGGAACTGGCGACGACATTGCTTGGACGCGTGAAAGCGAGTTGGCGCGACGTTCAGGCGGTGAACGGCGGCGAGGTGAGAAGACGTTGGGCGACGGCGGCGCTCGCCTCGTTTTTGATGATGTACCTGGACATCATCATTGATCCGGTGGCGCTGCTCGGCGACCGATGGTTTCTGGGCAAGATTTATTACTACCCCGGCGGTGGAAGTTATTTCGGAATCACCCTCGCCAACTTCCTCGGCTGGTATTTCGTCTGTTTCGTGATCGTCCGGCTGTTTGTGTGGCTGGAGAAAATCGTCTTCGGTAAATCTCCAAATCAGGCTGTGGGCGAGCGCGAGTATCGCTACAAGGCTCTTGGCCCGGTCGGACTCTATTTCGGCGTGCTCGGCTTCAATCTGTTTATGACGTTCTGGATCGGTGAACAAACGCTGGGCGTCGTCAGTGTGATTGTCACCCTGCCGCTGATCGCGCTGGTCGCGTTGCCGCTTTATCGCGGGTTCGAGGCGCAGGACGCGGCTTGACAGAAGATGGCGGGCAAAGCAATGTTGTCCGCGTCGCAATCAAGTAGATGTGGGCGGCAGGCGGTTAAAGAAGGGTTGGCGCTGGTTACGGATAAGCTGTCTTCCGCTCACCGGCGCTAGACAATTGGCCCCTTTGTTGAAACCGTTATGAAAAAAATACTGCTTGCGCTTCCGCTCGCTCTCTCTCTGATCTCAACCATTCAAGCTCAATCATCGGCTCCGTCGCCGTTTCAGCCGATCCCGTCGGGTTACGGCGCGAACGGGCAGTTCGCGGTCACGGACGAGAAGTTCCCCAGCCCGCTTTACGACCGCGAAAACGTTCACGTCTTTCGACCGGCCGGCGTGACAACCCCGGCGCCAGTGATCTTCTTCGCCCCAGGTTTCGCCAACAACGATCCCGACGAATACGAACCGCTGATCAATCACATCGTCAGCCGAGGCTACGCGCTGGTCTACGCGCCGTTTCAGGTCATTTCCGGCGACATCAGTTTGTACAAGAAACGTTACGACACGATCTTTGCCGGATTTGAAGAAGCCGTGAAGCGCTACGGCTCATCGTTCGACCTGACGCGCGTGGGTTACGCTGGCCATTCGTTCGGCGGATCGGCCATTTTGAACATGGCCTTTCGCGGACTCGAACGCGGCTGGGGCAAAGACGGGCTGTTTCTTTTTATGATGGCGCCCTGGTATTACAACGAAGTCAGCCTCTCGCAGTTCGTCAACTTCCCGCCGCACGCCAAAGTGATCGTTCAGGTTTACGAGCAGGACGGCGTCTGCGATCACCGCATAGGCAAGGAGATTTTCGAGCGCATCAATTTGCCCGCGAGCGAAAAGGATTTCGTGATGCTCATGCGCGAGGAGCGGCTGGGATACAACCTGGAAGCCGATCACGGCACGCCTTCAGGCAGCGGACAGGACGCGCACGATTTTTACGGCATTTATCGTTTGATGGACGCGCTGGCCGATTACGCTTTCACGGGCAGGCAGGAAGGGAAGCGAATCGCGCTCGGCGGCGGTTCAGCCGAGCAGCGGTTTATGGGCTTGTGGCCCGATGGCAAGCCCGTGCGCGAGATGTTCGCTGGCGATTGCGTCACCATCACCCGGCCATCGTCATCGTTCCTGTTTCCGTATTCGCCGACGACCATCGGCGTGACGAACGTTTCATCGGCGAGCTTCAAAGTCGAAACGGGGCTTGCGCCCGAATCTCTGGCTTCGGCGCTGGGCACGAACCTGTCGAAATATCCGCTGTCGAGCGAAGGCCCGATCCCGCCGTTGAATCTGAACGGAACGACAGTCAAAGTGAAAGACAGCGCGTGCGTTGAACGCCTGGCCCCGTTGTTTTTCGCCGCGCCGACGCAGGTCAATTATCTCGTTCCGGCTGGCTCGGCGAACGGCGCAGCGACCGTCACAGTCTTCAACGAGGCCGGCGCGATTTCGGTCGGAACCGTGCAAATCAACAGCGTCGCTCCGAGCCTGTTCGGAGCGAACTCGAACGGGCAAGGCGCGGCGGCGGCGTCAGTGTTGCGCATCAAGGCCGACGGTTCGCAAGTTTACGAACAGGCGATCCGATTCGATTTCGGAGTGGCTGGATATGTCACACTGCCGATAGATGTGAGCGACCCGAACGATCAGGTTTTCCTGCTGCTGTTCGGCACGGGATTCAGATATCGCCAGAACCTGAGCGGCGTCAGTGTGACGATAGGCGGCGTCCCGGTCGAAGTTTTATACGCGGGCGCGCAGGGAGGATATTACGGCCTGGATCAAATCAATCTGCGATTGCCGCGAACACTGGCCGGACGCGGCGAGATGGATGTCGTGTTGAAGGTTGATGGCCGCACGGCGAACATCGTGCGCGTCAACATCAAATGATTTACTGCCACAGAGTCACAGAGCCACAGAGAGGAGCCAGGGAAGGGAGAAGACTGAACGTCTCTCTTGTAATTCACTCTGTGGCTCTGTGGCTCTGTGGCTAAACTTTAGAAGCCAGGTCCTTTGGTATTGAGCTTGACCCGCAGCAGCGCCGTGTTGGCCGTGATGTAAAGCGTCGAACCGTCGCCGCCCCAGGCCACGTTCGAGGTCGGCGCGCCGGTGTCGAACGTCCCCAGGTGTTTCCCATCAGGCGAAAAGACGTGAACGCCGCCAGGCCCGGTGGCGAACAGGTTGCCGTCTTTGTCCACCTTCATTCCGTCGGGCAATCCCGGACGTTTTTCCTTTGCCCAGGCCGTCGCGTCGAAGAAGACCTTGCCGTTGACGATTGTCCCATCAGGCTGCACGTCGTAAACCATCCAGATCGCTTTGTCGGGATCGGACGACGCGACGTAAAGCTTCTTCTCGTCCGGCGAAAACGCAACGCCGTTGGGCCGCGTGATTTCTTTCGTCAGCAAAGTCAGCTTGCCATCTTTTGTCAGGCGATAGACGCCGCAGAAATCAAGCTCGCGCGCCGGATCATCCATGCCTTTCGGCAAACCGTAAGGCGGATCGGTGAAATAAAGATCGCCATTCGATTTGTAAACCAGATCGTTCGGGCTGTTGAGCCGTTTGCCGTTGTATTTGTCAGCAAGCGTCTTTTTGGTTTTGCCGTCGGCTTCGAGACGCGACACGCGACGGTCGCCGTGTTCGCAGGCGACCAGACGGCCTTCAGCGTCGTAGATCAATCCGTTCGTGCCCGGCTCGTGGCCCGTGAACGGCGTCTTGCCGCTGTAACCGGCGGGCTGCAAGAACACGCTTTCGCCTTTGCCTTCCTGCCATTTGATGATCGCGTTGTTCGGAATGTCGGAGAAAAGTAGATAGCCTTCCTTGCGATTCCACACCGGCCCTTCAGTCCATTGATGCCCGTCAACGAGCTTTTCGACCTTCACGTCAGCGGGCGCGAGCTTGTCAAAGGCCGGATCAAGGCGAACGATCCTGGCCGCTGAATTCGATCCGGCCCCAATGGCGGATGCGGGAGTCGCAGCCGGTTTGTTGTCAGAAGTATTGCTGGCCGTAGGCGCGGTCGAGCAGGAAGTGAGCGCCAAAACCGCCGCGATCAAAGGCACGTGCGCGAATTTCTTCATGATCTCTCCTGTAAGTTGTGATGGAATATTGTCAGGGAAACTGCGGCGTGGATTCTAAACCAACGAGCGCAGTTTCTCACGCCGCTCAGTGCCGCCGGACGCGATGTCAGGGTAAAATTGGCGGCGATGAAATTACTTCGGCTCACAATCAGGATTCCGGCTCTGATTTTGGTGTCGGCAATCTGGTATCTGCTCTGGCTGATCGGCAAAGTTTTGACCGCGCCTTTTCAAAAGGGGCAGGGCAGGCGGCGATGGCGAAAGATCGTACTGAATGGTTGGGGGCGCTCCATGGCTTTGATTCTGGGGATGCGGATCAGGACGATTGGCGAACCGCCGCGACCGCCGTTCTTTCTGGTGTCGAATCATCTGAGTTACGTTGACATCATCGCTTATGCGGCCTGCCTGGAATGTGTCTTCATTTCCAGAAACGACATCGCCGATTGGCCGGGAATCGGATTGCTGGCGCGCACGGTCGGCACAATCTTCATTAACCGCGAAAAGTTGCACGACATCCCGCGAGTGATCGCGGAGATCAACGAGGCGCTGGATGAAGGCTTGGGAGTGATCCTTTTCCCTGAGGGCACGAGCGGCGCGGGCGACAGAGTTCTGCCGTTTCACGCTTCATTGCTCGATCCGGCGGCGAAGGCGAGTTATCCGGTCTCCTTCGCTTCGATCAGTTATCGCACCCGGCCCGGCGAGACGCCGGCTTATCTGGCCGTCAGTTGGTGGGGAGATATGACGTTCACGCCGCACGTTATGGAGTTGTTGAAGCTGTCGGGCTTCGAAGCCACCATCACGTTCGGCTCGCACGCGATTGGGTCAGACGACCGCAAGGAACTGGCGAAAAGTTTGTGGCGCGCCGTCAATGATCAGTTCACGCCGATGGTTGATTCGGCGTTATTAGGCAGCGAGAGAGATTCATGACGAGCGCGACGAAATCTTCTCCGGGCAAGCTTCGTCTGTGGCTGCGCCGCTGGCGCTGGTATTTTGTCGCCGGTTACGCGGTTTTGTTGTTGACTTCGCACATCGCGCGCCGGCTGGACCCCGTTGACGAAGTCTCCAAAAGCTGTTGCGCTGTGATGGCGCGCGCCGTTGATGGCGACCACTACCTCGACAAACAAATCCGCATCGCCTATCGAGATTATTCCGCGAAAAACGATGTCGGCGGATTGCCGATCTTGTTGTTGCACGGCAGTCCGGGCAGCGGCGATGATTTCACGCGGATCAGCGCTGCTCCCCTGCTCAATGGGCGCCGCCTGATTGCGCCCGACCTGCCCGGCTTCGGACATTCGACCAGGGACATTCCGGACTATTCGTTCCGGGCGCACGCGCGTTATGTGATCCAACTGCTCGATCAGTTGCGACTGCCGCGTGTCCACGTCGTCGCGTTCAGCATGGGTGGAGGCGTCGCGCTGCATTTGGCTGAGTTCGCGCCCGAACGTGTGGCTTCGATCACGATGCTGTCGGCCATCGGCGCGCAGGAGATGGAACTGCTCGGCGAATATCACGCCAACCACGCCGTTCACGGCTTGCAACTCGGTTTCTTCCGGGTGTTGCGCGAAGGCTTGCCGCTGACTCCCGCCGCGTACAACCGCGACATAGGCGTTTCGTTCAGCCGCAACTTTTACGATTCCGATCAACGCCCGCTCCGCGATCTGATCAAACGATACGCGGGGCCGATGTTGATCATTCATGGCAGAAGGGATTTTCTGGTTCCCGTCGAAGCGGCGATTGAGCACGCGCGCCTTGCGCCGCAAAGCGAATTGGTCTTATCCGACTACGATCATTTCATGACTTTTCAGCGCCCCGATTATCTTGCGCCGATCATCGGCGATTTCGTCAGCCGCGTTGAAGCCGGCAAAGCGGCGACGCGCGCAACCGCTGATCCGGCGCGCGTCGCCGCGTCCGAACAGCCATTCGATCCGAACAATCTGCCGAAATTCATTGGCGTCACCGCTGTCGTCGTGACGTTGCTGCTGGCCGCCGCGACGCTGGTCAGCGAAGACCTGACTTGCGTCACAGCGGGCGTTCTGGCCGCGCAAGGCAGAATCGGTTTCGCGCTGGCATCTTTCGCCTGCTTCCTCGGCATTTTTGTCGGCGATCTTTTGCTGTTTTTGGCCGGGCGCTGGTTGGGGCGACCGGCGTTGCAACGCGCTCCGGTCAAATGGTTCATCAGGGAGGACGACGCGCGAAGAAGCTCCGAATGGTTTTCGCGACAGGGCGCGAAAGTGATCTTCGCCAGCCGCTTCCTGCCCGGCGCTCGATTGCCGACGTATTTCGCGGCAGGCGCGCTCCAGACCAGCTTCTGGAAATTCGCCTTCTATTTTTTACTGGCCTGCGCGGTGTGGACTCCGCTGCTGGTCGGCCTGGCGATACTGTTGGGCAGAGAAGTGATCGAATCGGCGCTGCTGGGCGGGCAAAGTCTGCTTTTTAAAGTTATCATCGCGGGCGTCCTGATTCTGGCGGTCGTAAAACTGCTCGTCCGGCTCTTGACGGCGAAAGGCCGACGTCTGCTGGTTTCGTCGTGGCGAAGGATGACGAGGTGGGAATTCTGGCCGCCGGTTGTCTTTTATCCGCCGGTCGTTTGTTACATCGCGTGGTTGATGTTGAAGCATCGCGGCCTGACCGTCTTCACGGCGGCGAATCCGGCGATCCCCGGCGGAGGATTCATCGGGGAATCGAAAGCGGAGATTCTGCGCGGGCTTGAAAAATCGGGCGATTGCCTGCCCAAGTGGGATTTGATCGAGGCCTCATCGAGCGTTGAAGACCGAATCGAGCAGGCGAAGAAATTCATCGCCGAACACGGTCTCGACTTCCCGGTCGCGCTCAAGCCGAATGCCGGCCAGCGCGGATCGGGAGTCGGCATCATCAAATCGGAATCGGAGATGGAAGACTACCTGCGCCGCGCCAGTGTTGACACGTTGATTCAGGAGTACGCCTCAGGCGAAGAGTTCGGCGTGTTTTATTATCGTTACCCAGATCAGGAGCGGGGGCGCATCTTCGCAATCACCGAAAAACGTTTTCCGTCGGTCACCGGCGATGGCGCGAGCACGCTGGAGCGATTGATCCTCAACGATGATCGCGCGGTTTGCATGGCGCGTTTTCTGCTCGACAAACACGCCGGCCGTTTATGGGAGACGCCGCGCGCGGGCGAGCGAATCCAGCTTGTAGACATCGGCACGCACTGTCGCGGCTCAGTGTTTCTGGACGGCGGATGGGCGAAGACGGATGAATTGGAAGAAGCGATTGATCGAATCTGCCGAGGTTATGACGGCTTCTACTTTGGCCGCTTCGACATTCGCGCGGAGAGCGTCGAGGAATTCAAACGCGGGCGGAATTTCAAAGTGATCGAATTGAACGGCGTCACCTCGGAAGCGACCAGCATCTACGATCCGAAATATTCGGTCTTTGCGGCGTACAGGACTCTGTTCGCGCAATGGCGGATCGCGTTCGAGATCGGGGCGATAAACCGGGCGCGAGGCGCGGATACAACACCGGCGCGGACTTTATTGAAGTGGATGATTGATTATCAGGAGAAGTCCGGCGCGCTCGATTGAACGCGCCAAAACCATGTTTAACGGCCACAGAGCTTTGTTACAACTTTATGCTCAATCTCGGAATTGTCGCAGACGAAATCAGCCGTGATTTCCGCGAAGCTGTTCGCGTCGGAACCGCGTGCGGCCTGCGCCGCTACGAAATTCGCTTTCTGAAATCGGGCCGCGCTCCGATGTGCGGCCGCGAGGAATTACTGGAAATCGAGCGCATTCGCGACGGCGAAGGGCTGGAGATCAC
>JAJVID010000084.1:13373-20271 GCA_022072205.1 Acidobacteriota bacterium
TCGGAACCGCGTGCGGCCTGCGCCGCTACGAAATTCGCTTTCTGAAATCGGGCCGCGCTCCGATGTGCGGCCGCGAGGAATTACTGGAAATCGAGCGCATTCGCGACGGCGAAGGGCTGGAGATCACCGCGTTGTCGCCGGGCTTGTTCAAATGGACGGACACGCTGGAAAAATTCAAACGTGAGATGGCGGAGGTCTTCCCGCGCTCAGTCGAGTTGGCGCATCGCTGGAATCTGTGCGCGCTGATTATCTTCGGATTTCAAAAGCCGGGCGCGACCGAAGAGAACGCCGACACGATTTCGAGCGCGAACCCGCCGGAGTGGGTCGTCGAATGTTTGACCGACGCGGCGGAGCGGGCGCGGGCTGAAAACCTGAAGCTGTTGATCGAGCCTGAGCCGGTCTGCTGGGCCGACACAGGCGCGGCGACGGCTGAATTGATTCGGCGGGCCGCTTCGCCCGCGCTCGGCGTCAATTACGATCCGTGCAACGTCGCGTGGCAGTTGCGCCGCGATCCGATTGATGAATTCGACGCCGTCGCGCCGCTCATCGCCAACGTCCATATCAAAGACCAGCTCGACGCGCCGAAGGGCAGCGGCATTCCGCGCTGGGTCACGCCGGGCGAAGGAATGATTGATTACCGCCGGCATTTCGCCGCGCTCGAACGCATCGGCTACGTCGGTCCCGTCTCGCTCGAACCGCATTTCCCGCTGACGGTTGAAACCCTGTCGCAATGCAAACAGGCCGTCGAGAAGTTTTGGGCGGCGGCAAATTTGACGGCAAATATGGAGGAAAGATGACCACGCACATTTCACGCAGAACATTCATCGCTTCGACTTGCGCGGCGGCAGCCGGAAGCGTTTTGCCGGAAGGCGCCTTCGCCGCTGAAGCCGTCATAGACATTCACCAGCACACGCATTATTCAGGCCGCAGCGATGAAGACCTCATCGCGCATCAGCGGAAGATGGGCATCACGAAAACCGTGCTGCTCCCAGCCGGATCGAAATACGGCCTGGAAGCCGACGCCTGGGGTAACGACACAGTTGTCGCTCTGGCCAGAAAATATCCCAAAGAGTTCTACTTCTTCGCCAACGAACTGCCCGACATCGCGGAAACGCGCCAGGTGATCGAGAAGTACCTGAAGCTGGGCGCCATCGGCATCGGCGAACAGAAGTTCGAGGTCGAGTCGGATTCAAAACACATCGAACTGATCGCCACAATCGCCCGCGAATACAACGTGCCCGTGCTGCTGCATTTTCAGCATGGCAAATACAACCGGGGCTTCGACCGCTTCCACAAAATCCTGGAGAAATTCCCGAAGGTCAATTTCATCGGCCACGCGCAAACGTGGTGGGGCAACATTGACCGCAACCACGAACAGACCGTGATGTACCCGAAGACTAAAGTCACGCTCGGCGGCATCACCGACCGATTGCTCGCGGATTATCCGAATATGTTCGGCGATCTATCCGCCGGATCGGGATTGAACGCGATGCTGCGCGACGAAGACCACGCGCGCGAATTCATCAAACGCCATCAGGACAAATTGCTTTACGGCAGCGACTGCAACGACCGCGTCGGCGAAGGCGAGAAATGCAGCGGGTCGCAGCAACTGGCGACGATTCGCAGGCTGTCTCCGAGCGGGGAAGTGACGCGGAAGATTTTGTCCGGGAATGCGCGGCGGGTGTTGAAGATCAAATAGCTATGGAAAGCCTTTGAGTTTGATCTCGTAAAACGCTTTCTTATCGAAAGCGTTCTCTCCCGGCCAAACCGCCCATCCTTCCCACGCCCCGCTCTCTCTGCGCATGCATCTGGTGTGAACGCGGATCAGGCTGTGGTCGCGCGGAATCTCGATCAGGTTGTAAAGTTTCGGAGTTGATGGCGGGCGATGCGCCGCGACGGCGCCGAACGATCCGGCGCCGGCCACGCGCAGCTTGCGGGTCGGGTGCAGGTAGCCGGCCAGATCGGCGTGGTCTTCGTGGACGTGGCCGTGCAGGCAGAGTTTGAAATCGGCCCTGCGCAATCGTTCGATGAAATCGTCGTCGGCGATCTTCTCATTGCCGGTCGCCGGGTGATGCCAGATGGCGATGCGCGTGACCTCGGCGTCTTCGCCGAGCCGGGTTGCCTTCTTCGCTTCTTCGATCTGCCCGTCGGCTTCCATCAAACCTTTGGCCAGAGCTTTCTCGTTGACTCCAGACCGGCCGGGGTGAAATTCGTCAATCATCCACGCCGAATTCAAAGCCAGAAACTGAATGCCGGTCTCTTCAAACAGCACCGACAGGCTCTGGGCTTCCGGCTTCAGCGAATATTCCAGTTGTTTGAACTCGTGGTGGAACCGCGCGAAATTCCTGAAGCGTTTCGGATAGCGCGCGTCGTCGCGCACCAGATAGCCGTTGCCCTGCCGGACGAAACTGCCCGGCGAGAGCTTGCCCGGATCAACTTTGCGCTCCTGCATCCATTCGTAAACCTCTTCATCCCAGCTCAGGTCGTGATTGCCGGGAACGATGATCGTGCGTTCGGCGGTCAATTTCATCTCCTTGACCAGAGCGGAGAGGAATTCGTGAACCTGCTCGAACTCTTCGTAAGCGCCGCGATTCGTCAGGTCGCCGGAAATGATCAGGTAATCCAGACTCTCGATCCCAAAACCTTCGCGCCGGTCTCGCAGATCGCCGAGCAGCGGCTGCAAGCGGACAATCGGATCGTCGCTCGCGCTGAAATGTAGGTCGCTCAAATGCAGGATGCGCGCCGGAGGATGCTGAATCTGTTTCGGGATGAATCGGGGCGTCGCGGCTTCGGCTTGGGGCGCCGCTGACGGGCGCATCAATTGTTCGACCGCCTGCCTGATGCCTCGGGCGACTTCGACGAAGGCCTCGTCGCGGTTTTTCCAGTGCGAGCTTTCAACCGCCCGGTTGTCGCGCGGCAGCGATTGCAACTCGGCCAGCGGCGTCTTCAACCAATCAACCGGGCGCAGGACGATGGGAATGACTACGGCCTCGCCCGCCGCGTGGCGCGCAAGCGCGCGTTTCGTCTCGATGCCGTAGCAGTAATCCGACGCGATGAAATCGGGGCTGACCAGCAGCAGGATGATCCCGGCCTGTTCCAGATGGCGGTCAATCTCGCCCCGCCATTCCGCGCCCGCGCCGATCATCCGGTCGTGCCAGAATCCGATGACGTTTTCACGGCGGAGCGCGCTCAGGTGTTTGCCCAACTCTTCGCGCAGCGCTTCGTCGCGGTGCGAATAGGAGATGAAGACTTCCAGCGATTTGAATTCCGCTTTGGTCTCGGCGATTTCCTGCTTTTTGATCCGGTTGATGCTGGTTTTGAGCGCCACCAGTTCCCGCCCGGTTGCGGCGCGGGCTTCTTCGGCGCTCTTGCCGATCAACACGCGCGAATCGCAGATCGAGCAGCCGATGTCGGTCTTGCCTTCGGCGATGCGGGCTTTGATCGCTTCTTCGTCGAACGGGTGACCGTTGGCGCAAACCATCTTCCAGCCTTCTTTGATCTCGACGCCCTCTTTGCGCAGATGCTGGTCAACGAAGCTGATGAACAGATCGCGCGTCTCCGGCGAAACCTCTTCGCTGAACATCAAATCCAGATGCGCCGACCCGCTCTGGCGGTCAATCCTGCTCAGCCCGCACACGCCCTGGCCGGGCTTTTCAAACTCGGCGTGGTTCTTCCACAAACGGACGCGCCCGAAACCCGCTTCTGCCTCGCCGCCCATCGCCAGTTGCGTCACCAGCGAAGCCCAGATGTTGTCAATCGCGCCGGTGAAATCGTAATAGATCGTCACTTTCTGCGCCGCCAGTTCGCCATCCGCCGCCTCCGACTGTTTGAATTCGGTGGGGAAGATCAACATCCCTTCGTGTTTGAAACACAGCCCCCGGTCGAGCAGCAATTGCACGGTGCATTCCAGCACGATGCGTTCGCGCAGCGGGTCAACGCGCTCTTCGGGTTTGATCCCCGGCAACGGCGTCCGGCCCGAAACGACCAGCAACTCTTCCAGCGCGGGCACGCCTTTGGGATTGTCGCGCGCGGCCAGAACCAGCGCCCCGGCGTATATCGAAATAAACCCGATCTGCAAAACCAGCACGCGGTCGCCCGCCGACAACCGCGTTTCGACGATCTGACCCTGCCCTGCCAATTGTCCGATGACGGTGTTGACCGATTGCGGATCGAATTCCAGGTCGGGATCGTTCTCCGCCAGCGCGCGAATGCGTTTTTCAAGCTCGGAATAGAGCGCCACGACTTCGCCCGCGTCCTGCCATTGCCTGACGGTTTCGCGGATCAGTTGGAACAATCGTGGCCGCGTGGTCTTCGACAGTCCGTCCCATTCGATCTGGCCGATGATGGCTTTGCCCAATTCGGCGACGCCGCGCGGGGTGAGCGCGCTGGTCGGAAAATAATCAACGAATTCGCATTCGGCGATCAGGCGGTTGATTTCGGCGCGGTCAACCACCTCGTCGCCCGTGTCCAGCTTCGTTCCGACCAGCAGCTTGACCGTCTGCCGGTCAGCGTCCGGCTTGTCTGTCTGTTTCTTCAGCCGCAGGTTCCATTCGCGCACGTCTTCAAACGCGGCGCGCCCGCGCGTGGGATCGAAGAGGATCATCGCCAGCGTCGTTTCGGGCAGAAACAACTGGTGAACCAGCCGGTATTCCTGCTGCCCGCCCAGATCCCAGATGAAGACCTCGCGCTCTTCGGCGGCGGTCGCGACGGCGCCGGGATCGAGCTGTTCAGGCCGCATCTTCCACGTGCGCATGCCGTGCGTCGTGCCCAGTTCCTGGTATTCGCCGGTGGCCATTCTGAGCGCCAGGCAGGATTTGCCGACGCTGCTTTCGCCGATCAGCACGACTTTGACACTGACGTAACTGACCGGGGCTGTGACTGGCAGGTTCGCCGCCGCCGCGTATTCGACGGCGGCGAGAATCAAGTCGGTTTCGCCATAACAGGTCAGATTGCCTTCAAAGGACGTGGCAATTGGTGTCTGCGGACAGAATTCGGCGGCAAGCAGATAGTATGCAGGTGATATCTCTCTGAAAGTTTGCGCCTCACCGCCGGTTTCGACTTCCCACAACTTGATGGTGTTGTCATCGGAGCTAGAGACGAGCCATCGTCCGTCGGGTGAAAATGCGACGCTGTTCACAAAGGATTGATGACCTTCGAGTGAGCGGACGAGCTTCCCGGAAGAGACCTCCCACAGCTTGACTGTGTTGTCATTGGAGCCTGAGGCGAGCCATTCTCCATTCGGCGAAAAGGCCACACTGTGAACCCAATGTTGATGATCTTGGAGTGAGCGTAAGAGCATGCCGGAAGAGGCGTCCCACAACTTGATGGTCATGTCATTGGAACCGGAGGCGAGCAGGCGTCCGTCGGGCGAAAAGGCCACACTGTTCACAGAGGATTGATGACCTTGGAGTGAGCGGACGAGCTTGCCGGAAGAAGCCCACCACAACTTTACGGTCGTGTCAGAGGAGCCGGAGGCGAGCAGGCGTCCGTCGGGCGAAAAGACCACACTGTTCACCTCTTGTCGGTGCTCTATGAGCGAGTGAAGGAGCTTGCCAGAAGAGACTTCCGACAATTTTACGGTCTTGTCAGAGGAGCCGGAGGCGAGCAGGTGTCCATCGGGCGAAAATGCGACACTTAGAACCGGGTAGTAATGACCTCTGAGCGAGCGGACGAGCTTGCCGGAAGAAGAGTCCCATAAGGCAGTCTTATTACCTGACCTGGAGGCGAGCAGGCGTCCGTCGGGCGAAAATGCGACACTGCGAACAGAAGGTTGATGACCTTCGAGCGAGAGGATGAGTTTGTCGGAGGAGACCTCCCACAACTTAACGGTTTTGTCAGAGGAGCCGGAGGCAAGCCATCGTCCGTCGGGCGAAAATGCGACGCTGTTCACAAAGGATTGATGACCTTCGAGCGAGCGGACGAGCTTCCCGGAAGGTACCCTCCACAACATGACAGTTTTGTCAGAAGAGCCGGAAGCGAGCCATCGTCCACTTGGCGAAAACGCAACACTGTTCGCGTCATGTTGATGGCCTTCAAGAGAGTGGATCAGCTTGCCAGAAGAGGTGTCCCACAACTTGACGGTTGTGTCAGTGGAGCCGGAGGCGAGCCATCGTCCGTCGGGCGAAAATGCAACACTACGAACAGAAGATCGATGACCTTCGAGCGAGCGGACGAGCTTGCCAGAAGAAATCTCCCACAGCTTGATGATGGTGTCAGAGGAGCCGGAAGCGATCCATCGCCCGTCCGGTGAAAAGGTAACACTGCGAACTGAGTATTGATGGCCTTCGAGCGAGCGGACGAGCTTGCTAGAAGACGCCTCCCATAACTTGACGGTTTTGTCATCGGAGCTAGAGGCGATGAAGCGACCGTCGGGCGAAAAGGCTACACTGTTCACCGAAGATTGATGACCTTCTAGAGAGCGGATAAGCTCTCCGGAAGCTGAGTCCCACAACTTGACGGTTTTGTCATCGGAGCCAGAGGCGATGAAGCGACCGTCTGGCGAAAAGGCCACACTGCGAACCCAATTTTGATGACCTTGGAGAGAGCGGATGAACTTGCCGGAAGCTGAGTCCCACAACTTGACGGTGTAGTCATCGGAGCCAGAAGCGACGAAGCGACCGCCGGGCGAAAAGGCCACCGAGTTGAACGAGTCAACGCGATGCGCGGTGGCGATGCGTAGGTGGAATTCTTCCGGGGAGCGGGTGGGCGGGTTGTGCTTTTTTTCGTCCATCGGCTGAAGTCGTGTTTTGAAAAATCGGGTTATCTCAGGCGCCGGTCAAGAAACCGGTAAGCCTGATTGCGAATTCCGAAGTTCAAAGAAACAGTTCCGGCGAAACGTGGAAGTACTCGGCCAACGCCTTCGACTGTGTTTTGCTTATCGGGCGTTTGCCGCTGACGG
>JAJVID010000129.1 GCA_022072205.1 Acidobacteriota bacterium
TCATCAATCAAAATGCCGATGTAGGCGGAGTCGCGATCAATCGAAATCGGCTCCTGCTTGTGAACGTATCTCGCCGCGTTGACTCCAGCGATGATTCCTTGAGCGCCCGCTTCTTCGTAACCTGTAGTGCCGTTGATCTGGCCAGCATTGAAGAGGCCGCGAACTCGCTTGGTCTCCAAAGAGGGCCAGAGTTCGGTTGGGTCAACCATATCGTACTCAATGGCATAGCCGGGGCGGAGCATCACTGCGTTCTCAAGGCCGGGAATCTGGTTGACCAACTCTCGTTGCAAATCGGCGGGAAGGCTGGTCGAAAAGCCGTTCAGGTAGACTTCGTAGGTGTGATAACCCTCAGGTTCGAGAAAAAGTTGATGGCGATTTTTGTCAGGGAATTTGACCACCTTGTCTTCGATTGAAGGGCAGTAACGCGGGCCGACGCCGACGATCTGGCCGCTGTAGAGCGGAGACCGGCTGATGTTATCGCGGATCGCATCGTGGACTTTCTGAGTCGTGTATCCGATGAAGCACGAAATTTGGCGTTGAGTGATCGCTCTGGTCGTGAATGAAAATGGCGTAGGGAACTCATCCCCCGGTTGCTCCTCGAACGCTTTGAAGTCAATTGAGCGAGCATCGAGTCTTGGCGGGGTTCCCGTCTTGAGTCTGGCGATTCTGAATCCCAGGTTGCGCAGGTTTTCAGCAAGTTTGATTGATGGCGGTTCGCCTGAACGTCCGGCGGAGAAACGTCTGGAGCCAATGTGAATCAGACCATTCAGGAAAGTCCCGGTCGTTATGATCACGGCTCCGGCTCTGAGCAACCGTCCATCCATCAATTCAACGCCTGCGACGCGCCCGTTTTCGGTCAGAATCTGTATGACCTCGCCCTGCCGCAGGTAGAGGCTCGGGATAGCTTCAAGCTCGCGTCTCATTTGATGACGATAGAGGGCGCGGTCAGCCTGCGCTCTCGGCGCTTGCACGGCGGGGCCTCGACTGCGGTTGAGCATTCGGAACTGTATGCCGGTCTGATCAATCACGCGTCCCATCAATCCGCCAAGCGCGTCAAGCTCTCGAACGAGGTGGCCTTTGGCGATACCCCCGATTGCCGGATTGCAGGACATCTGTGCGATTAGATCGAGATTGAATGTGACGATTGCGGTCTTCGCGCCGAGTTGAGCGGCGGCGTTTGCGGCCTCGCACCCAGCGTGTCCCGCTCCGATCACTATCACGTCGAATTGTTCGTCAAAGTACGACATAGCTTTCCGGTGGCTTTCTGGTAGCGCCTACTTTCCAATACAGAATGTCGAGAAAATCTGATTGATAATGTCCGCGATGAGTGTCTCGCCAGTTATTACTCCAAGACTCCGAAGCGCTTGATGAAGGTTTGTCAAAGCTACCTCTTCAGTGAAGCCGGCGGTCAAATCCTCCCTGGCCTGGCACAGCGCGGTCAGCGATTGTTCCAACGCTGAATAGTGACGTTCGTTAGTGATTATAGCATCCTCGATGTTGGTGTGAGCTTCAGCGATGATTCGCTGATGAATTGCCTGCTTCAATTCATCAATCCCTTCACCAGTCATCGCTGAAACTTTTACGACAGGGATTTTTTCAGACAATTTGCTTAGCGCTTCTTCGGACACGACAACTCCGAGATCGCACTTGTTGACGACGTAGATGCCGACAGGGAACTGAGCGAGCAGTTCGATTTCTTCAGTAGGGAGAGTCGAAGTTGATTCGACGATTGCGAGAATCAGGTCAGCCTCGCTGATCGCAGTCTTCGTTCTTTCAACGCCGATCTGTTCGACAAAATCCGCCGTCTCTCGAATTCCCGCTGTGTCTATCAGGTCAACGGGAATGCCGTTGATTACAAACGATTCGTTCAGCGTGTCGCGCGTAGTGCCGGGCAGATGAGTCACAATCGCCCGCTCTCTGCCGAGCAGGGCGTTAAAGAGCGACGATTTGCCCACGTTCGGACGCCCAATCAGAGCCAGCCTGATGCCGGAGCAGATAAGCCTTCCGACACGGTAGCTCGAAGCTAGGGCGTTGAGTTTCTCGATGAATTGATCTATGCGCGCGAGGAAGAGACTGGTGTTTAGCGGACCGAGATCGTCTTCGACAAACTCGACTGAGGATTCGAAGTGGACAATCAATTCGATCAGTCCATCTTTTATCGGCTGCAATTGTTTCGAGAGTTCCCCGCGCAACTGCCTTGCGGCAATGCGCGCCTGATGCGTGGTTTGCGCGTGAATGAGGTCTTTGATCGCCTCGGCCTGGGTTAAATCCATGCGCTGGTTCAAAAATGCGCGCATGCTGAATTCGCCAGGCTGGGCGAGTTCGGCTCCAAATGAGGTCAGCAATCGAAGAACTTCGGACAAGACCACCGGGCTGCCGTGACAGGATATTTCGATCACATCTTCGCCAGTGAACGAATGAGGCGCTTTGAAGAACGTGATCACCGCATCATCAACAGTCGCGCCCGTTTCAGGATTGATCAGATGATGGAATGAAGCCTGATTTGGCGCGAAAATCGTTTGATCGCCATTGCGCAACAACCTGCGAGCGAAATCGGTTGATTGATCTCCACTAAGCCTGATGACGCCGATGCCACCGTAACCTTGAGGCGTGGCTATAGCTGCAATTGTCTTGAATCGCGGTGAAGACATCGAAATTGATGTGTTGGTCGGCGATGAGCAAGGCGGGAGAGGGAAGAGGGAAGTTTCCGGAAATCCTCAGGCGGGAAGAACTTTTACTCTTCGCATCTGCCCGTCTCCCTCGCTCTCGGTCCTGATCCCCTGAACATCAACCAAAGCCGTATGAATGATCCTGCGGTCTTGCGCGTTCATCGGATCAAACACGAATGGCGTTTTAGTCACTTTCACTTTCTCGGCCGCCTTGTTCGCCATCAATTCAAGCTCCTGCTTGCGCGCATCGCGGTAACCGTTTGCGTCGAAATCAATCTGCACGCCTGATGCGACCGCTTCAGCAAAGGCGCGCCGAGCGATGTATTGCATGGCGTCGAGCAACTCGGCGTTGTGTCCGAGCAGCAGTGGCAGATCGAAGCCCTGGAACATGACTTCAATGTTGTCTGGCTCCGGTTCCTGCACTTCGACGCGCAGATCGAGTGATGACCTGTCAATTAATTCTTTGACGAAGTCTTCGACTTTGCCTCTCAATTCTTCAGTATTTTCCTGTGTCATAGCTCTCATCTCGTCAAACTTCAGAGTAATTCTTAACTCGCAAGAGCCTCTTTGGCTCTCCTCCCTTTCGGAGGCTTTTGATTTGGCCTGTCGGAATCGGACGAATTCGCAGCGGCAGGCGGATTTGTCGGGTTAATGCGATTGATAATGTATTGCTGTGCGACGCCAACCAGATTGCTGACCATCCAGTACAAAACCAGTCCCGCCGGAGCGGAAATGAAGAATGCCACAGTCAAAATCACCGGCATAAGGTACTGAACCTTCTTCTGGATCGGATCGGCAGTAGTGGGTGTCAGCGCTGTTTGAGCGATCATCGTAACGCACATGACAATCGGCAGAATGTAGTAAGGATCCTTCGAGGAGAGATCATGAATCCAGCCGATGAAAGGCGCGTTGCGAACTTCGATTGATACCGTGAGAATCGCATACACCGCTATGAAAAATGGCATTTGCAGCAGCAGCGGCAGACAACCCATCAGAGGATTGCCTTCCTTCATCAAGGCAATCTGCTCTTTTTGAAGATCGAGCATGCGCGGATCATTTTTGTCCAGCTTCTTCATCCGCTCCTGCAGGTCTTTCATTCTCGGTTGCAAAGCGGCGGCGCGTTTCATCGTAACAGAACTTCTCCAGCGCAGCGGGAAGAAGAGCATGTTCAGCGCGATGGTCAGAATGACGATTGACCAGCCAAAGTTGTGAGTGAACTGGTTTATAGCGCGCAAAGCTTTGAGCATGAACTGCGCGATCGGCTTGATCAGGCCGCGCATGAAGTCCAGGATGCCGTAGCTGACCATGTCCTCCAGCGGATGTGTTTTTCCAGCAATGCCGAAATTGGCGCTGACCTGACTAAGCAGATTGATGTCTTTCGGCCCCGCGTAGATGTGATTGATCGCGCCCTGATCAAGCAGGACAGCTATTGAAACATATCCTGCTTTTGAACTCTCGGAACCACCATCCACATTATTTCGAGGATGAAAAAGACTGATCGCGGGAGCAGGCTGGGGCGGCACAATCGCCATTGCGAAGTAATTGTCATCAACCGCAGCCCAGGTGACAGGCGAAGATGCCGGATGCGCGGGCGCGCCTTTAAGGCTGTCGGCTGACTCTCTCTTCACAGAGCCATCGAGAGTGGCAAAGGTCAACTGCGGCGCGTGTTTGTACGTGCTCACTTCCTTTACGCTCTGGTCGCCGAAGTTCGGGCCAATAACGATGTAAGCCTGAACCGGATTGCCATTGCGCTTCACTGCGCCGCTGAAATCAAAATCATATCCTGAACTGTTTTCGTAACCCTGCCCTTTGAAGATTATTGTCTTGGTCGCTTCTACGCCATTGTTTGCATAGGAGAATGCGATCTCTTTTTTCTCACCGTCGTTGATAGTGAGTTCCTGCTCCGGCGCATTTTCAATCTTGTAGACAGCGGAATTCAGTTCGCTTTCCAGAGAAGAATCGGACGGAATGTAGAAGCGGAACGGCGCGCCGACCTTCTGACTAAGCGCGCTTGAAACCAGATTGACTCCGTTGGGCGGATCAATCGCTTTGCCATCAGTGAAACTGGTCATTGTCCACTCGGTCACCACAGCTCCTTTGTTGGATAAAGTGGCGACCCAGTGATCAGTCTTGACCCTGACCTGACGAGGCTCCGCCTGAGTAGTCAGCATCGGTTGAGGAGCGGACTGCGTCTGGCTCTGGTTTCCTGGGATGGCGGCGACTGTTGGAGAGGGGGAAGCTGTTGTTGAAGCTACTTGATTATTCTGGTTAGGCGCAACCGGTTTAGGCGCAAAGAAATACGACCAACCAAGAAATATCGCCGCAGAAAGGAGGAGAAATAAAATTAACCTTTTTTCCATCTACAAAATTCAAACCGCAAATATAAGTCAGCAAGGTACGCCACACCTTCATCCATTCTCACCCATCCTCATCGAACTGGATCGTAGCCGCCTTCGCAGAAAGGATGGCAGCGTAATAATCGTTTCGCGCCAAGCCACGAGCCTTTGATAAAACCGTACTTCTCAATCGCTTCAACAGTATACTCCGAACATGTCGGAGTAAAGCGGCAGACCGGGGGAAGCATTGGCGAAATCGCGTATTTGTAAAGCTTCAGGAGATGAATCGCTATCCACTTCATGCTGCCCATATTACCTTCAAGGTTTATGCTTTCCTATGAGGTCGCGGAATCTGTCCATCACTCGTGAAAACGCTTCCTGAAGGTGTTTGAAGTCGGCTTCAGCTAATCCGGCTTTGGCATTGATAACCAAGTCAAAGCCTACGGGGAATGAACCGTCAGATTCATACCTTCGGATGATTTCCCTCAGCCTTCTTTTACAACGATTGCGAACTACAGCGTTGCCGATTTTCCGGGTAACGGTAACTCCATACCGCTGTTCGCCGCAGTCGTTTCTCAGGATGAAAGCTGAAAAGAAAGGCGTATGAACTCTGTGGCCCTGCTCATAAACCCTGCGAAATTGCTGGCTATTGCGCAATGTTTGGAGCTTTGAAGAGGCTCTCATTTAATAGCCTTCTATCACGCATTCGATCCGAGAATAGGAACTATCCCAGGCTGGAAAGGGAATTGATCAATATGAATCAATAATGACTTGGCGTCAGCCTTTTGCGTCCTTTGGCGCGACGACGTTTGAGAACAAGACGGCCACTTTTGGTGCTCATGCGCTCACGGAACCCATGAGTTTTGGCGCGACGACGATTGTTAGGTTGATAAGTTCGCTTCATTGTGACTCTCCCTGGATGACATGTTGATAAAGTACGTGTATTTGAAAGCGACGAGACTAACAATCGTCCTTTGCTCTGTCAAGGAAGCGGGGTTGGGGAATTCAACGGTTTACAAAGGCTTTTTAGGATCTTCTTTCGATTATGAATCGCGCTATCGCCTCCAGAATTGAGGTGTCGCAGCGCAATCGTTTAGCCGCGCTGATAGCATCCTGGCAGAGACGATTCGCCATCTGCGTTGCTCCATCAATTCCATAAAGCGCGGTGTAAGTCGCCTTTTGACTGGCGGCGTCCTTGCCTGCCGTCTTGCCCAACTCTTCACTGGTTGCGGTTTCATCCAGCAAGTCGTCGGCGACCTGAAAAGCCAGTCCAACCTTCTCTCCATATTCAGTCACCAAGTTCAATTCATCATTGCTTGCGCCACCGATGATCGCGCCAATACGAACGGCGCAACGAATCAAGGCTCCCGTCTTGGCGCGGTGAATCTCTTCAAGTTGCGCGCCTGAAACAGGCTGACCTTCAAACTGAATGTCCAACACCTGACCACCGATCAAAGCTCTCGTCGTTGCAGACGCATGCGCCACTTCTGAAATCACACTCGCTCTCGTCCCCGGGCTTAACGCCTCGTGATCAGCCAGCGTCAGGAAAGCCTGAGTCAGCAACGCGTCGCCGGCAAGAATCGCCATCGCCTCACCGAACCTGACGTGACAGGTAGGCAGTCCGCGACGCAAATCGTCATTATCCATTGCCGGCAGATCGTCGTGGATTAACGAATAAGTGTGAATCATCTCAAGCGAGCAAGCCGCAGGCAGGAGCGAACTTTCGTTTGCGCCGAAAATCTCGCCTGTCGCGATGGCCAGAATTGGGCGCAACCGTTTACCGCCAGCGAAGACGCTGTATCGCATCGCCTGATGAATGATGGATGGAGTTACCGATTCACATGGAAGCAACCGGTCAAGCCATTGATCAACCTGAAAGGCTTTTTGCTCGAAATACTCGGTAATGTTCACGATTGGCTCGGATTTAGAAGGGGACTGCGTCATCAAGTGGACCTTCCTGGTGTTCTTCTTCAGATTGAATTCGTTTGGGACCGGAAGTGGCGTTGTTTGCAGAATGAGCTTGAGGAGTTTCAGAGGCGTTCATTTGCATGTCTTTTAAAACCTCAAAAGGAACGACTTTGATTTCGCCTCGCTCCCGCAATAGCATTTCGACTTTGCGCTCAGCGTCTTGCAACTGAGACTGACATCGGCGCGCAAGTCCCACGCCCTCCTCAAAAAGTTCCAGCGCGCGTTCAAGCGGCAAATCACCTGACTCAAGCTGCGCGACCACCTGCTCCAGCGAAGCCAGCGAGGACTCGAAGCTCATTTCTTGTTCCTTGTTTTTAGCCATAAGCCTTCACCAAACCCCATTTCAATCTGCCCGGCAGCCGACTTCCCCGTCTTCAAAACGCAGCGTTAGTCTCTGTCCGGATTTCACTGCCGCCGCCTGCGAAACCAGATTGCCGGATTCGTCTTTCACCAAAACATATCCGCGTCCCAGCACTGAAAGAGGCGAGAGCATATCAAGCTTACTAGCGGCTACAGCCAGATTGTGTTGTTGAAACTCCAATCTTTTCTGAATCGCACGATTGATTCGTTGACCCAGCGCATCCAGCCGGGCGGATTTGATTGCGAGCAGAGCGCGATAGTCAGTCGCCTCAAGCCTTCGCTTCGCATTTTGAAGGCGCGTCCCTGAATTTCTCAAATGCTTCTCAACAGCGTCAGCCGCGCGCTTTTCAAGCTCGCAACATTTTGCTGAAAGCGATGAAACCACCTTTGCCGTCTCTACGAATCCCTGACTCTCGATCAGATCGCGCAATTCCGATCTGCGCAGAAGCAAATAGTAATTCATCACGCGAGTCAGCGAATTTTGTAACTGTTCTATTCTCAAATCCAGATCATTCAATTCCGTAGCCACAATCTCGGCTGCCGCAGAAGGCGTTGGAGCGCGATGGTCCGCAACGAAATCCGCAATCGTATAATCGGTTTCGTGACCGACAGCCGAAACCACAGGGATTTCAGATTCATAGATCGCGCGGGCGACTTGCTCTTCATTGAACGCCCACAGGTCTTCTATTGAACCGCCGCCGCGACCAACGATGATCACATCAATTTCGTGACCGGATTTTTTCGCCTGCTTGTTGAGCAACCGAATCGCGTCAGCGATCTCACGAGCCGCGCCAGTTCCCTGCACTCTTACCGGCGCGATCATGACGTCAATTCCCCGATTGCGCCTTTCGAGTATTTGCAACATATCACGCAGCGCGGCCCCGACCGGCGAAGTCACGATTCCGACACGCCGTGGCAGCAACGGCAATTCCCTCTTCCGAGATTCGTCAAATAAGCCTTCGGCGGCGAGCCTCCTTACCTGCTGTTCGAAGGCGAGTTGCAGAGCGCCGACGCCTAGAGGTTCCATGACCTCGACAATGATCTGGTATTCGCCGCGAGGCTCATAAACGCTCAAGCGCCCTCGCAGGCGAACTTCAAGCCCGTTCTCAGGCTCGAATCGCATCAGCCGATTCCACTGTCTGTAAAAGACCGCGCGGAGTTGCGATGACGAATCTTTCAAAGTGAAATACCAGTGGCCCGATTGATGCCGCTTGTAATTTGAAACTTCTCCCTGCACATGCAAAGCGAAAAACTCCGATTCCAGCGTGTCTTTGACCTTCTCGGTCACTTCGGTGACGGAGAGCACGCGTTGCTCAGCAAAGAGCGCGGCAAGCAACTTGGAACTGGAATCGCTCATATAGATTTATTCGGGCGATGCGGCATGTTTGAGGAAGCGGCATCTTAGCATCGGCATATACCCCGTTCAAGCAAAGCTAATCCGACAGTAAAATCACACGCCCAATTTCGTCCCTATGAATCGCATGCTATATTTGCGGCGCAGTGGACGGGACATTCACTATGCCTCATTTATCAATTGTTATTCCTGCATACAACGAAGAGAATCGCATTGGCTGGACTCTTAAAGAAACATTCAGTTATTTAGACAAACAGAACTACACCAGCGAAGTGATCGTGGTTAATGACGGTTCAACAGACCGGACCGTTGAAACGGCGCGCAATTTTGAGAGTCAAGCGACTGGCAGGTTAAGACTGATCGAAAACCCTGGGAATCGAGGCAAGGGCTACTCAGTGCGGAATGGAATGCTTCAAGCCGCAGGCGAGATCATTCTCTTTTTCGATGCTGATCTGGCGACGCCGACCAGTGAGATTGTCAAAGTGGTCGAGCCGATTGCCGGGGGGCGCTACGATGTCGTCTTCGGGTCTCGCGCAATAGATCGCAGTTTGATCGGAACACATCAATCCCCTGCTCGTGAGATCATCGGACGAGCCGGCAATTTGATCCAGTTCGCGTTCACAGGTTTGAGATTCAAAGACACGCAATGTGGATTCAAGGCGTTCCGAAAAGAAGCCGCGCAAGCCGTTTTCAAATTACAGCGGATTGACGGATTCGGCTTTGATCCGGAAATACTTTTCATTGCTAAAAAACAAGGCTGGCGATTGCTGGAGACCCCAGTGCGCTGGAATCATGTCGAAGGCTCGAAACTGAATCCGATACTTTCGCCGATCAAAGTGTTGATGGAAGTATCAACCATTGGCTGGAATAATCTGATCGGCAAATACGACTCGGTAAAGGCTGAAGAAAGCGCAGACACTACCTGATCAAATCACTATGGGCAGACTGAACGTTAACATTGATCATATTGCGACAATTCGCCAGGCTCGGCGAACCAATGAGCCAAATCCGGTTTCCGCCGCCGTAATTTGCGAACTCGCCGGCGCTGACGGGATCACGACTCACCTCAGGAGCGACCGCCGCCACATTCAAGATTACGATCTGATCGCGCTTAAGCAGGTTGTGATCACTCATCTCAACGTCGAGATGGCCGCGACTGACGAAATGGTAGAGATTGCCATTGGCGTCAAGCCAGATGTCGTTACGCTAGTGCCTGAGCGTCCACAAGAGATCACCACCGAAGGCGGACTTGATGTTTTATCGAACAAAAAAGCAATCAAGTCAGCGATCAAAGGTTTAAATAGCGCCGGCATTTTCGTCAGCCTTTTCATTGATCCCGACATTGAGCAAATCAAGGCGGCGGAAAAGCTGGGAGCTTATCAAGTTGAAATTTGCACTGCGAGCTATGCGCAACTGAATGAACATCCGGGAGACGCGACCGTCCGCAAAACCAAAGCGATTGAAAAAGAACTCGCGCGTATCAGAGCCTCCGCGCGTTCAGCGACAAAATCCGGTTTGAAGGTCGCAGCCGGACACGGCCTGACCTATCGAAACGTTGGCGCGGTCGCTCGCATATCTGAGATTGAGGAATTTAACATCGGTCACAATATAATTGCGCGCGCGGCGTTGGTCGGGCTTGATCGCGCGGTGCGCGAAATGATCGAAGCGATTCGTATCGCGCAGGCGAAGTAAGCGAATTGAGTTTTAAAAGAAAATATGCCGGACAAAACTCGGCCCCAAATCCTGCTTTTATTACCGCTCGCGCTGATCTCGTGTTTGTTCGCCGCTTTGGCTGGGCAGCCTCACAGGCAAAATTCTTCAAAGCAGGAGAGCAAAACGAAGACTCTTCCCATTAGCTCTCATGTCGTTCTGATTACCATCAGCGGCTTGCGATCTGATTTTGTTACTAATGCGGAATCATATCGCCTGCGCATTCCAACCATTCTGTCATTGCGAGCGAAAGGCTCATATGCGGTGGGAATCGAAAGTGTCTTCCCTTCTCAGACACTTCCATCTCACGCAACAATAATCACTGGATCTCTACCAGCAGATCATGGCGTTACCGCCGATTATGCTTTTGACGAGAAAGGCTCGCTTCAGTCTCCGCAGCCATACAGGTCGGCCAAGTCTATAAAAACCGACACTATTTGTGACCTGGCCAGGCGTGGGAATCTAGTTACAGCGGCTGTCGGCTTCCCTCTCACAACTGACGCTGTGATAGATTTCAATCTGCCAGATACCGTTGAGGAAAAAAAGGATGGCTTATCAGACCGACCAGCCAGAGATCGGGACGCCCACTCCTCAGGATTGAGAAATGAAATTCTATCGGCGCTGAAATCGGAATCGAAAGCAACGCCGATTGGCAAAAGCGAGAGGCTTCTCAGTTCTCCAGAAGATTTATTCAAAGCTTCAGCAGGCGCATACCTGATTGAAAAATATCGCCCCAACTTACTGCTGATCAATTTCACTTCGTTCGATGCTGCCCAGCGACGTTATGGCTTGCTTTCAGATGAATCTGTGAGGTCTTTGGAACTGGTTGATGAGTTGATCAAAAAGATTATTCATGCGGCTGAGCATGCGCGAATAATCGAGGAAACAACCTTTATCATAATTTCCGATTCCGGCGCGGCGAAAATTGAAAAAGAGTTTAGCCCCAATGTTATATTGGCTCAAAAAGGGTGGCTGACTTCCGACGCTCAAGGGAGAATAATTTCCTGGCAGGCCATCGCAGAGTCATTTGGAGGTTCAGCGGCAATCTTTGTCAGAAATCCGCAAGATGAAGTCTTCGTTCGTGAGGTTGAGACTTTCTTTCATAAGCAGGCTGAGAAGCCGGACAGTCCGATATGGCGAGTTATACCCAAGCGTGATGCGACAAAACTCGGAGCTGATCCCCGTGTGGCTCTTTATCTCGATGCAGCCCCTTCTTATGCGATATCGTCCAGAACAACCGGATCGTCCATTACCAGGTCAGCAAATCGCACAGCTCAGGGATACTCGCCTTCACGGTCAGAAATGCGGGCTGTATTCATCGTCGCTGGGAAAGGAATCAAATCCGGCGCGAAGATGGAATATGCGCGGTTAATTGACGTTGCGCCGACAATAGCAAAACTGCTTGGTTTGGAAATGAAAACGGCTCGCGGTAGAGTACTCGCCGAGGTGATCAGACAATGAAAAGACTTCGGGTTAATGGCTTTGAGCTTGCTTATCGCGATGAGCATTCTGGTGAGGAATCTGGAGCGCCCATTGTCTTCCTGCATGCTTTCCCGCTTAATCAATCTATGTGGGATGATCAGGTAAAAGCCCTTCGTGACAGGCATAGAGTGATTACGTTTGATTGGCGAGGTTTTGGCGGGAGTGCGCTTGGCTCTGAAAGCACGACAATTGATCGTTTTGCCGATGACCTCGCTGGCCTTTTGAACCAACTCGGAATTGAGCGGGCGATTGTTTGTGGACTTTCTATGGGGGGATACGCGGCTTTCGCTTTTTACAGAAAATACGCTGAAAAGGTTTCCGCGATCATCCTCGCTGATACACGCGCTAAAGCTGATAGTGATGAAGGAAAGAAGGCCAGATACGACTTGGCAGAGCTTGTGCGCAAGTCGGGGCCGTCGGCATTGGTTGAAATGATGATCCCCAGGCTGCTTGGCGCGACAACATTGCATAGTAATCGGCAAATTGCTGAGCGTATACGAAAGATGATTGAATCAAACGCGGCAGAAGGCATTGCCCAGGCATCGCTTGCCATGTCAGCGAGGAGAGATTCGACTGATTTGCTTGAGCGCATTGATTGTCCATCGTTGGTGGTTGTCGGAGCTGAAGATAAACTTATTCCTCAAAGTGAAGCTAAAGAGATGAGCGGCATGATTCGCAATGCCGAGTTTGAGGTTATCTCTGGCGCAGGCCATCTGGCTAACATCGAGCAGTCTGACGCTTTCAATTTCGTCATAACAAAATTTATAACAGCGTTATGACGACAAAGTTCAACTCGGATTTGGTTTTTTGATTACCTGATTATGCATTGTCAGAATTGTGGACACAGCTTGGCGCCTAGAAGCCTGTACTGCAACCGATGTGGCTCAAAGGTAAAAGACGAAGTCGCGCCGCGTCGGGCCGCGCATCTCGAAGTGCCTCCCCCGCGACCCGCTCGGCGCGCGCCGACGGTCCCTTCATTGTCTGATCCAGATTCATTTGAGGATTACGAGGAAGATTACTCTGACTATGACACTGAAGATGGTCAGGAAGGATCGAATGGTAAAGAGCAAATAATTTTCAGCATTACTCCGGTGTTTTACGAAGTCGGCCTGACTTACCTGTGGGCTGTAGCGCTTTCGCTGATCGTAACGATAGCGATTGCATATGCGCGCGGCGATTGGTGGTTGGCAGTTATCAGCGCTACGATATTTTTGGTGATGCCGGTTATTCGACATATCCGACTCAAACACACAGTATATACGCTGACTAACATCAAGGTTGAAATTCGGTCAGGGATATTTTCAAAGTCGGCCCGCAATATCCCACTCCGTCATATACAAGATGTGACTGTTAGCGAAACACTAAAAGAACGTTTGATCGGTATTGGAGATATACTCATTGATAGCGCTGCCATAGAAGGTAAAATAGCAATGAATAACATAAAAAATCCGCGTAAGTATGCGGATATGATTCTGGATCAGTTGCAGTACTGGAATTGAAAAGCTACTGCTACTTTGTAAGTCTCAAACACTCCCTGTTAATTCAGTCAGCGCAGCGTCCCATTGATACAAAAATCACAGGAGGTTGCATGTCGAAGTATCCCATGATTCTGCGAATAGTTACTTTCCTCGGTAAAAGTAACTTCATAGCAATTTTCCCCATATTGTTTTTGACCTTCAATTGTGTTCAAGGCCAAAGCAGCAATAACGCATCTAACAGCACTCACAGCCCCAAGTCTTCTCAATCAGCCAAGACTTTGTTGCCTGATCGCGTTAGCGATCACTGGCGCGCTATTAGTCAAATACGGGTTCTAAATGCTGGGCAAATTTCAAGTTCCTCCGACGCTGATATCTATGTAGAGTATGGGCTGCAAAGAGCTATCAGCCGTGTTTACACGAATGGCAAGATCAAAATTTCAATTGAAATTTTCGAGTTGAATTTTGCGCCCAATGCCTATGGTCTGTTCACGCTCAACCGAGGACGCCTTCCCCATAACTTCTATGAGTTTTACAAAGGCCGCTATGTAGTTAGATATTCAAAACCCTTATTGGACAATCAGGAGTATCCATCTTTTCTCGAAGCGATAAAAGCCAACCTGACTGATGATAAAGAACAGCTTCCCTCGCTCCCATCGCATTTGCCGGATCAGGACAAAATCGCTGAAAGCGAAAAATATATTGTTGGGCCGATGGCTTTTTCCAAGCTGGAAAATTTCAGCGACCTGAAGAATGGGATCAACTTTGACGCTGGGATGGAGATAACGACAGGAGACTACCATAACGGTAGTGGGCGAATGAGCTTGGTCATCATTGAATATCACACGCCACAATCAGCTTCAGACGGATACACTAAATTACAAAGTTACTTCAGCGCACTTCCTCAGTCCGAGAAAGACCGGCGGATACTTAAACGTACTGGTAATTACGTTATCACTGCGGTAAATATTCAAGACATGCCGGCGGCGCAAAACATTATCAACCAAATTAAATACGAAACAAAAATTTATTGGGCGGGGCGAAAAGCAAGTGATATTCCATTCGAATTTCGGCCACCTGATCCGGTTGCAATCCAGGAGGCGACTAGAACAGTTCAAGTCTTGCTCCGCTCTTTCTACTGGATTGGCGTGATGTTACTTACCGCTATCCTTTTAGGAATTAGCGCTGGCGGCTTGCTCTTTTGCTGGAATCGCTATCGCCACTACAAACTTGGGTTGGATAATGCCTTTAGTGATGGAGGAGGAAGCCTAAGGCTGAATCTAGATGATTATCCATTGACTAGGGACTTTCAAATAAAACAAAGTGAGAAGGACAGCGGCTACAGCGGCGTCAAAAACTCTCGGTAGCAAAGAAATGAGAAGATAAGAGGTAATAAGTAGCGATCCGAGAGACGCTTCCCTGCTCTTGCGGATTTGGAACACGGCCATCCATTTGTAACCAACAAGTTGAATCCTTGAGCCATAGTCGTTGCTAACTCAAATCAGCGTAAAGATTCATTAGCCATCACGGTTTTTAGAACTTCCTCGGCCGGCTTTGCGTTTATCAGCAAGGAACACGCCCACAGAGACAGCCCAGCCTATTGCCTATCGGCTGTTGTGAGGCGTGCAAAAATGGATGCCTTTTTAATCATTTCGATTTTCCTGATTGCGATTACGGCTCTTGCGTTCCGCCGCTTGAATCGCAGATCGCCGCCCACAGAAACACATTCCTTTCCCGAAACCCGCAGATTTGACGGACTATTCGCCGAGCAGCGTGCTGAAGAACTAAAAGCGCTGGCGCGAGCTGAGGCGGAGTTACGCGCCGAGGAGGAACGTGGACTTCTGGTTGCTCGCGCTGCTGGTGGTGATGAAACCGCGCTCAATGACGCGCACAATTCGGGCGACAAAGAAGTATATGGCGATGCGCTGAGGGCGCTCATCACGCAAGCTGGGGACTGCGTCGAACGTTTGCGTTTCCTGGCTGAACACGTCGTTGACAACGCGGGGTTACCCGCGTCGCGTGAGTTTGCAGAGAGGATGATCGAGATTTATCAAGTCTCGCTTGATCAACGCTCGCTTGCAAATATGCTGCACCTGACGGCTTTGGCCGGTGACGCGGCGCTTTACCATCGCGCGGTTGGAGCCGTGATGGCGCAATGGCGCGAGGGGCGTGTTTCAAAAGTTTCCCCGACAGATATTCTTGCGACGATTGAGAGTGGTTACTGGCTGATCTCATCGGAAGCGAGACTTTCAGGTTCAGGTTTCTTACTCAAAAAGGCGATTGCCGAGGTTCGTCGTGAGCTAGCGGCGGCAGCGCGGCATTCGCCCTCGATCTCAGCCAACTAAATCCATCCGCTAGCAAAGGACAAAATCATGAATAGCGACTTTCCGTTTTCGCCCGCGTTGCTTTTCGTAGCAGCTTTCGGGTTAATAGCTTTGCTGATCTTGATGACCAAATTCCTGGTCAACGTCGGCGCGAAGGAGATTGCGATCAAAGAGCGCCGCTACATTGGATCGAAAATGCCGCCGGGCCGCGTGGTCGCCACGGAAGGCGAAGTCGGCATTCAGGCCGACGTGCTGAAGCCCGGATTGCATTTCATCAAATGGCCGTTTGAGAGCGTCGTGAAGAAGGTGCCGCTGATCGAAATCGGCCCTGACGAGATGGGCGTGATTGAAGCCATTGACGGCGAACCGTTGCCGCCGGGCCGCATCTTCGCGCCCGACCGCGCGCAGAACGCGCACAACAATTTTCAGGACCCGATCGCGTTCATCAAACAGGGCGGCGTGAAAGGAATCCAGATGCGCACATTGCCTCCCGGCTTGTGGCCGATCCACCCTTACCTGTTTCGCGTCTCGATCACGAAAGCGACGATGGTTCCGCAAGGCAGAGTCGGTGTCGTGACGGCGGCTGATGGCGCGCCGTTGGATGAAGGCCGTTTGATCGGCAAGGCTACAACCGGGCATCGCAGTTTTCAGGACTCCGAGCAGTTCATAGCCTCAGGCGGACAGAAAGGTCCGCAAGTTGAAACCCTGACGCCCGGCACATACCGCATCCTGAGAGAGTCAATTTCGATGGAAGACAACTCGATCAAACCGGGACTATTCAATGTTCAAATCTTCGACGCGACGATCATCAACGAGAACCAGGTCGGCCTTGTGGAAGCTCTGGATGGGGCGCCGCTTAATCCATGCGATTATGTGGCCGCGCCCGTCACCGGTCACAACAACTTTCAAAATGGCGACGGTTTCATTCAACGCGGCGGCCAGCGCGGCCCGCAAAAAGACCTGCTGCTGCCCGGCACCTATTACGTCAACCCGCATCTGTTCAAAGTCATCCCTGAGAAAGCGAGCGAAGTGAAACCGGGCGAGGTTGCGGTGATCGTCTCGAACGTCGGCAAAGACCCGACCGAGGACATCCGCCGCGCGATGGCCACGAAGGTGCGCGAGAAGTTGGAACGCGATGAGCGTGAGCAGTTGGCGATTGCCGCTGCGCATCTGGACAAACTCGACGGAAAGGAGGGCGACGATCTGGCGCAGTTGGAAGAAGAGTTGAAGCTTAACGATCCGGCTGACTCTCGCCTGGACGCGGGCGCGCATGAAGCTTACGTCGTGCCTGAAGGGTATCGCGGCATTCAAGAGACTGTGGTCGGCCCCGGACGCTATTACGTCAACACGCTGGCCGTGACGCCAGTGGTTATTCCGACGACGAACCAGACCGTTGAATGGACTGCGGAACAATTAGCCGATACGTTCAACCCGTTCGAGGTGATCTCGAAAGACGGCTTCACGATGCAACTCGAAGTTCGCGTAGTGTTCCGCGTTAAACCCGAAGACGCGCCGTTTATGGTCGCCAAGATCGGTTCGATTGACCGGCTGATCCAGAATGTGATGCACCCGCTGATTGATTCGATCTTCCGCAACCAGGCGTCGGAGTCTTCGGCGATGGCTTATTTGCAGAACCGTCACGAAGAGCAGGAACGCGCCGAAGCCCGTGTCCGCGCGCACCTGCTGAAATACCACGTTGACGTGGTCAACGTGCTGATCTGTCACATCCGCCTGCCGGAGGAGTTGATGAAGACGCAGACGGAGAAGATTCTGGCCGAGCAGCGACAGAGCATGTACACAGCTCAGCGCGAGGCCGAACAGAACCGCATCGAATTGGAGAAGACTCGCGCGCACGCCGACAACCAGAAAGCTTTGATGGAAGCGACGGTCGGCGTCGAAATTTCCAGCCGCCGCGCCGAACAGCGCAAAGCCGAAGCCGAAGGCGAGGCGCATTACATCGCGCAAACCGGCAAAGCCGAAGCCGAGAAGGTGCGATTGATGGGCGAAGCGCAAGGCGTGGCTTACCGCGAACAGGTCAACGCGCTCGGCCCGCAAGGCGTCGCGCTGGTCGAGACGTTGAAAGTGATCGGCGAAAAAGGTGTGCGGATTACGCCGGACGTGCTGGCTTCGGGTGGAAGCGGCGATGGCGCGGGCAATCTGGGCACGTTGCTTCTGCTCAATCTGTTTCGTGATCAAATGAGAGTTGGTCAAAATGCTGAGGCGCAGGTGAATGGCGCAGTGAAGCAGTGGTAGTAAAACAACCCGCCAGGCCGGTCGCTGCGAGGCGGCCGGCCTGGTAAAAACTCTCTTCAGAGTCGCGGAGTGACTAGGCCGACCTGATCCTGATATTTGCCGGAGCGGTCAGCGTAGGAGGTTTCGCAATCTTCATCGGACTCGAAGAAAGTCACCTGCGCGATGCCTTCGTTGGCATAGATTCGTATCGGCAGATCGGCGGAGTTTGAAAATTCGAGCACCAGCCGCCCGCGCCAACCCGGTTCGAGCGGAGTCGTGTTCACAATCAAACCACTGCGGGCGTAGGTTGACTTGCCCATGCACAGGCCGATTACGTTGCGCGGGATATTGAATGTTTCGACAGTTACGCCTAGCGCGTAGGAGTGCGGCGGTAACAGCCAATATTGCGAGCCGTCTTCTGAAATTCGCAGCGGGGCTTCGATCAGCGAGTTCTCGTCGAAATTTTTCGGATCAATCTCTGCGCTGGCGATGGGCGAGAAAACACGGAATCCATCTTGCGCGAGTCGCAGGTCGTAACCATACGAAGAGACGCCCGCCGAGATGACGCGCCTGCCTTCTATTTCCCGCACGAGTTTTTCCTCGAACGGCGTGATCATCCCGTTCTCGCGGCACATCTGTAAAATCCAGCGATCCGATTTGACACTCACGTGATTTGGCTCTCCTCTGAATCTGTGATGGTGATCAGCGATGCGCTCGCAGTCTATCTGATACCGCGTAAAAGCGGCAAGCGCGAAGCTTATAAGCTTGACACTCATGAGGGCCGTTTCTATAATGCGCGCTGCTTTTAGGCAAATATCAATCAAAGACAAACAAACACAAAATCGAATAAACGCTTCCTGTGTGGGGAGGAACCGTGATTAAGCTTGACATCATCAATAATGTCGCGGAAAAAACTGGCGTCCCGAAAATGAAGGCCGAGGTCGCCGTCGAAGCTCTATTTGAAGCGATGAAAGAGGCCATGAAACGCGGCGAACGCATCGAGCTTCGTGGCTTCGGCGTTTTCGTGGTCAAGCCGCGCAAGCGAGGCATTGGACGCAATCCGCGCACGGGAACGCAGGTAGCGATCCCCGAAGGCAAGACCATTCGCTTCAAACCGGGCAAAGAATTGCAATCGTAAGTTTGAGCCTCCATCTCACTTTCACTCCTTGACTGAATTGGCGGCTTCGGAATTCCGGAGCCGCCATTTTTTATGAAAACTGGCTGGATGAAAGTTGGCGGGGAGAGACTCCTCGACACACGTAATGTGAAAGGATGCCCCGCTGCCTATAATCTTGAATAACGACGACCAAGATTATCAACAGCAAGTAGGCGTCCTATGATAAGAGTCAAGTATGTGGGCATGGATGTTCACAAAACCGTGATTGTCGTTCCCAATGAATCCGGCCACGTCGAGAGCCGGACTCAAGTCAGAACAAAAGCCGAAAATTTCCGTGATTTCTTTCGCGGCCTGGGTGGTCAAGTCAAAGTGGCCTTCGAAGAAGGCACTCAGTCCGCCTGGTTGTATCAACTGCTCAAACCGCTCCTCGCGGAGGTGACGGTTTGAGATCCGCGCCACAACAAGCTGATTGGTGACGGCAACAAGTCCGATGACGATGACGCCGAAACCATTGCGCGGCTGCTTTGGATGGGATCGCTCAAGGCCGTCTACAAAGGCAATCAGGAACAGCAAAAACTCAAAGAGCTATGTCACACCTATGAGAATCTGGTCGAGGATACCACTCGCGCGCAGAATCGCTTGAAAGTCATCTATCGTGGGCGCGGGATCGATTGCTCGGGCACGAAAGTCTATCACCCGGATCGGCGCGCCGAATATCTGGCCAAGCTCTCAGACGAGGCGGCTCGCTTTCGCTGCTGTGAGCTTGCCGACAGTTGTTGTCTTACTTCTTCTGCTAGCCGTGCCGGTCTTCAATCAATTCCAGCAGATCGCGCCGCGACGGTCGGAGCGTTGAGATATTCGTTCCAGGCGCTGATCGGAAGCTGGCTCGTGATCAAGGTCGAAGCTTCGGATTTGGTCAAGTTCGCGCTCTTTTTGCGCATTGATTCACATTTCAATTCAACCCGGTTGGCGCCGTTCTTGTCGCTGATGCAATCTCCGTTGCGGAAAGGCTAAACATACAGGAACGGAAAAATCCCGGTATCACTCTCGTTTTGCCAAGTTAGCGGTCATGAATCGGTAATTCGCCATCACCGATGAAAATGTGGGAGAGGCGGAGTAAGCTGTAGCCGGTCATCGGCAATGATGAGGTCGGAGCGCCTTGGTGCTTGGCAGCCCGTAGTTA
>JAJVID010000033.1:0-1733 GCA_022072205.1 Acidobacteriota bacterium
TCAACAGGTTGAGCACAGACGCCCTCCACGTCCAACTGGCCGGACCGCGATCGAGCGGATCAATGCGGACGGCGACCTTGTCACTGAGGTCGGGCATGAGCTTCCCCTGCTCGGCCAGCTTCAGCACGGTCATGGTCGTGATCATCTTGCTGACGCTGGCGAGTTCGAGCTGTTTGCGGATGGTCATGTCAATCTCCGCCGCCGGGTCGTGATCGAGTTTCGCTTTGCCGCCGGCGCGGCTGAAAAAGATGCGCCCCGATTGCGCCAGGATGAACTGATAACCGACGGTCCTGCCGGTAAGCCCATCGTGAATTGTCCGCCCCATATTCTCGGCCGCCTCGAAGCCGAGGGGTTTCGCGTTGTCGGGGCTGACGAATGCTAGACAGGTCTTGCCGTTGAGCAGATACGGCGCTACATCAATGTAAGGCGGCGCGTTCACATCGCTCGCTGAATCCTCCTTGAGTTTTCCGGAATCAATCTTATTGCCGAGGCCGGTTTGCGTGTCGAACTCGAAGATCGAGTAATCCGAAGTCGTTCGTTTGTAGAAGAGTATGCCGTAATTGCTGACGCCACGGAGAAGACCGGGGAACTGGACGAAGCGAACCGAGGAAATATCCCCGCCATCAGCGTAGAGAGGCTTATCATAAATGACCTGGCTGGAGCCGTCGGACGAAACGATTTCAATGCGGAAGCGACGAGCCTCATCACCGCTTTCGCCGGGTTTTTTGTAGGGATCGCCCGCCGCCTTGTAGAGCAAACGATAAGTCGCGTCGCCTATCTTCAGATGGTCAATGCTGGTCCATCCGCGCGTCCATCGCGGGGAGGCGATCTTTTTCATATCGAGCGAGTAAATCGTCGTTTCTCCCGTCCAGGTGTTCACTCCTATCATCTGGAAGCCTGACTGAAGGAGAGAGATTTGATTCTCGTAAACGCTGAAGAGGTTCTTGTCCTGCATGTCAGCCAGAAAATTTTCAGTCATCGAGTTGAGATCGAGCGCGCCGTTATTGTTCATCGTGAAAGTGCGAATCATTCCGGTGAATGAATCCTGCGTGATGAGTTTGGTCAGACCTCCGATTTTGCCAAATTCAGCGGCGTTGCAGCGCAACTCTTTCCGCGGGCTTCCCGACCCGGACATCAAACCGCCGATGCTTCCGTCGGCGTTGAGCGCAAACGTCATGGTCGCGCCGGTATTGCCGTTGAGGACGAAGAGCAATGTCTGGCCGTCGCTGTTACGGAAGGCGCGGACGATGTTGTAGCCGATGATCGGAGTTTGCCACTCCCTGCCGTTGATTTTTCCCGCCAGAGTCCCGTTTGCATTCAGCGCGTAAACGTCGAGGTCTGTTCGTTCCACTCCGACCGCCATCGCCGCCGCCGGGTTTCCGGCTGATCCGCCTCGATGGTTTACGGCTCCTACCCGGCTCGCGCCCCAGATTGCCGCCAGCGCGATCATCGCGCTGGCGGCGGTTATTAGCTTCATTGATGTGCCGCGAAATTTTATCTTCATGATCTTCCTTCTCCTGTTCGATGTTGATGATTGAGGTATGACGACGATCGCTGCGTCCTCGGCGTCGAGGCCGGCGATCATCGCCACTACATGCCCCTACCTACTTCTTGTACCGATCCGGTGACGGGGGATCTAGGCCCGCCCTGAGATGGGTCTGGACCTTCAGGCCGCGCGCCACCATCTGATTATGGTTAATCTGGAAGCCTCCGGCTTTGACGCCGCTCTTGAC
>JAJVID010000033.1:1833-10770 GCA_022072205.1 Acidobacteriota bacterium
GTTTCGTTGATTGATTGGTTGTCGTGTTCATTCGTTTTTCTTTCTCCTTTTCTGCTTTCAAAGTTGGTTTATGAAGACGCCGAACAGTTCGGTCGCCCTCCTTCTCAGTTTGTGGAAGCGGCGCTTGCCGTTCTCACACCGTAAAGCGCCATCCGAGCGCGATTCCAATCACCGCCGCAAAAAAATCGGCGCGGAGAGTGGTAGCGACCTGTTGAGCTTGAGTGAGCGTCCTTGCGGCGGTGATATAATCGCGGCGTTCTACCCATAACCCGGAAAGGCAGTCATCCATAAAAACCGGAGAACACTTGATGAAGCAGGAAGTGACCAAACTGTTGCGCGCCTGGCGCGCTGGCGATCAGACGGCGCTCGACAGGCTGTTGCCGTTGGTCTACGACGAATTGCGGCGGCTGGCCGGGCATTATCTGCGCGGCGAGCGGGACGGGCATACGCTGCAAAGCTCGGCGCTGGTGCACGAGGCCTATCTGCTGCTGGTCGAGCAGGATCAGATTGACTGGCAGAGCCGCGCTCACTTTTTCGGCGTGGCGGCGCAGGTCATGCGGCGCGTGCTGGTGGATTACGCCCGCGCGCGCAACCGCGACAAGCGCGGAGGCAAGCTGGCCCGCGTTTCGCTGGACGAGGTGGCGACGCTGGCCGAGGAGCAGGCGGCGGAGATGGTGGCGCTCGACGAGGCGCTGGAAAAACTCGCCCGGCTCGATCCGCGCAAGAGCCGCGTGGTCGAGCTGCGTTTTTTCGGCGGATTGAGTGAATCTGAAACTGCTGAAGTGTTGGGCGTGTCGGAGCCGACGGTGGTTCGTGATTGGCGCGCGGCCAAAGCGTGGTTGCGGCGCGAACTGAGCGGGGAGGAGCGCGATGACGCCTGATCGCTGGCGAGCGGTGGACGAATTGTTTGAGGCCGCGCTGGAGCGTCCGCCCGCCGAGCGCGCGGCGTTTCTTGACGAAGCCTGCGCCGGCGACGCGGCGCTGCGGCGGGAAGTGGCGTCGCTCCTGCGCTTTGATGAACAGGAAGATGAATTCCTCGAAGCGCTGCCTGCGGCGTTGGCGGCTGAGATAGTGGTCGAGCGCGACGAGTGGGCGGGGCGAAGGTTCGGCCATTACCAGATCGAGCGCCGGCTCGGCCAGGGCGGAATGGGCGTTGTTTATCTGGCGCGCGACACGCGGCTGGGGCGGCCCGTCGCGCTCAAACTGTTGCAATCGAAATTTACGCGGGAGCCGGCCCGGGTGCGCCGTTTTCAACAGGAAGCGCGCGCGGCCTCCAGCCTCAATCACCCGAACATCCTGACCATCCACGAAGTCGGCCAGGCTGCGCCGGAAGACGGTGGAGCGCACTTCATCGCCGCCGAATTCGTGGACGGGCAAACGCTGCGCGCATTATGTCATCGCGAGGGGCTGTCGCTGGGCGCGGCGCTGGACATACTGATCCAGGTGGCCGGCGCGCTCTCGGCCGCGCACGAGGCTGGCATCGTTCACCGCGACATCAAGCCGGAAAACATCATGCTGCGGAAGGACGGCCTCGCGAAGACGCTCGATTTCGGTCTGGCCAAACTGACCGAACAGGCCATGCGCCCGCACGACGGCAGCTTCGCGCGCGTGACCACCCAGCCCGGCGTGGTGATGGGGACGGTCAGTTATATGTCGCCCGAGCAGGCGCGCGGCCTTGACGTGGACGAACGGAGCGATCTGTTCAGCCTGGGCGTGGTGATGTACGAACTGCTGACCGGGAGCGCGCCGTTCCAGGGCGAGACGACGGGCGACGTATTGGTCGCGCTGCTCAGCGGAGAGCCGCGCCCGCTGGCCCGGTACCAGGCAAAGCTGCCCGAGGCTTTGCAGCGGATCGTCAACCGCGCGCTGGCCAAACAGGTGGATCAGCGGTATCAAACGGCGCGGGAACTGGGCGGCGAATTGAAGCGATTGAAAGAAGAGCTGGAATTCGCGGTCAGGCTGAAAGGGCAGGCGGGAAGTAAAGACGACATTCTCACGTTGACGGTCGGCGCGGCGGTTGACGCCGCCGATCATTCGACCTTTGACACACATCTCGACATGCGCCGAATGGCTGAGACTGAGTTGAACACTGCGCGCCGGGTAACACGCGGCGCGGCCCTGCGCGGATGGTTGCGCCGGCGCGGCAAAGCGTTGGCGTTGGCGGCGCTCGTGGCGGTCATTGGCGCCGCCGTGTTGGTAAGGCAGCGGCTCACGACGACTGGGCGCGTCATTGATTCGGTCGCCGTCCTGCCCTTCGCCAATGTTGGCGCCGATCCGCAGATGTCCTACCTGTCCAACGGCCTCACCGAGAGCCTGATGGACAGCCTCTCGCAACTGCCCGACCTGCGTATGAGCGCGCAGAGCACTATCGCCGGCTACAAGGATCGCGAAGTCGATCCGCGCCAGGCGGGAAAAGAATTGCAGGTGCGCGCGGTGATCACCGGGCGCGTCGCATGGCAAGACGACAGGTTAATCATCCGCGTGGAATTGGTGGATGCCGCCGACGGCTCACGCATATGGAGCGACGAGTTCCGGCGCACACGCTCGCAGATTGTCACTGTGCAGTCCGAGATCGCCCGCGAGATTGCCGCCAAACTGCATCGGCGGCTTAGCCCCGCCAGCCAGCGGCGCCTCGACAGGCGCCATTCCCACGACAGCAAGGCCTATGACCTTTACACCCAGGGGCGCGACTTGTATCTCCGCAATAATCGCAAGAGTCTGGAAAAGGCGCTCGATTATTTCCGCCAGGCCATCGCGCTCGACCCACGCTACGCCCTGGCTTATTGCGGCATTGCGGATGTCTGGGCGGGGTTCTCCAGCCAGTATCTGCCGCCGGGCGAAGCCATTCCGAAGGCGCGCGAAGCGGCTTTGAAAGCCATCGAGTTGGACGAGGCGCTGCCCGAAGCGCATCATTCTCTGGCCCTGGTCAAGCTGTGGGGCGAATGGGATTGGGCGGCGGCTGAGCGCGAATACAAACGCGCGCTGGAACTCAATCCCAACTTCGTCCGCGCACGAATTTATTACGCCGAGTTTTTGTCGCAACAAAAGCGGTTTGAAGAAGCTCTGCGCGAAATCAAGCGGGCTGAGGAATATGATCCGGCTTCGCTGCAAGCGCTGGGGCGGGAAGGCTACATCCACTATCAAATGCGCCAGTATGATCGGGCGATAGAGATCTATCGCAAGATACTCGGACTCAGCCCCAACTACGCCGGAAGTCAACGCGATCTGGCCCTTGCGCTCAGCCAGCAAGGGAGACACCAGGAAGCCATAGCGCAGGCGCGTCAATTCCAAACGCCGGGCTTGTCCGCTGCAATGAGCGCAACGCTGGGGTATATCTATGCGCACGCCGGCCGGCGCGACGAGGCGCTGAAACTATTGCGGGAATTAAAGGCGCGAGCCGGGCGTGAACGCGTCTCGCCCTACTCCTTCACTCGCATTTACGTCGGATTGGGAGATAAGGAGCAGGCGCTAGCCTGGTTACGCAAAGGTTATGAGGAACAATCCGACCACCTGCTCTTTATCGGAGCTGATCCGATGCTCGATCCGTTGCGTTCTGACCCGCGCTTTGACGAGTTGCTGCGCGGCATCGGCCTGGCGCGCTAACGGCGTTTATCAAAATCGGCCAGGTTTTCGCGGCAGGCCACCAGGTGCGGATGATCGTCGCTGAGCGCGCGCTCGAAAATCGCCATCGCGCGGCGCAACAGCGACGCGGCTTCATCGTTTCGCTCCTGAGCTTGATAGAGCACGGCCAGATTGTTCAACGTCAACGCGATCTCGGCGTTGTCGGCGGCGAAGATTTTCTCCTTGATGGCCAGCGCGCGGCGATAGAACTCTTCCGATCTGGCGAACTGTCCCTTCGCCTGATAAACCGCCGCCAGATTGTTCAGATTGACGGCGATCTCGTAATGTTCTTCGCCCAACTCGGCGGTCAGGATTTCGAGCGCGCGAGCGTATAGCGGTTCGGATTCGTCGTATTTGCCTTGCCCGTCGAGCAAGGCCGCCAGCGCCGCCATGTCGTGCGCCACCGCCGGATGATCCGGGCCGACCTTACGCTGGCGCAATTCGATCGCTTTGCGCGCGAACGGCTCTCCCTCGGCGAATCGTCCACGCGCATGCGCAAGGCCGCCGAAGTTGTGATAGAGCGAAGCCGCGCGCGGGCTGTCCACTCCGAAATGTTTCTCCACAATCGCCAGCGAGCGCCGGTAACTCTTCTCGGCTTCATCGAACCACCCGGCGAATTTTCCGAGCATCCCCAGATTGTTCAACGCGTCAGCGACTTCGATGCTTTCAACGCCGTAAATGCGCTCGGCGAAATCGAGCGCGCGTCCATAAATCTGCTTGGCCTGTGAATGACGGCCTTGAGTGCGATAAACCTGCGCCAGGCTGTTCCATGTCCGCAGGCATAATTGCCGTAAATCTTCATCGTCGGAATCGCAAAGCGTTTCGGCGATCTCAGCCGCGCGACGGAAACGTTCGGCCGCCAATTCGTAATCGCAGCGGTCTTCGGCAATCTCGCCCAGATCGTTCAACACCGCCGCCACGTCCGGCGAATCCACGCCGTCATCGGCTTCAAACAGCGCCAGCGCCGAGCGCAACCACGTCTCGGCCTCAGCCTCCCGGCCTTCCTGATAAGCCTGCACAGCCTTTTCGTGCAGGCTGACGGCCAGTTCTGATTGGTCTATCGCAAACGCTGTGTTGGTAGCCGTAACCATATTCCATCTCCTTCAATGGTTGCTGCTTTGGCAGGCAAAAACTACGCGCCGCATTGCTCGCGGCATGAAAAAGAAAATTGGGCAGTACGACGCTGGATAAGATTCCACCATCGTACTGCCGCGTCTTAACACCTAACCAGATGAGAGGAAGGCCGCCAGCCTACATCAGACCACGCAACATTGGTACAGAGAGACCAACCGCAGAGGGTCGCAGAGGAACGCAGAGAACGATCCAGACAGGTCTTTCCCCTGCATACATCTGCGCACTCTGCGGCGGGTTGTGCCAATCTTTGCTATTCCGATTTAGACGCCGCTCTTGACCTTCAGACCGCGCATCACCGTCTGGTTGTTGTTTGTCCCCGCCGGAGGCTCAGGGTTGGGGCAGTGAGCGCCAGCCTTGACGCCGCTCTTGACCTTCAGACCGCGCATCACCGTCTGGTTGTTGTTAAGTCCCGACGGAGGCTCAGGGTTACCGGCGACACCTATGCCCGCTTTGACGTTCGATTTGATCTTCAAACCACTCGCCACTGTTTGGTTGTGGTTGGGGCCGAGAGCACCGGCTTTGACGTTGCTCTTGACCTTCAGGCCGCGAACGACCGTCTGGTTGTGGTTGTCAACGAGAGCGCCGGCTTTGACGTTCGTTTTGATCTTCATAAGTTCTTCTCCTGTTCAAAATTGATAGATGAGCTTTGGCGTTGAGCGCCGCTTCACCGGCCTTCGATGCCGGCGCTCATCGCCTCTCACCAGGTAAGGCGGGAATTGATCGCCGAACTGATCATCGCGGCGAAGATTTTTTTGAGCGCCGCCGAAGCCATCGCCGCAGCGCCCGGTTACGTTTATAATCCTCGTGGTTCAACACCGATCTCACCTTGAAGATATGACTCCTGAACGTTGGAAGCAGATAGATCAGTTGTTGCAAGAGGCGCTGGAGCGGGAACCAGCAGAGCGCGTAGCGTATCTGGCCGAAGCTTGCGGTGGCGATGATGAATTGCGGCGCGAAGTCGTCTCGCTGCTCGGCTTTCACGAACGCGCAGAGAATTTCATCGAGACGCCGCCGACCGATGTGGCCGCTGACTGGTTGAACGCGAAAGAGTCGCGGGCCGGTCAGACGATTGGCCATTACGAACTGATTCGCCGGATCGGTCGCGGGGGAATGGGCGAAGTTTATCTGGCGCGCGATGCGCGATTGGGCCGCCAAATCGCGCTCAAGCTGTTGCAATCCAGTCTGACGCAGGACGCCGCGCGGGTGCGCCGCTTCAGGCAGGAGGCGCGCGCCGCTTCATCGCTCAACCATCCGAACATCCTCACCATTTACGAAGTCGGACAGGAAGATTCGACGACCGGCGGCGCGCACTTCATCGCAGCCGAGTTTGTGGATGGGCAAACGCTGCGCGAGTTATGCCGAGGAGAGGGGCTGACGTTGGGCGCGGCGCTCGACATCCTGATTCAGGTGGCCGGCGCGCTCACAGCCGCGCACGAAGCGGGCATCGTCCACCGCGACATCAAACCCGAAAACATCATGCTGCGGGGCGACGGATTGGTGAAGGTGCTCGATTTCGGTCTGGCCAAATTGACCGAGCAGGCCACACGTCCGCACACTCAGGGCAACGGCAGCTTCGCGCGCGTGACCACACAACCGGGCGTGGTGATGGGGACGATCAATTACATGTCGCCCGAACAGGCGCGCGGCCTGGAGGTTGATGAACGGAGCGATCTGTTCAGCCTGGGCGTGGTGATGTACGAATTGCTGACCGGAAGCGCGCCGTTCGAGGGCGAGACGACGGGCGATGTGTTGGTCGCGCTGCTCGCCGGAGAGCCGCGTCCACTGGCTCGGTACGCGGCGAAACTGCCCGAAGCTTTGCAACAGATCATCAACCGCGCGCTGGCCAAGCCTGTAGAGCAGCGTTATCAAACGGCGCGGGAACTTGGCGCTGAATTGAAGCGGTTGAAAGATGAGCTGGAATTCGCGGCCAAAGTGAAAGGCCAGTCGGGAAGCAAAGACGACATCCTGACGCTGACGGTCGGTGTGGCGGTTGACGCCGCCGATCATTCGACCTTTGAAACGCGGCTGACCGTCGAGCCGCCGGCAATCGCCGCGCCGGCCGGTGGAACGCGTTTCGCCGCACTGCGCGGATGGTTGCGGCTTCACGTCAAAGCGGTGGCGGTTGCGGCGCTCGCGCTGATCATCATCGCCGCCGCGCTGGCCTGGCGCCGGTTCGCGCAGCCCGGCGGCGTCATTGATTCGGTCGCCGTCCTGCCATTCGCCAACGTGGACGGCGATCCGCAGATGGAGTATCTCTCCGACGGCGTCAGTGAAAGCCTGATGCAACGTCTGAGTCAATTGCCAGGCCTGCGCGTGATGGCGCGCGGCGCAGTTTTTACCTACAAAGGCCGCGAAGTTGATCCGCGCCGCATCGGCGCGGATTTGAACGTGCGCGCTGTGGTGACAGGGCGAGTGCAGCGGCAGGGCCCACACCTGCTGGTCGCCGTGGAGATGGCGGACACCAGCGACGGCGCGCAGCTTTGGAGCGAAAGTTATCAGCGCACTTTGGCCGATTTAGTGACGGTGCAGGAAGAGATCGCGCGTGAAATCTCGGTCAAATTGCGTTTGCGATTGAGCGACGAACAGCGACGGCAGGCCGCTCATCGCGCTACCTCCAACAGTGAAGCCTATCAGCTTTATCTGAAGGGGCTTTATCTGCAACGGCAATTGACCCGCGAAAATGTCAAACAGGTTCTTGATTATCACAACCAGGCGATTTTGTCCGATCCGCGTTTCGCGCTCGCTTACAGCGGAATCGCTTACGTCTACGCCCAGGCGTCGGGGCAGTATTTCCCGCCCGGCGAAGCGATGCCCAAAGCCAAGCAAGCCGCGTTGTCCGCAATAGCCCTGGACGACAGTTTGCCCGAAGCGCATTTTGCGCTCGGGCTGGTCAAGTTCTGGGGCGATTGGGACTGGCCGGGCGCCGAACAGGAATTCAAACGCGCGCTCACCCTCGATCCGAATCACGCCGAAACGCACATCTACTTCGTTAGCTTGATGACCGCCCTGAAGCGATTCGACGAAGCTTCCCGCGAGGCTGAGCGTTTGGAACAACTCGACCCCGTCTCGCCATATGCCAGAGTCGCAGTGACCAACGCGTTTTACTATTCGCGCCAGTATGATCGCGCTTACGCGCAAATCCTCAAGACCCTCGACTTTCAGCCGGGCGGTTTTGGGGGAAGCATGGCGCACAACGCTTTGGGACGGGTGTTGATACAGAAAAAACAGTACCAGGAAGCCCTCACGGAGTTTCGTCAGGCGGCGGCCATTGACCGCGAAGATTCAAATCTGGCCTGGCTGGCTTACGGCGAAACTATGCTGGGCAGAAAGAGCGAAGCGAAGAAGATTTTACGGGAACTGATCGAGAAGTCGCGGAGCCAGCGTGTCTCACCGTCTGTTATTTCCCGCATTTATCTTGGTCTGGGTGACAACGAGCAGGCGCTTGAATGGGCGCGTAAGGCTTATGAAGAGCATTCCGACCACGTCCTCCGGCTTGGCGTTGATCCGATTTACGATCCGTTGCGCAATGACGCGCGTTTCATCCAGTTGATACGCGACATCGGATTGACGCCCTAACGTCGTTTGTCGAAAGACGAAGTAATTCGCGCGACTCGATTCCGATCTCACCATGCAAAGGAGCGGCTCGATGCCCCCATCATCACAGAACATCACGAAACTGTTGCTCGATTGGCGTAACGGCGACCAGACTGCGCTCGACCAGTTGATGCCGCTGGTTTACGACGAACTGCGCCGAATGGCGAACCATTACATGCGCAACGAGCGCAAAGGACACACGCTGCAAACATCGGCGCTGGTCAACGAGGCTTACCTGAAGCTGGTTGATCACGAGAACATCGCGTGGCAAAACCGGGCGCATTTCTTCGGCGTCGCGGCTCAGGCGATGCGGCGCATACTGGTTGATCACGCCCGCACTCGCAATTACCAGAAGCGCGGCGGCGGCGCGCAGCAGGTTTCGCTCGACCAGGCGGCGTCGCTGGCCGGAGACCGCGCGGCTGAATTGATCGCGCTCGACGAGGCCTTGCAGGAATTGGCCAGGATGGACGAGCGCAAAGCCCGCGTCGTTGAACTGCGTTATTTTGGCGGATTGAGCATTGAGGAGACGGCTGAAGCGCTCGGCGTTTCAGTCCCGACGGTGACGCGCGACTGGAATACGGCGAAAGC
>JAJVID010000033.1:10870-12732 GCA_022072205.1 Acidobacteriota bacterium
TGGCGTTAGACGTTGGGATCAACAACGCCGGCCTTGACGCCGCTCTTAACCTTCAGGCCGCGAGCAACCGTCTGGTTGTGTTCTTGTCGGTGTAATCTGGCGCGTCCGGCACTGTGCCTGCCTTGATGCTACTCTTGACCTTCAGGCCGCGAGCCGTTGTCTGGTTGTGGTTGTCGGACAAACCACCAGCTTTCACGTTTGTCTTGATCTTCATAAATTCTCCTTCTTCTTTGAGTTTTAATAGCGGCGACCATCGCCGCTCACCCATACAGGCGAAAGCGGGAAGGGAAATCGCTCACGGGATAGAAATATTTTTTGTTCGGGAGTTAGCGGTGTGAGTTGGCCGAGAGTTTAGTTAAAGGCGTGTCGCAGTAGGCGAGGGCGTGAGCGGCTTGTTCGCGGCGCGCCGCGTCGAAAGAGCTGGAGACGCCATATCGAGGCCAACTTTCCCACACCTCCAGCGCCTTGCGCCGCCATGAGCAGGCTTCGTGATGAGACGCGACACGACGATCAGGCCGGACTTCGGGATTTCCGGCCAGCGCCTCGCTCAGTCTGGCCAATCCTTCGTATGAATCGGCCAGCCGCCAGCGCGCATAAACGTCTGAGCTTGCCCCCCCCGCCAGTTCTTCGGCGATGCTTTGAGCCTGTTTGAAATGATCCTGCGCGGCGGCATGGTCGCCGACTTCCAACATCGCGCAGGCCATCGCCAGCAGGCTGGCGTGTAAACCGGTCTTCACTTGCGGGTTTATCGGAAAGCGGCTGGCCAACTGCCGGGCGATTTGCAGAGACAGGCGCAGGTTGCGCAAAGCGGCTTCGCGCTGGCCGAGCCGTAACAGCGGAGAGGCCGCGCTGCGAAGGCAGAACGCCTGGCGGCTGAGAAAGCGAAGCTCGTCCGGTTCAGACGCCAGCAGATTTTCGACGACGGCGAGCGATTTGCGATATTGCCCGACGCTCGCAGCCGGATCGGACGCGGCCAGAATGTCGCCCATCGAATTGTAACTGGTGATGAGGTCCAGCCGCGCCATGGCGCTTTTCGGATCGGCCTCGGCAATCTCCTGGGCGATGGCCAGCGCCTGCCGGTAATATCTTTCCGCCGCCGCTTTGTCGCCGAGATTGACGAAGCGCGGGTTGCCGTGGAGATTCCCAAGCCAGGTGTACATCACCCGCAACTGGCGCTGATTGTAAGCGCTGTCCGGGTTCTTTCGGGCAAGCTTCTCGTAACGCGCGGCGCCCTGGCGGTAATTTTCAATCGAGCTGGTCAGGTCTCCCAGAGAGGCCAGCGCCTCGCCGACGTGCCCGTAATTGTTCGCCACCGCCGTTGCCATCTTGTCGTCCGGCTCGCGCTCCCGCTCCCATTTCAGGGTCAAATTCAACGAGCGTTGGTAAAACTCAAGCCCCGTCCGCGCGTCGCCCGTGTCCAGATAAACGTCGCCAAGGCGAACGTAACAATTGGACAACTCCCTCATGTCCATCAGCGCCTCGCTGCGCCGGACGATTTCCTCGAAGATTTTGATTGACTGCCGCAGCAAGTCATAAGAACCAGCTTTGTCGCCAATCTCCGCCCGCAGCGCGCCAATCTTGAAATAGCCTCTGGCCAACGCTCGTTGAATGTCGAGGTCGTTCGCATTGGCCGCCGCCAGCTTTTGCGCCAGCGCCATGGCCTTTTCGTAACTCTTCATCGCCTGATCGGAATGGCCCAGACTCGGCCCCCACGGATCGCCCTGCACGTCGCCGATCTTCTGATAAGCCGTCGCCAGTTCCCATTCCAGCGCGGGATCGCCGCCGGCCTCCTTCGACAGAGAGTCCAGGTATTCCAGCGCCGTCCTGACCACCATCTCCCGCGCCTCGGTCGAACCGGGCAG
>JAJVID010000033.1:12832-20147 GCA_022072205.1 Acidobacteriota bacterium
TCTTCTGATAAGCCGTCGCCAGTTCCCATTCCAGCGCGGGATCGCCGCCGGCCTCCTTCGACAGAGAGTCCAGGTATTCCAGCGCCGTCCTGACCACCATCTCCCGCGCCTCGGTCGAACCGGGCAGGTTTTGAATCTTGTCGTGAAAATCGAAGAGGAAAGTGTTGGCAAGCTTGCGCACTTGCTGAAATCGTCGCTCAGCCCGCCGCGCCTGATAATTGGCCACTGCGACGCCGGCGGTCAGGCTGGCGATGACCAGCGCCGTCGCCGCGACAACCAGTTTGTGGCGGCGAATGAATTTGCCCGCGCGATAACCGATTGTGTCCTGGCGCGCGATGACTGGCAGGCCTTCCAGGTGGCGGCGGATGTCTTCCGAAAATTGTTCGACCGATTGGTAGCGTCGCTCAGGCTCCTTGCGCATCGCCATCAGCACGATATTGTCCAGATCGCCCGCAAGTTGCTTGCGCAATCTTGCGGGAGCCGTGGTCGAACGGCTGACCGCGCTGCTCGGCTTTTCGGTTTCGGTGTCGCAGATCGCGCGTTCGATCTCCATCGGCGACATGGTTTTGAATTGATGCGGGCGGACGCCGGTCAGCAGTTCGTATAGCACGACGCCGAGCGAGTAGATGTCGGAGGCGGTGGTGATGTCTCTTCCGCGCGCCTGTTCGGGGCTGGCGTATTCGGGAGTCATCAAACGAATCTCGGTGGCGGTGCGCGTTTCGGCTTCTGAAGTGTCGGGGCTGAGCAGTTTGGCGATGCCGAAATCGAGCAGCTTCGGCGCGCCGTCTTTGCCGATCAGAATGTTACTCGGTTTGATGTCTCGATGAACGACCAGATTCTGGTGAGCGAACTGAACGGCGGCGCAAACCTGACGGAAGAGTCGCAATCGTTCGTTGATCGAGAGCTGATTGGCTTCGCAATACTCCGTAATCGTCTGGCCCTCGACGAACTCCATCACGAAGTAAGGCAGCCCGTCTTCGGTCTCGCCGCCGTCAATCAGCCGCGCGATGTGCGGATGTTCGAGCCTGGCCAGGATGCGCCGTTCGCGCGCGAAACGGTCGCGGACGAAAACGGTGTCCATTCCGCGTTTGATGATCTTGATGGCGACCTTCTGCTCGAATTGCTCGTCGGCCCGGGCGGCTTCGTAAACCGCGCCCATCCCGCCGCGACCGATCAGCCGGGCCACGCGGTAAGCGCCCAGCCGCCGCCCGATCAATTCGTCGTCCGATTCGCCCGCGAGCGATTGGGCCGCGCCGCGAATCGGGTTGTGGATGAACGCGTCGGGGACTTCGTGATCGAGCAGCGATTGGACCTCGCGCCGCAATTCATCGTCGCCGCCGCAGCATTGAGTCAGCAGCGAGTCGCGCTCACCGGGCGCGCGTTCGATGACGGTCTGAAATATTTCTTCGATTTGTCGCCAGCGTTCGGGAGTCATGTGGGTAGTTGGTGGTTAGTGGTTGGTGGTTGGTGGTTTGCCGTAACCAACCACCAACCACCAACCGCCAATCTTTGTTATTTTGCCAGTTCCCGATGCAGCCACGCCTGCGCCATCCGCATTTCGCGTCCGACCGTGGCCACCGAGATGTCGAGCGCGTTTGCGATCTCTTCAATGCTGAATCCGCCGAAGTAGCGCAACTCGACTACGCGGGCTTTGCGTTCGTCGAACCGGGCGAGCGCCGTCAGCGCGTCGTCGAGCGCGACCAGATCAGCGGCCTGCTCCTGCGAAAAATTGATCGCTTCGTCGAGCGGCAGCTTCTGTCCGCCGGCGCCGCGTTTGGCCGCCGCGTGCGCGCGGGCGTGTTCGACCAGAATCTGGCGCATCAACTGGGCCGCGACCCCGTAAAAATGTTTTCGACTTTGCCATTCGGGAAAATTCTGGCCGACGAGGCGCAGATAGGCCTCGTTGATCAGAGCTGTGGGTTGCAGTGTGTGGCCGGGCTTTTCGCCGCGCAGATATGCGTTGGCGAGCTTGCGAAGCTCTTGATGGACGACCGGCATCAATTGATCGAGCGCGGCGCGGTCGCCTTCGCTCCATTTGCGCAGCAGTTGGGTGATCTCGCTTGGCGGCGTCATCTGGTTGTCTCCTCGTTTGCGATTCGCTGGCCGCGTTTGAAGAGCACAGTCGAATTTGCGACGCCGCATTCTGTGATTGCCGTTTGAAGAGTGTCAAGGCAGGGAATTGCCGGCTGGGAGTTTTTACCGATCTGAGCGACGCGGATCAATAAATTGGTTTGCAATCGCCAGTATGATAAAGGCAGAATCACCCGCAAAGCTTCATAAACAATTTCGCGGATAATTATTGAGGAGAATGAATCGCATGAATAAATCTGTGCTTCTGGTGTTTTCCTGCTGCCTCGCGTTGTTTGGGGCGGGCTGCTCGAAAGGCCCATCGTCAAAAGGCCCAACCGCAACGCAATCGACGCCCCTGCCGGAATGGAAATCCGGTTACCGCGTCTACGTCACGAACGAGACCTCGGGCGATCTCAGCATCATTGACGGTTCGACGCTCGAAGTCATCGCCACTGTCCCGCTCGGCAAGCGTCCGCGCGGCATTCACGCCAGTCCGGATAAGCGGACGATTTACGTCGCGTTGAGCGGCTCGCCGATGGCGCCGCCAGGCGTGGATGAAGACACGCTGCCGCCTCCCGACAAAAGCGCGGACGGGATCGGCGTCTTCGATGTTGAACAGAACAAACTGCTGCGCGTCATCGAGGGCGGCTCGGACCCTGAGAATTTCGATGTCAGCCGCGACGGGAGCACGCTGTTCGTTTCCAACGAGGACATCTCCAGCCTCAGTTTTATCGAAGCGCCAACCGGGAAACTGATTCAGACGATCCGCGTTGGCGGTGAACCCGAAGGAGTCAGGCTCGCTCCGAACGGGAAGCTGGTTTACGTGACGGCGGAAAACGACAGCGCCGTTTCAGTGGTTGATGTCGCCGCGCGCAAACTCATCAAGAGTTTTAAAGTCGGTCGCCGTCCGCGCAACATCCTGTTTACGCCGGATGGAAAACGCGCCTACGTCAGCGCAGAAAACGACGGCGCCGTCGCGCTGTTCGACGCCGTGAAGAACGAGAAGATTCAGGACATTCAGCTTGGCGCGCCCGGCGAGATCAAGCCGATGGGATTGGCGCTTTCGCCTGACGCCAGCAAGTTGTACGTGAGTGCGGGCCGAGGGCGTAAGGTGTTCGTGGTGGATACCGCGACGAATCAAGCGACCGCTTCGTTCGAGGTGGGAGTGCGTCCCTGGGGCATCGCGGTTTCGCCCGACGGGAAGACGCTCTTCACAGCCAACGGCCCTTCCAACGATGTCTCGGTGGTGGATCTGGCGAGCCAGACGGTGATCAAAAAGATCAAGAGCGCGGGAAGTCCCTGGGGCGTGCTGGTTATAGGCCGGTAGCGGCTATAGATTTTTCAACCAGATGTTGCGCAACTCCAGTTTCATCGGCGGTCCAACGTGCATCTGGAAGCCGATCAATCCGCCCAACGCGCGCGCCGCATTGTCGTCATCCACCGCCTGCGCCATCAGATGGCCGTTGAAAACGTGCGTCAGCGCATTGCCGCGCGCGATGATGTGAACCTGATTCCAGTCGTTGGTCTTGATCAGCGCCTTCAATTCGTCGCCGCTGCGCAGGTTGGCGACAACCTGCTTTTTGCCCGGCTGCAACCGCGTCATCTGGCCGCGCAGCGCCAGGAAGCCGCGGCCGCGTTCCTCGTAAAGCTGACCCGTGTAAACGTTCTGGAAATCAATGTCCGCCTGATAGCCCTTTAACACCCATTTGCCGACTTCGGGCAGTTCGACGCTGCGATACTGCACGCCACTGTTCGTGGAGTTGATGCGGTACTCTAATTTCAACTCGAAATCTTTGGGCTGGCCGCCGCGCCAGATCAGGAAGGTATTCAGCTTGACTGGTTTTTCCGCCGTGCTCTCGCCGATGATCGTTTCGTTCTCCACTCGCCAGAACTGCGGGTCGCCGTCCCAGCCTTTCAGCGTTTTGCCGTCAAAGATCGCCTCAAACCCTGTGTGGTCATCCGTCGCCAGGGCTTCGATGCCTGTGCGCATGCCTCCACCGCGCTGGCCTTGCTGAGCGATGGTCGAATAGGTCAACAGCGCAGCCGCGAGCAAGGCGGCGAAAATTGCAACGAGCTTTTTCATGAGATACTCCATCAGGATTTACGCCGCCTCTTTCATCAGCTTGCGCAACGCTTCATTGACAGCCTCAGCCGTAGGAAAAGCCTCTGCCACATCCGGCGCCAGCCTGACCCCACGGCCCGCAAAGACTCCGCGATATTCTCGACCTTCAGCTTGAGCGCGACGGCGCAGTTCCGCAAAGTCATACTCAGGAGCAATATCATCCTCTGGATAATTTTTGTCTTCAATCAAATAAATTTCCGGCTTCATAATGTCTTCTCTCTTTCGGCGTCGCTTCTCTGGCGGTAATGATTCTGACCGTCTGTTCGCGCTCCGTGAAGGTTACAACCAACAAGCGGCCTTGCGCTGAAGCGCCAATCGCCGTGAATCGCTCTTCCTCAATCGAATGTGCCAGGTCAGGCACAACGTCCAGAAAGGGGTCCTCAAAAACCGTTTTGACTTCCTCAAAAGAAAGGCCGCGCTCAGCCAGCACGCGTGCTGCTTTTGTAGCCTCCCAAAAGAAATCTTCAGTCATCGTTATCTTTCATCAATCAGTTTGTCTCAAGTAGAGGAGCCATATCAAGAAGATACCACCTCCCACTGTCGGGTCTTCGCGGATTTCAACACCGCGTCGGTCACGTGATCTGTCGCCAAACCGTCCCTGAATGTCGGCGAGCATTCCTTGCCTTCGCCCACCGCTTGCAGGAAGTCGGCGAATTGATGAATGAAGGTGTGTTCGTATCCGATTTGCAGCCCCGGCACCCACCAGCGCTTCATGTACGGATGATCGCCGTCGGTGATGTGAACGCTGCGCCAGCCGCGCGTGATCCCTTCGTCGCGGTGATCGAAATACTGAATGCGATGCAGGTCGTGCAAATCCCAAAACGCCGAAGCATGCTCGCCGTTGATTTCCAGCGTGTAGAGCGCCTTGTGTCCGCGCGCGTATCGCGTCGCTTCAAACGTCGCGAGCGAGCCGTTTGCAAAGCGGCACAAAAACGCGCTGGCGTCGTCAATGCCGACCGGCTCGACGTTGCCGGTCAGATTGTGTTTACGCTCTTTGATGAACGTCTCGGTCATCGCGGACACTTCAGTGATCGGGCCGTTCAGCCACATCGCCGTGTCAATGTTGTGCGCCAGCAGATCGCCCGTGACGCCGCTGCCCGCGACGGCCACATCCAATCGCCACAGCCCCTCGCCGCCCTGCGGCAAATCCTGCGAGATCGTCCAATCCTGAAGGAACTTCGCGCGGTAATGGAAAATCCGCCCGAAGCGCCCTTCGTCAAGCAGGTTCTTGAGCAGCGTGACCGCAGGAACTCGGCGATAGTTATACCAGACCGTGTTCGGGACTTTGGCGGCCTCGACGGCTTCGACCATCGCCTTCGCTTCAGCGGCGTTGCGCCCCAGCGGCTTCTCGCACATTACCATCTTGCCGGCCTTTGCGGCGGCGACGGCGATTTCGGCGTGCGTGTCATTCGGGCTTGCGATGTCAATCAGATCAATGTCTTTGCGCTCGACCAGCTTTCGCCAATCCGTCTCGACCGACTCGTAGCCCCAGTTGGCCGCGAAGGATTGCGCGCGTTCGGGATTGCGCGCGCAGACAGCCTTCAGCACAGGCTGAAACGGCAGATCGAAGTAACGCCCGGCTTGCAGGAACGCGTTGGAGTGCGTGCGTCCCATGAAGCCGTAGCCGACTAAACCGATTTTCAGATGTTTTTTGCTCATAAATTTTTGCCGATCAGATTCGCTATCAGTGAAACAAAGGCTTCGAACGACGAGGTTGAAAACGCTTGCTGAAAGGCAGCGGCTCTTCAGTACGCCATACATCTAGAAGTGAGCCAATTTCAATTCCATCAAGTCTGGCGCCTATATGCCTTATTGCCTCCACCTTAACAAAGGCCCAGCGAACAAGATGTCCTTTGGCATTGGAATAACGAGTCTCCTGTTGTTTTCCCAAGGCTACTGCACGCTCAAAAGCATGCTCATAATCTTTGGCTTTGAAGAGCACAAATGAATAGTCGCAAGTATTACGCTTTCGAGGTTTGTCATCAGCGATCAAGCAAACTGTAAGAAGCTGAGCGCAATAGTAATCCATAGCCATATTTCTATGATAAGGTGAGAAATGAAGCGTAGTCGTCCTCGTAAAACTTCTTGATGGCGGCGAACTCCCGGCGCAGCAAATCCTCCACTTGCCGTGTTGAGCAGTTCCCCAATCTCACCCAAATAACCTTCGGCGGATAGCCAAAAATCAGGCTGCGGTCGTGCATGTCCGAATCTTTCGAGACGATCATAAAATCGTTATCCTGTGCGTAGGCCCACACCAACGGATCATCCGCTGTTTTCAAGCCGACGTCTCGAACGTGAGCCGAGTCGGGGAAAAGGTCGGCCAGACGACGAACCAATTTCGGCGACAGATTTTCATCGAAGATTAACTTCATGCCGCGAGTGGAACGGTCATCAGCCGGCGTTCACGGTCGGCGGCGAAAGCGATACAGGCTTTGAGGTCTTCCCGCGTCAAATCGGGAAAATCATCGAGTATTTCCTCCTCTGTCATCTCGGAAGCCAGGTACTCAAGCACTTCGTAGACCGTGATTCGCAGACCGCGCACACAAGGCTTGCCGCCGCGTTTGTTCGGATCAATCGTGATGTAGTCTTTGTAGTTCATGGTTTGAAATTGTCGGCCTTTTGTCTTGCCCGGTCAACGATCACATAATTCCAATCACGTTTTCGTCGCCGTGACGATGTGAGCAAACGCTGGGAACTCCACTGCTCCATCAGCGGCGACGAACGACTTGAGCGCCTGCTCCGCCTCGGCGACGAGGGTCTCAAGCTGTCGCTCGTCCAGAAAAATTTGGGCCAGAGGAAACCAGCCTTTCACGTCAGCCAACACCATTGATCTGACACTCGGAAACCGCGCTGTTCCCTGTTGCGTGTTGACCACAGCCGATGCGATGCCCGCGCCGGTGAACAGCGCCGCCAGTTCCTTCACATCACCGAGTACGAATGGAAACCGCAGCCCATCGGCCGCCTGCCGGCTGATGAGGCGATCAAGCAGGTCAACCATAGTGGCATAAGCCGGTATGTTGTCGAGAGAGTCGAAGACCGCCACCGCCAGACGTCCGCCCGGAACCAGGACGCGAATCATTTCTTGCAAGGCAGCCACCCGGTCCGCGAAAAACATCAGTCCGA
>JAJVID010000192.1 GCA_022072205.1 Acidobacteriota bacterium
CGACGATTGCGAGCGCGATGATTGTCCGTAGAATTTGATTGCGGATTGCAGGCATGACAAACCTCCGACTGGTTGGCGAATCGGTTTTGAATCGGGATTGATTGAACGACGGCGCGAAATTTAGCATCGGTAATCGGGGGAAACAAGCGGCTTCAACAAAGAGCGTTAGTTTCCAAACCGTCCTTTGTGATAAATTTGCGGTATGGCAATGTCGTTTCGAATAATTCGTGTTCAGAGGTTAAGTCAGCGAGGGAAAGAGACGGACCTTCTGGATCACTCTCCCGCCCAGTTGTTGGCGATGATGTGGCAACTTGCACTGGATGCATGGGCTTTCAAAGAAGCTCTGACAGGAGAAAAAGATGCTCAATCCAGACTTCCGCGACATGTTGTCCGCGTTTTGCGACGAACAGGTTGAGTTCATGGTGGTGGGCGCGTATGCGTTGGCGGCGCATGGTTTGCCGCGGGCCACGGGCGATATTGATCTCTGGATTGGCCGCTCTGATGAAAATGCCCGGCGGGTTTGGCTCGCAATCGCGAAATTTGGCGCGCCGCTGTCCGGCTTGACGCTCGAAGACCTCAAAGCGCCCGGAACTGTTTTTCAAATCGGGCTGCCCCCGCGCCGAATCGATATTTTGACAGCGATTGACGGAGTCGAGTTCGATGATGCGTGGCCCGAACGCATTGAAGTCGAAATTGAAGGATTGAAAATTCCCATCATCGGACGCGATCATCTTTTGCGAAATAAAAAAGCTGCGGGAAGACTAAAGGACAAAGCCGACGTCGCGTGGCTTGAAAGCGGCGAGGAATGATTTTCAGGGTCTAAACCTAATCACACGAGCAATATGCTCAATCACGTTGAGTTCTTAGGCTCCGGTCGCCAACCGCATGATCTTCTCTTCACTCGCGTCATTGCCGCTCAACTCGCCCGCCACGCGCCCTTCGTGAAAGACGACCACGCGGTCGCTCATCCCCAGAATCTCCGGCAACTCTGAAGAGATCATGATCACAGCGCCGCCGGCTTCGGTGAACCGCCGCAGCAGATGATGGATTTCCGATTTCGATCCGACATCAACGCCGCGCGTCGGTTCATCAACGATTAACACGCGAGGCCGCGTCGCCAGCCATTTGGCCAGCAGAACCTTTTGCTGGTTTCCTCCCGACAGCGCGCCGACGGGCTGTTCCAAACCAGGCGTTTTGATCGCCAGGTCGCGCGCGAAGCCCGCGCTCAAGCCTCGTTCGATTGAGCGGCGCATCAAACCGGCTCCGCTGCATTCGTTCAAACTTGCGGCGACGATGTTCGCCTGAACGCTCTGCGACAGAAACAGGCCTTGATATTTTCTGTCTTCCGGCGAATAGACGACGCCGAGGCGCAGCGCGTCGCCCGGAGAATCAATCCTGACGGGCTTGCCGTCAATCAAAACTTCTCCGCCGTCAAGCCTCGCGTGGCCAATCGCGGCCATCATCGTTTCGGTGCGGCCCGAACCGATCAAGCCGGCAAGCCCCAGAATCTCGCCGCTACGAACCGATAAGTTCACATCGCTGAACTTGCCGCGAGCCGTCAGGCCGCGCAATTCAAAGACGACTTCGCCAGCGCACCCCGCTTTCGGCGGATATAGCTTTTCAAGCTCGCGCCCGACCATCATCCTGATGATTTCATCCGCGTTAGTCTCGTCGCGCTCGCGCGTTCCGACCAATCGCCCGTCGCGCAAGACCGTAACGCGGTCGGCGATGCGGAAGATTTCGTCCATCTTGTGCGTGATGTAAACCAGGCCGAGTCCGCGAGCCGCAAGCCGCCGAAGCAGCTTGAACAGCAATTCGACTTCGTGTGTTTCGAGTGACGACGTTGGTTCATCCAGGATCAGCAGCTTCGCGTCAACCGACAGCGCCTTTGCAATCTCGGCGATCTGGCGCTTGGCCAGGCTGAGGTCTTTCACCATCGCGTCGGGCGCTATTTCCAACTCGAATTGATCGAGCAGTTCTTTCGCTCTCGTGTTCAACTCGCGCCAGTTGATTAAACCCAAACGTCGAGGTTCGCGGCGCACGAAGATGTTTTCGGCGACCGTCAGATTCGGCGCCAGGCTCAACTCCTGATGAACAAAGCTGACGCCGAGCGATTGCGCTTCAGCCGCGTTTTGCGGGTTGATTTCACCGCCATCGAAAATGATCTCGCCGTCGTCTTTCGCCACGACTCCGGCGAGGATTTTCATGAGCGTTGATTTGCCCGCGCCGTTTTCGCCGACGAGGGCGTGAATTTCGCCGCGCCGCAACGTGAAATCCACTCCGGCCAGCGCCTGAGCGCCGGGGAAAGATTTGGTGACGCCGCGCATCAGGAGGATTGCGGATTGCGGATTGCGGATTGCGGAATCTTCCTGCGTCGTGGTTGTCATTGTGTGGCTCGCACGTCGGCGTCGAAGAGCTTCATCAATCCGGCGCCGCGTCTGTCTTCGTCGTAAAGCATGCTGATCAAACCGCTCCAGGGTTTGATCTCTTTTGTTCTGCCGCCGGAAGCGAGAACGATATTTGGTTCGGGCTGCTTGTGCAATTCGCTGACGCGCTCTTCGCGCACCCGCCACTCGCCGCCCGCCGCCCGGCGCAGCGTCTCTCCGTAATAGGCCGTCAGTTCCTGAAACAGTTGCGGGTCGGTCTGCATCGTCGAATGCGAGTTCAGGTAACCGGCAAGATACGCGTCAACACGTTTCAAACTCGCGCGCGAATAATCGAGCTTGCCCGCGCCCAGGCGCAAGCGTTTTTCGAGCCTGGCGACAAGCTGCGGGATGCCGCCGACCAGCTTGTGGCCGTCCGGAATCAAATCTTCGAGCACGTGTCGCGGGCGGTTGGCTTCTTTGAACGCCAGTTCCGAATCATAAAGCACGCCGTATCCGGGCGCAGTCACGGGACGGGCTTTTCGTCGCGGGTTCGGCGTGGTGATCGGGTAATAGAGTTCGAGCACCTGACCCGCGCTCAACTTCGTGCGCGTGAATTTTCCGGGCTGCCTGCTCAAATTGCCTTCCAGTTCGTTGGCGAGCAATCGCTGAGCTTCGGCGAAGCTGATCTTGCGCGAGGCCGCGCCTGTTTTGTTTTTCTGCGATTGACTGAAAGAGTTTGTGTTGAGGGGGAGGATCAAAAAGGCGGCGGCAAAAAACAGCCGCGCGATGCGGGACGTTGGATGCTGCAAGCTGTACTCCTTTGCTTGATGTCTGTATTACCGGTACAGTACGGGAGCTGACGCTGAACCGAACCGGCGGCGACTTTATAAGAGCCTGTTGAAGGAGGTCAAGAGACACGATCTAAAATGCGTTTTATCTACAGCCTGATTCTTACCATCGCATTTATCGCGCTGCTTCCTTATTTCATTTATCAGGCCGTCTTCAATCGCAAATATCTGAGTAATCTTCGTGAGCGACTCGGCCTTCTGCCACGCTCGTTGAACGGTGAAACTGGATCGGACTTGCGTCCGGCGATCTGGATTCACGCCGTCTCGGTCGGAGAAACCCTGGCCGCGAAGCCGCTGATCGCCGCGTTGCGCGCGCGTTTCCCGCGCTATCGCCTGATCATCTCCACCACGACCGCGACCGGGCAATCCGTCGCGCGTTCGCGCGTGGCCGAAGCCGACGGGTTTTGTTACTTCCCGTTCGACTGGAAATTCGCCGTGCGCCGCGCGCTCGAGGCGATCCGCCCGCAAATCGTCATCCTGATGGAATCGGAGTTGTGGCTAAATTTTTTGAGCGAGTGCGAAGCGAGACGGATTCCGGCGCTCGTCGCAAATGGGCGAATTTCTGACCGCTCGTTCGCTCGTTCGCAAAAGTTCGGTTTCTTCCTGCGGCGGCTGTATGCGCTGGTCACGCGATTTGCGATGCAGAGCCGAGTTGACGCCGAGCGCGCAATTGCGTTGGGCGCGCCAGCCGAGCGGGTCGTCGTGTCGGGCAATCTCAAATTCGAGATTGGAGACGCCTCCGAATCGCCGAAGATTGTCGAGGCCGCGAGATCGCTCGACGAGAGCTTGGCGCTGAGTTCAGCGCCGCTCATCATCGCCGGCAGCACGACCGAAGGCGAGGAAGAGATCGTTATCGCCGCTTTTGAACAATTGCGAAAAGAAAATGATTTCGAGCGCGTTCGATTGCTCATCGCCCCGCGACATCCCGAACGCTTCGACGCGGTGGAGCGATTGCTCAAATCATCTCAACTGAATTACGCGCGGCGTTCATCGCTTGGAAGAGATTGCAAAGCCGCCGCCGTGATTCTGCTCGACACGGTCGGAGAGCTTGCCGCGCTTTACCGCTTCGCTTCGGTGGTTTTCGTCGGCGGCAGCCTGGTTCCGAAAGGCGGGCACAACATTCTGGAGCCTGCGCTTTACGCTAGGCCGATCATCGTCGGGCCGCACATGGAAAATTTCCGCGAGATCGCGCGTGAGTTTTTGAATCGAGGCGCGCTGGTTCAGTTGCGCGGCGCCGACCATCAACAACTCGCGCGGGAATTGCGCGATCTGCTCGGCGATAAAGATCGCGCTGAAAGACTAGGCTCGAACGCCCGCGCCGCCATTGATGAAAATCGCGGAGCGACGGCGCGAACCGTCGAGATTGTCTCGGAGCTTCTCTCGTAAATTTATGTTTCTGCCGCCCGTGACTCGTCCGTTCATTTACGCTCCCGCCAAACTTTATGAACTGGGCGTGCGGGCGCGCATTGCGCTTTACGAAAACAATATTTGCGAAACTCGAAGGCTGAATGCGCCGGTGATCAGCGTCGGCAATCTGACCGTCGGCGGCGCGGGCAAAACGCCTTGCGTGGCTTTCCTGGCGCGGTTTCTGCGCGACGCGGGGCGCGAAGTCGCCATCCTGAGTCGCGGCTATAAGCGCGAAAGCGAGGGCCGCGTCGAGGTGTCGGATGGAAAAGAGATTCTGCGCGGGCCGCGAGAGGCGGGCGATGAGCCTTATCTGCTGGCGAAATCCTGTCCGGGCGTTCGCGTCGTTGTTGATCGTGATCGTTACGCGGCTGGGAAGTGGCTTGAAGAGCGCGCGGTGGTTTCCGTCTTCATTCTCGACGACGGGTATCAACACCTGCGGCTGGCGCGCGATCTGAATTTGCTGCTCGTTGACGCGACCGAACCGCTCGATCAGGCGAGGATGGTTCCGTTCGGGCGCTTGCGCGAGCCGCTCGCGTCAATGCGGCGAGCCGACGCTGTGATTGTCACACGAAGCGATCAGCCGTTCGACCGCCGCTCGTTTGAAAACACGATCATGAAGTGCGCCCACGCCGGCACGCCGGTTTTTTACGCTCATCATAAGATGACGAGTTTGATCAGGCTCAGCGATGGCGAAGCCATCGGCTTTGCCGGTTTCGCGCAAGGGCGAATCGCCGCCGTGTCAGGCATTGCGCGTCCTGACCGCTTCATCGCCGACCTCGAGCAAATGGGCATGAACATTGCCCTGCGGCGCGATTTCGAGGATCATCACCGCTACACGCGCGAGGAATTGTCGGAGATCATCCAACGCGCGCTGGAAACCCGAGCCGAAGCGATCATCACGACGGAGAAGGATGCGGCCAATCTGCCCGCTGATTTTGCGGGTTCATCAGCGCTGCCTATCTTCGCCGCCCGGATCGAATTCGGATGCGAGGACGAAAGAAGGCTGAAGGATTTGGTGTCACAGGTCTGATTTTTGTGGAGAAAAAAATATGAAAAGAAAGACGATTCTTTGTTTGGCGCTCCTGTCTGTTTCCCTGATTTGCTGCGCGATCGTTTTGAAGAGCGCCGCCACAGCCGCGAAGGATTTCGACATCGTCATCCTCAACGGCAGAGTGATTGATCCCGAATCGAAACTCGACGCCGCGCGCAACATCGGTGTCAGCGATGGAAAGATTCAAACGATCACGGCGAAAGCGTTGACTGGCCGCGTGGCGATTGACGCGAAAGGATTGATCGTCGCGCCCGGTTTCATTGACCTGCACGAGCACGGACAGATTCCAGAAAATTACCGCGCGCAGGCGATGGACGGCGTGACCAGTTCGTTCGAGCTTGAACTCGGGACGGCGGACGTTGACCGCTGGTACGCCGAGCGCGAAGGCAAAGCGGCGGTGAATTTCGGCGTCAGCATCGGCCACATCCCGACGCGGATGGCGGTGATGAACGACAAGGGCGAATGGCTGCCGAGCGGGTCTGCGGCTTCGCGCGCCGCGACCGACGCCGAGATCGAAGAGATGAAGAAGCGGATCGAGCGCGGGCTGAATCGTGGCGCGGTCGCGGTCGGCTTCGGCCCGGCTTACACGCCTGCGGCTTCGTATTGGGAAATTCAAGAGATGTTCCGCGTCGCGGCGAAACACAACGCGTCGTGCCACGTCCACATGCGCGAAGCGCGCGAGCCTGCGATCAGCGCGCTCAGCGAAGTGATCGCCGCCGCCGCGATCACCGGCGCGCCGCTGCACGTCGTTCACATCAACAGCATGGGCACGCAGTGGACGCCGCGACTTCTGCAAAACATCGGCGAGGCGCGCTCGCGCGGATTGGATGTAACGACGGAGTGTTACCCGTACACCGCCGGGATGACCCGCATCGAATCGGCGCTCTTCGACGAAGGTTTCCAGCAGCGGCTCGGAGTCGAGCACAAAGACTTGATGTGGCCGCAAACCGGCGAGCGCATGACTCCTGAAAGCTTCGCGCGTTACCGAAAACAGGGCGGTGGTGTGATCATCTTTTCGAACACCGACGAGATGGTGCGCGTCGCCGTGACAAGCCCGTTGACGATGATTGCCAGCGACGGCATCGCTTATCAAAACGGCAAAGGCCATCCGCGAGCGGCGGGCACGTATTCGCGCATCCTGGCCGAGTACGTTCGCAGGGAAAAAGCTCTCAGCTTGATGGACGCGATCAACAAAATGTCGCTGATGCCTGCGCAGCGATTGGAACGCCGCGCGCCAGCGATGAAGAACAAAGGGCGGATCAAAGTCGGAGCCGACGCCGACATCGTTGTCTTCGACGCTGAGCGCGTGACGGACAGGGCGACTTACGAAAAGCCGGCGGAATATTCCGAAGGTTTCAAATACGTTTTGATCAACGGCGTGGCTGTTGTGAAAGATGGAAAGTTGCAGGAGGGCGTTACGCCTGGCCGCGCCCTGCGCGCGCCGATCAAGTGATTCGTTCTTGAGACGCCGTGTTATCATACCGGCGCATTCGATCAAGGATTTTGAAAGCCGACCAGTTGCTTGGCTGATTTTGTGAGGATCGCCGATGCAGAAACACATTGACGATTTCATCAAGCATTTAAAATACGAACGCAACGCCTCCGACCACACGCTGCGAAACTACGAAAGCGATCTCGTCCAGTTTTACGATTATGTCGCGCCGCCCGATGGCCAGGGCTTCCGCCGCGAAGTCAACATCCGCGACATTGATCACCTGACGATCCGCGAATACATGGCCTCGCTTTACGAGCAGAACAAGAAGAAAAGCTCGATTCACCGTAAGGTCGCCGCCCTCAGAACGTTCTTCCGCTATCTCTGCCGCGAAGGCGTACTCGAAGTGAATCCCGCCAAACTGGTGCATAGTCCGCGCGTCGAACGCAAGTTGCCGAACCACCTGACCATCGAGCAGATGATCAAATTCATCGAGACGCCCGAAACCGATACGGTCTTGGGCAAACGCGACCGCGCGATCCTGGAACTGCTTTACGCCAGCGGCATCCGCGTTTCGGAGCTTGTCAATCTCAGCCTCACCGACATTGATTTCAACAACCAGACCGTGCGCGTTAAAGGCAAGGGGCGCAAAGAGCGCATGGTTCCTTTCGGCGATCACGCCAAGAAGGCTTTGCAGGATTACCTCGGCGTTCGCGGCGAACTGCTCCTCGAAGCCGATCCTGAAAAGCTCGATCCGGCGGCGGTCTTTATGAATTATCAGGGGACGCGGATCACCACGCGGTCGGTCGGAAGGATGATTGATAAATACGTCAAGATTTGCGCCGACATCCACCACATCAGCCCGCACTCGCTGCGTCATTCGTTCGCCACGCACATGCTCGACGCGGGCGCGGATCTGCGCGCGATTCAGGAATTGCTCGGCCATGTTCGGCTCTCGACCACTCAGCAGTATACCCACGTTTCAATGGACAAGTTGATGGAAGTCTACGACAAGGCGCATCCGAAGGCGTAAATGGCGGATGTCGGTTTTTGAGCGATACTCCACTCAAATTTAAACATAAGTGGAATATTTTTCATTTTTCGATAGCGCCGGTTTTAATGGTTTGCTAACATCCGCGTCCGCATCGGCAAGATTGGCTTTCGCCAAAAACATTCAAATTGAGAACAACGCCGTTTCCCGGACGCAGAAGACTGTTTGCGGTGAACTTCCGCCAGTCACGAAGAGAATCAGACTCATTGAAGGTCACTCGCTGACAGGCGTTCTGTCTTCCCAAGCTTCAGGTAGTGCCAGCCAACCATAGGAGAAAAGTTATGAAGAGAATGCATGCGATGATTGCGATAACCGTTTTGTGTTTGTGCGTCGCCGTGTTCTGGCCCGCGTTCGTCCAGGGGCAGCGGGCGAGCAACCCGGCGCTTCGAGCCGCGCAGGCGGGAACCAAAGCTAAAAACCATCTGGCGCGCAAAGGACTGGATGTTGCAAGGATCAAAGCCAGAGCCTTCGACTTTGACGACGTCGGAACAACTCACGTCAGATTCGAGCAGCAAATTGACGGCGTGCGCGTCTTCGGACACGAACTGATCACGCACGAAGGAGCCAGGGGCGATTTTCAGCAAACGAGCGGCGACATGTTCGAGGGCTATGTTCCTTCGACCGCGCCGGTCATCGGTCCCTCCGACGCTCTTCAACTGGCCGTCGGAGAGTTCGGTCTCCACACCAGCGCCGAAGTCGAATTGGTGATTTACCCGAGAGACTCCGTAGGATATCTGGCCTGGAGCGTTGATCTGAAAAACACGGACGTTGAAAACAACACCCCTCAGCGCGAGCAGATCATCATTGACGCCATTTCGGGGATGACTATTGACCGGTGGGACAATTTGCAGACTTCCGCTACGACCGGAACGGGCTATGGATTTTATGCCGGTACGGTCAGCAGCTTCCCGATAGACTTAACCGGCGGCACATATTTCATGTTCGATGTCCCCAACAACGCCAAGACGACCGATTTTGCAAACGGCACGTGCGGTTTCTTCGGCTGCGGCAGCAGAACAGGAACAGTCTATTCGTCCACGGACAACATCTTCGGTACAACCGGCGTTTTGACCGACCGTCAGAGCATAGGTGTTGACGCCCATTATTTTGCGCAGAAGACTTTGGCCTACTGGTCGAGCACTTTCGGCCGAAATGGGATTGATAATAACAACAACAAGAATCTGAAGTTCAAATACATGCTTTCCCGCACGCATTACGGCACGAATTACAACAACGCGTTCTGGGATGGCTCTTCGATGAGTTATGGCGATGGAGACGGAACCACCTTCCGTCCGTTCGACGCGATTGATGTCGTGGGCCACGAGATGATGCACGGGGTGACCGAACGCACATCGAAACTGGTTTACCGAAACGAGTCGGGCGCGGCCAACGAATCGTTCTCCGACATTGATGGAACTGTCGTCGAATATGTCGTGGGAACCATCACGGGCTACGGCGGAGTTCAATATCCCTGGGATTGGTGGATTGGAGAGGACCTCTACTACTCGAATAATCCGTCCAGCCCGACGCGTGGAATCCGCAATATGGCTGATCCTCACCTGGAAGGCGACCCCGATCATTACTCTGAGAAAGTGAACACATCCTCGGATAATGGCGGGGTGCATACCAACAGCGGGATCATGAACAAGGTCTTCTACCTGCTGGCTAATGGCGGGACGAATCACGCCGATACGACAGGCACGGTCGTGACGGGCATCGGAATCCTCGACGCCGGAAAGATTTCGTTTGACGCCGACACCAAGTATTGCACGCAGAATAACACTTACGCGCAGATTGCCAACGCCTGGGTGAATGCGGCCAAGAACCGCTTTGGCGCCGGCAGCGCGAAGTCGCAGCAGACCTTCAACGCCTGGAAAGCCTGCGGAAGGACGCCGACTGTGACGCCGTGAGCCTTTGGCCTTACGACTCAAATTCAAAAGGGGCGCTCGAAATGAGCGCCCCTTTTTTCGTCAGCATTTTGCGACCACACGGTCACGAACCTTCCAAAGTTCTTTGACCAGCGAGTCGAGATCGGAAGGCAGACTGTCTTTGGTTTCGTCGTACCAGGAAGTTTCGTAACTTTGCGAGCCTCCCGGTTTGTCAACCGAGATTTTCAGCGTGTAGCTGAACTGGTCGGCGTAACCGCGCGGATTGCCGGGGCGGGCGTAAGATTTGCGCCATTTGCCCGGCTTCGACTGCGAGATCAATTTCTCAATAGCCTTGATCTCTTCGGATGACGCGTCACTCTTGCAAGCGCGGCGAGCCTCGGACGAGGCTGAAACCTGGCCATCGGAACCGACGCTGACGCCGCCGACGCCTTTGCCGGAAAATCCGCCGCTGGTTTCTATCTCTATCGTCCAGCTTGTTACGTTCTGGGTCATCGGTTCTCCTTCCGGGGCTGAGACTGAATGGGAGAATCTGATGAAGGCGAATGTGAGCAGGGCGAATAGAAAAGCGGCCGCAATCCAGAATCGTGCGCGATTGCGCAAAGACGGGAAGCGATTTTCGGTTGCGGATTTCATCTTAAATCTCTTCGCTCGCCAGCAACGCCGCGCCGATCACCGATGCTTCCACTTCCAGTTCCGCCGCGACGATCCGGCAATCATCGAGGGCCGCCGAGAACGACCGTTCGCGGACTTCGGTCGCAATGGATGCGGCCAGGAAGGGACGCGCCGCAGGAGCGCCGCCGATGGCGACCATCGCCAGATTGAGCAGATTGATGACATCGGCAATCGTCATGGCGATGAAAGCTCCCGTGCGGCTCAGCATCATTTTCGCCAGATCGTCGCCCGCGTGCGCCTGCGCGATGATGTCGTCGTAAGTGAACCCTCCCATCGCTCCGAGCTTGGAGAGCGACGAGGTTCGATCTTTTTCCAAGCGTTCGCGCGTGCGGCGGACGATGCTTTCGGCGGAAGCCATGGATTGCAGCGGCGCCGAGCCGCCCAGGTGCTCGGAATAAACGCTCATATTCCCGATTGCGCCTGCGAGTCCCGATTTGCCGCGTTGCAACCGGCCACCCATCGTCAGCCCCGCGCTGACATTCGCGCCGATGTGCAGATAAAGCCAGTCGTTGACGCCTCGCGCGACTCCGGCTTTCATTTCGGCGAAGGCGGCGGCGTTCGCATTGCTCTCAAAATAAGTCGGAACGCCGAACGCCCGCGTGAATTCATGATGCAGGTCAATCTCCACCAGGCTCGGCAGTTGCGAGATTTCGATCACGCGGCGCGTGTTCTGGTTGACCAGACCCGGAAAGGCCACGCCGACCGCCAAAACCGGCGCCGTCGCTGCCTGCTCGTCCATCATCTGTCTGGCTACTGACAGGATTTGATCGGCCAGCGCGCGAGCGTTCTTTCGCGCCTGTTCCGAATAAGGTTCGCGGCGGAAGGCCAGGACCCCTCCCACAGAGTCAACGGTTCCGACGCGGATGTGATTGCTGCCTAGATCTACTCCAAGCAGGGCTGACTTGTGAGTAGGCGCTTGAGGGGACACTTGAGAAGAACTTGTTTGTGCCATAGCGTTCACCCGCGGCGGACTATAACAACGGTCATGCGGGCTGTCAATTTTGTCCCGCCTGTATCGCCCCCTTCCAAGGTTCCAAGGTTCAAAGGTTGGTTTGCTTGCGATGTCAGGGGGCATCAAGTATCTTTACGCCGCTCTTTCGCGCCATAGTACAGGTCAAAACGCGAAAACCGAGATATGTTTTTAGCGGGAGCGTCTGAAGCTTGACGCCAAAAGCCATAGGGTTGAACGCGGGACTTGATGTTTAACGAGCGATCAAACAAAGCGTTGCGGATCGGGGCTTTTTCCCGTTCAAGCGCGCTTGCAACGACTGATCCTTGATCAATGCTTATCGAAGATTTGATCAGACAGTACGGCCTGTGGGCGGTCTTCTTCGGCGTAATGATCGAAGGCGACCTGACGCTGCTTTTCGCAGGCGTCCTTGCGCATTACGGCCTGTTCAGTTTCAGCGAGGCGCTGCTCACCAGCACGCTCGGCGGCTTCATCGGCGATTCGATCAGCTACCTGATCGGCTATTCCGGCAAAGAGAAGATCAAGAACAGCAACTTTTACCAGCGCGCCCAACCGCAATTGGAGCGGATGAGCGCGCGATTCGGCATCTATTCGATCTTTCTGGTCAAATACGTTTACGGCCTCAGGACGGCCAGCGCTGTTTTCTGGGGATTCGCGCACATGCGGTTTCTCCGCCGGTTCGGGCCGTTGACGCTGATCAGTTGCGCTACGTGGTCGCTGGCGCTGATCGGTCTCGGATATTCCTTCAGCGGGGCTATCTTTGTAATCATCGGCCGCGTGCAGGCCGCAGGGAAGCTGCTGCTGGTGGCGCTCGGAATCGCCTGCGCAGTCGCTCTGGCGCTTTACCTGATTGAACGTTACGTGATCGCGCCCAAAGTGCCTGAGATGGAGCCGACGCACATCCATTTGCCTGAAACGTTGAGCGAAAGGCTGCACGAAACCTGGACGCATGAACCCGGCGAAAGGGATCAGGAGAGGGACGACCGGAGAGGCGGCGGGACGCGAGGCGCCATGCGAAGAGGGAGCGGGCCTTGAGTCGTGGCGGCATTCCATTTTTCACTTGTAACCGCTCAGGGTGGACGCTGATATGATTTCTCACGGAGGATTTTGATTGATTATCGAATCGAAGGCGCCGACGCGGATTGATCTGGCCGGAGGCACGATTGATCTGTGGCCGCTTTACCTTTTTCACGAAAATTCGCAAACGATTAATTTCGCAATTGACCAGTACGCGAAATGCCGCATTGAGACCCGCGAGGACGGGCGTTTTGTTGTCGAGTCGAAAGACAGAAACGTCAGGATCGAGGCCGATTCGCTCGAACAATTACGCGGCGATGACGAACTGTCGCTCATTTCCAAACTCATCTATTTCTTTAAACCGCAAACCGGATTGAGCATCAGCACGGATTGCATGGCCCCGGCGGGCGCTGGCCTGGGAGGATCGTCGGCGCTGGACATCGCCGTTTGCGGGGCGCTCAACAAATTGACCGGCGAGCGTTACAAACCGGAGCAACTTCCGTTCATCGCCATCAATGTCGAAACACAGGTGTTGAAAGTGCCCGCCGGTTATCAGGATTATTTCCCGGCGGTTCACGGCAGAGTTTCGCGCATCAAGTTGCAGGTCGAAGGCGTGACGCGCGAAGAGGTGGTGACCGATCTGGATGAATTGGAACGCCGCGTGGCGCTCTGCTTCACCGGAGCGCCGCGCAACTCCGGCATCAACAACTGGGAGATGTACAAACGCCACATTGACAACGCTCCTGGCATCTTCGACCGGTTCGAGCGTATCCGCGACACAGCGTTGAAGATTGATGAAGCCCTGACCGCGCGGACATTCGACAAAATCGGCGCAATCTTCGCCGAAGAATGGGCCAGCCGGCGTGAACTCGCTCCCGGCATCACCACGCCGTTCATTGACCAATTGATCGAAATCGCGGGCGCATCCGGCGCTGAAGCGGCCAAAGTCTGCGGCGCAGGCGGCGGCGGGTGCGTGGCCTTCTACTGCCAACCGAAGCGCAAGGCCGAAGTCGAAGACGCGCTGAGCAACGCGGGCGGCCAGATCATCCCGTACCGCATCGCGCGCGAAGGACTGAGCGTAATTCAGAAGTAAAATCGAAAGGTGGCGGAGGCGTGTGGGAATCGAACCCGACCAGCCGAGACTCTCGCCCCGGTTCAACGGATTTGAAGTCCGCGCCATTCACCAGAACAGATGCGCCTCCGCGATAAACTTTTCTCCCGGTTTGAAGACCGGGGATTCTAGCATCGCCGAGGCGCATCTGTGAAATCATCCTGCTTTTTGGCGCGGATGTTTGAGGACCTTACAACACACCACGCAGCGGTTCTTCGTCCTCCGCTTCATTGCTGCGCTGCACCAGCGTCAACATTTCGGTATAACTGCAAGGCATTGCCCGGTACTTGGGCAACAACCCTGCCAGAGTGAGGTCATTTTTTATCCGTGTCGCTTCGACCAGCACAGGGACAGTTGAATGCAATGCGCTTGTCCGAATCTGCTTCAGCATAGGCGCAATCTGCGCGGGGCTGACATCCAGCGCGACCAAATCGTGGCAGCCGTAACAGGCCGTCGCTAACTCTTCCAATGAGCAAACTAAAGTAAGATGGAACTCGTCATGATTGATTCCCGCTTTTAGTGACCTTAACCGGTCAGGGCTGTCGCTTACCAATAGCAAATGGGGTTTTGAATTTGGAAATGAAACCGGTTGTAACGCGCTATTAACAGCAGATGCCAGCATTTTTCTAAGCCTCCTTCTTGATTCCTGTGAGTCAGTGTTGGGGGGCACACTCTAAGCCCAGCAAATTCTCACTATGTTTTTATGGAAATGTTCGTAGTTTTGGCGCTCCCGTATATTTCAGCAATCCACGTGCTACGAAAATGAAGATATATGATTTCAAAAGATATTTGGCTCTAACCTTAGCGAATAGAGCGGATGTTCGATTGCTGATTGCCTTGAACGAAGAGCCGATTGAGCATTGCAGCAAATTTCCTTCCAAACCGCTCAGGAAAAATCCACACAGCGTCTTTACCGGCAAGTAAATTTCCCCAGCGCGTTTTCAACGAATGTTCTACCTGCAATTCAACGACATTATTGTGGCGTCGCGCGCTACAGCAGCGTCGCACACTGGTTCCGCCTTAGAAATGCCAATTTTAGCGTTTTATATTCCATCAGATGGAGAAAGAAGGGCTGCTTGTGACGCTGATAAGCGGTTTGTTATAGTGCGCGGCCTGAATCGAATTGCGGCGCCGCGTTTCCCTTAATCTTCAGACACCGTCGCGGATAACAATCGGTAGAGATGGTCGGCTTAATTGAGCAAGAACATCGAACAGTCGGTGATCGTGAAGAGAACAACCCAGATAAGATTTAGTACAACCGATGAATGCGAAAAGAACATTTCAGGACCTGGTTGACATGATGGCGCGATTGCGCGCGCCGGACGGTTGTCCCTGGGATCGCGAGCAGACTTACGCGACGCTCAGCCCGATGCTGATCGAAGAGACTTACGAAGTGATCGAAGCGGCTGAAGCCGGGGACTGGGACGATCTGCGCGACGAACTCGGCGATCTGCTTTTTCAAATCGTGTTTTACGGACAGATTGCGGCTGAGAGCGGTCACTTCGACATTAATCAATCAATCGCGCGCGTTCACGAAAAAATGACGCGCCGCCACCCGCATGTCTTCGGCGAAGAGAAGGTCGAGAGCACAGCAGACGTGCTGGCGAACTGGGAAGCAATCAAAGCCGCCGAGCGTAAGGCTACAGGAAAGAAAGAGACGGAAGAAAAGTCGCTGCTCGATGGCACATCGTCGAAACTGCCCGCCCTGCTCGAAGCTTTTCAACTTACGACCAAAGCCGCGCGCGTCGGGTTCGACTGGAAAAAAGCGGAGGACGTCTTCTTAAAACTCGAAGAGGAGATTCGTGAGTTGCGCGAGGAGATCGCGCGCGGAGAAATCAACAACGACGCCGTCGCCGGAGAGATTGGCGACATCCTCTTCGTCATCGCCAATCTGGCCCGCTGGCATAACGTGGAGCCTGAAAGCGCGTTGAAAATCACGAATCGCAAATTCCGCCGCCGCTTCGCACACGTCGAAAAGCGAATCGCCGAGCAAGGCAAATCCTGGCAGGAAGTTTCGCTCGAAGAGATGGACGCTTACTGGGACGAAGCCAAGCGGAATGAATCTCGAACCTCAAATCTCGAATCTCAGATCGAAGATTGAATATCCCCGTTATGCCACGACCGATCCACCTGCTTGCAATTCTGATCTTCGCCTTTACCGGTTACGCTCAAACGCAATCGGCCAACGAATCGCGCAGGACGGAGACGATTGCGCCCGGCATTGAACGCATCGAGATCAACCGAGGAGATTTCGATGCGGAACCGGGCGAGAGCGCGGGCAAGGATCGTTGGACGATCAACGCGCTGATTGTTGATCCACAACGCGCGCGGCTGCGGCTGGCGCAGGCGATGGATGAAATCGCCGGAGCCGAGACCGTCAGTTCGATGGCCGCGCGCTACGGAGCCGTCGCCGCCATCAACGGCGGTTATTTCCGCACGACCGGCGTTGCTCGCGGCGAACCTGTTGGAATGCTGGCCATCGGCGCCGAAGTCCTGAGCGAACCTGCCCGCCGCCGCGCCACGCTGGCCGTGAATGATGACGGCAAAGGTCTCAGGCTCGCTATCGCGCAGATCGAGTTCAAAGCCGAATTGATAGTCGCGGGCAAGACCGCGCGTGAGATCAATGGATTAAACCGCCCGCGTGAGAACAACGAACTGATCGTCTTCACACCGGAATTTCACCGCACGACGTTGACTTCGCCCGACGGAGTCGAATTCGTCGTTTTGCGAGGGCGCGTCTCGTCGGTCATTGACGGCGCAGGCAGTCAGCCGATTCCGCGTGATGGCTATGTGATTTCAGCCAGCGGAAAAGCGCGCGAATGGGCGTTGGCAAATCTGGCGCGCGGAACGCGAGTTCGGATCAAGACCGAAATGACCGCCAACCCCGCCATCCCGTTCAAGCCCGATTTCATCATCGGCGCAGGCCCGCAGTTGCTGGCTTCGGGAAGATTTGTGGCCGAGACTGAAACTGCGGGTTTCAGCGAATCATTTATGCGGACGCGCCATCCACGCACGGCCATCGGCTGGCGGGAAGACGGGCGGCTGGTTCTGGTCACGGTTGACGGACGCCAGCCGCGCAAGAGTGTTGGGATGACGATCAGGGAATTGGCGGACTTGATGCTCGAACTCGGCTGCCGCGAGGCGATCAATCTGGACGGCGGCGGTTCGACCACGATGGTCGTCAACAACAAGATCGTCAACAGCCCGTCGGATCAGACCGGCGAGCGCGCAGTGAGCGACGCATTGCTGGTTTTCAGGAGGTAAAAATATTGAAAGAAGCGTTGGTCGTGATGGCGAAAGCCCCGCGCGAGGGAGAAGTCAAAACCCGTTTGTTCGGCGCGCTCAGTCCCGAAGAGGCGAAACGTCTCTACATCGCCTTCCTCAGCGACACGTTCGCGCTGATGGAAGAAGTGATGGAGGAGCGCGAAGAACTCACCCTCGCGCTCTGCTACACGCCCGAAGGCGCCGAAGAAGCTTTTGAAGAAGTCGAGCGGGAAGGCTCGCTGATGATCCCGCAGCGCGGCGGCGATCTGGGCGAGCGGCTGGCCAACTGCTTCGCCGATCTTTTCGGGATGGGATTCGAGACTGTGGTTGTTATCGGCGCCGACAGCCCCACGCTGCCGGGCGAAAACGTGTTCGACGCTTTCGAGTGTTTTGAAACCGACGACGATGTGGTCATCGGCCCGACCGAAGACGGCGGTTATTACCTGATCGGGATGCGCAAACTTCACAGGCGAATTTTCGAGGACATCCCGTGGAGCGCCGCTGGCGCGCTGGACGCAACGATGGAGCGCGCGAAAGAGGCGGAACTGGATTTAGTCCTGCTGCCCGAATGGCATGACGTGGACACGCCGGAAGATATTGAACGGTTGAAACGTGAGCTGGCGGAGAACAAGGACGCGGCGCGATTCACCCGAAGATTCCTGAAAGAGTTGGCGAAGGACAGGTAGAAAAGTTTATGGACAAATTGAAGGCAATCATCAAGCGCGAATACCTGACGCGGGTTCGCTCGAAGGGCTTCATCATCGGCACGATCCTGAGTCCGCTTTTTATGTCGTCATTGATTCTCGTGCCTGTTCTCCTCGGAGGCCGGGCGGGGCCGGACAATTACCGGATTACGGTGTTGGATCAGAGCGGCGATGACTCCATTTACGAAAGCCTGCGCAGCGCGCTCGCTTCGACAAGACCGCGACAACCGCATTACGAACTCCAGCGCGAGCAGGTGAATTCACAGGAAGAACTCGAGGCCCGCCAGCAGGCGCTTTCGCAACGCATCGCAGAGAAACAACTCGACGGCTATCTGATTCTGCCCAATGAGGCGCTGCGGCAGGACGAGATCAAATTTTACGCGAAGAACGCCAGCAGCTTCTCAAACCGCGCGCGGCTGGAAGACGCCATCAACAAGGCTGTTCAGGAGCGCCGCATCGCGCAGGAGGGCCTCAACGCCGACCGCATCCATGAGTTGACGAAGGGCGTGAACCTTAAAGTCGTCAACGAACGCGGCGAGAGCGAACGCGGGCGCGTGATGCTGGCTTTCACTCTGGTGATGTTCATTTACATCACGGTGTTGATTTACGGCGTGACCGTATTGCGTGGCGTGATGGAAGAGAAACAGTCGCGCATCATCGAAATACTGCTGGCGTCGGTCAGGCCATTCGATCTGATGCTGGGCAAAATCATCGGCATCGGACTGGTCGGCTTAACGCAATATCTTGTCTGGGCGACCTTCGGTGTGGCGCTCAGCGCTTTGTCCGCCGGCGCCGCTCTCACTGTGTCCGGATTCAAGCTGCCGAAGGTTTCGATTTCGCTGATGATCTTTTTCGCGCTTTACTACCTGCTCGGCTATTTCCTGTATGCGACGCTTTACGCGATGGTCGGGGCGATAGTCTCGAACGAAGACGACGGGCAGCAGGTTCAATGGCCGATTTCGATGACCTTCGCCGCATCGCTCGTGGTTTCGGCGATGGCCATGGAAAATCCGAATGGCGCAGCGTTAACCGTTCTGTCGTTAATCCCATTCTTCGGCCCTTCGCTGATGTTTCTGCGAATCGCGCTGGGAGCGGCCACAGCGTGGCAGATCGCAGCCTCGATTGGCCTGCTGATCGGGACGATCATCGCGCTCACCTGGGTCACAGCCAGGATTTACCGCGTCGGCGTGCTGATGTACGGCAAACGCCCCACGCTGCCGGAACTGGTTAAATGGTTGAAGTACAGTTGAAATATGTCTAAAACAAACGAGAAGCTGACGATTTTCCAGGAATCATTGCGCGCGGCTGAGCGCCATTTATCAAAACGCGATCCGCTGCTGCGCCCGTTTATCAAACGACACGGCCCTTGCCGATTGCGGCCTCACACGCGCCATTTCGAGACGCTGGTTGACGCCATCATCTCGCAACAGCTTTCGACCAAAGCCGCCGAGACGATTGTCGGGCGCTTCAAAGCCATCTACGCCCCGGCGCGTTTTCCCAAACCGGCGCACATCCTGACCACTCCCGACGAAACGTTGCGCGCGACGGGGATGTCCGGCGCGAAGGTGGCGTTCGTCAAAGACCTGGCGGCGAAGACCGAAGAGGGCGCAATCAAATTCTCGCGCCTCGCGCGATTGAGCGATGAAGAGATCATCGAAATGCTCGTTCCGGTCAAGGGCATAGGCGTCTGGACTGTGCATATGTTCCTGATCTTTTCGCTCGGGCGAATGGACGTGCTGCCGGTCGGGGACCTGGGTATTCGCCGGGCCATTGAGCGGCTTTACGGATTCGACCATACGCCGAACGCCGCCGAGATCGAACAACTCGCCGAAGAGCGCGGCTGGCGGCCCTTTTGCTCCATCGCCTCCTGGTTTCTGTGGCGCAGTTGGGAAGAGAAGTAGAAGCCGCCTCCGCGCAAATCATCGCGTCCCTTCCCGCTTTTTGCCATCGGATTGTTGACACCTTTATTGGGCATAGCTATTCTCCGCCTCGCCATATCTTCCCGTCACCTATCAGCGCGGGAAGCAGATAACAAGATTTGCAAAACAATTGAAAGCCCTTTGATTTCCTCATCGCTCGGCAAAACGGCTCGGCCGCAAACCTGACGCTGCGCACTGAGCCGGTTTGTGATCATCAACTCTTGAATCAACCAGCATGGCAGGATGGTTTTCTCCATCCCCACGGAGAAGAATGCATTGTAGTGGACCCCAAAAACTGGACAGTTTTCGATCAACAGCATACAGTCCAGAAAGGGGAATCCACAGATGCAAAAACATCGTACTTTCAAACCCGAATTCAAGGCCCGTGTGGCCCTCCAG
>JAJVID010000175.1:0-6597 GCA_022072205.1 Acidobacteriota bacterium
TCCGTGTTGACCGAGATGGTCACGAATCTGACTGTCGAAGAGGCGCGCAAGCTCAGGCCGCAGGACGTGACGCGCGCGCTGGAAAGTCTGCCGCGCAATAAGGAACATTGTTCCGTTCTGGCGATTGACGCTCTTCGCGCGGCGCTCGCCGGGTAATCCTGATCAACGCTCTCGCCGAAACCGGATGGGCGTGGTATAACTCCGCTGGCCGCTCACACCGGCCACATCCCGCTGTAATTCAAAGCGCAAACAACTTCGTCTATGGAAAACCCCCAATCCGAAACCGCGCCCGCGCGCGGCTCTTCTCTGGATAAAATCATCCACCGCCTGCGCGAGATGTTTGGCGAAGACCGCGCGGTCATCGCCTCCGGCAGCGACTTCCGCATTGACGACGAACGGCAGCGCGCCGTCGCTTTCCCGCACAACATCGAAGAACTCAGCGAAACGATGAAGCTCGCCGACGCCGAGCGCTGGCGGGTGATTCCAGCGGGCGCGGGGACGTGGCTGGAGATGGGCAACCGGCCCACACGGTTCGACCTGATCGTTTCGACCGCGAAGATGAACCGCCTGCTCGAATACGAACCCGCCGATTTGACCGCGACCGTCGAAGCCGGAGTCCCGCTCCTGGCATTCAACCGGATGGCCGCCGAACATCGCCAGTTCATCCCGCTCGATCCTTTCGGCGACAAACGCTCGACCATCGGCGGCGTGATTGCGACGGCCAGCAGCGGCCCGATGCGCTGCGCTTACGGCGCGCCGCGCGACTGGCTGATCGGCGCTACCGTCGTTCACGCAGATGGACACGTCACGAAAGCCGGCGGCAAAGTGGTCAAAAATGTCGCGGGCTACGATCTGTGCAAACTTTACGCGGGCAGCTTCGGCACGCTGGCCGTGATCGCCGAAATGAGCTTCAAGCTGCGCGCGCTGCCGCCGTGCGAAAAGACCATCGTGTTCTATTCGTTCAATGCGGAATCGCTCTGTTCGCTGGTCGCGCGCATCACCGATTCCGACCTGCAGCCAGCGGCGATGGAGTTGATCGCGCCTTCCGACGAGGCGCCGCTGCCGATTGAAACTGACAAGTTCGCGCTTGCGATACGATTCCTGAACGAGCCTGAGGCGGTTGATTCGCAGGCCGCAGAGGCTCTGAAGCTCGGCTCCGAATTCAGGCGCGCGATTTTGAGCGTGGCCGATGCAACCGGCTTCTGGCAGGCGTATCATGAAAACGAGACATCGCCACATACTGAGTTCATTTTTCGGTTGAGCGCGCTGCCCGCCGATTTGAACGCTTTGATCGGCGACATAAGCCGCACGCTGCCGCGATCCAATCTGCGCGCGCACGCGGCCAACGGAGTTGTCAGATTGCACGCCGGTCTGGCGTGGCTGGACGATCTCAAAACCAAAGAGCGCCCCAGGCGGCTTGCCGAAATGCGCCGCTTGGTTCAATCGCGCGGAGGCCAGATGGTCATCCTGCGCGCGCCCGACGAGATTAAAAACCAGTTGGACGTATGGGGCGACGCCGGTCAGACCGAAAGCCTGATGCGCGCATTGAAAGACAAGTTCGATCCGCAGGCGACGCTCAATCCCGGCAGGTTCGTTGCGGGAATTTAGAGATTATTACCGGAGTCACGATGAGACAGACTGCGCTACACACCGCTCTCGACGCCGAGATGGAAAAGATTCTGGGCTGCATTCATTGCGGCCTGTGCCTGCCTGCCTGCCCGACCTATCAGCATCTGGGCAACGAAAACGACAGCCCGCGCGGGCGAATCTATCTGATGCGCGCCGTCGCCGAAGGCCGCATCAAACCGGATTCCGCAAGCTTCTCCCGACACATTGATCTGTGTCTGGGCTGCCGCGCGTGCGAGACGGCTTGCCCGGCGGGAGTCCGCTACGGCCTGCTGCTTGAAACGGCGCGCGAAACGATACTCGAACAGAAGGTTCAGCGCGGTTCAACATTCCAAAAGACGCTGCTCAAGCTGGCGCTCCGCCACGTCTTCCCTTATCCGAAACGTTTGAAACTGGTCTTCGCGCTCTCGCGCCTGATGCGCGACAATTTTCTGGTCAGATTCGCTTTCAGAAAAGGCATCGTGCGCGCGATTTCGCCCAGGGCTGATTTCGCGCTGTCGCTTCTGATGACGACGGCCCCTGACGGAGGGACGGAGAAATGGAGTGAGGAGAATCCACTCCCCACTCCCCACTCCCCACTCCCCACTCCCCGCGCAGTTTCGGTTTTCACAGGCTGCGTGATGGAGGGGTTGTTCAAACACGCAAACGACGCAACGAAACGCGTGCTCGCCGTCAACGACTGCCAACTCAGCAATGTCGAAACGCAGGTTTGTTGCGGCGCGTTGCACGCGCACGCGGGCGATCTCGAAACCGCGCGCAAGCTGGCGCGACACAACATTGACGCCTTCGAGCAGTTTTTAACGGCAGACAGATCGGCCACGATCATCATCAACGCCGCCGGATGCGGCGCGCTGCTCAAAGAATACGGCGAGTTGTTGAAAGACGACCCGCATTACGCCGAACGGGCGAAACGCTTCAGCGAAAGCGTCCGCGACGTAACCGAGTTTCTGGCCTGGGGCAAAATTCGTCAGGGGGCCGAAATCAATCGGCGCGTCACTTATGACGCGCCTTGCCACCTGTATCACGCGCAGCGAGTGATGACCGCGCCGCAACAAGTCCTGGCCGCGATCCCCGGACTCGAATACAAACAGCTCGAAGGAATGCATGATTGCTGCGGCGGCGCGGGCATCTATAACTTGAGCGAGCCGGAGATGTCCGAGAGCCTGCTCGCGGACAAAATCGGCAAGGCCAAAGCCACTGAAGCCGAAGTCCTGGTTACCGCCAACCCCGGATGTCACATGCAATTGGGCGCGGGCGCGCGAATGTTCAAAGCCGATTGCCAAGTCAAACACATTGTCGAATTGCTGGATGAGTCGTACCACAAGGCGGGGTTTTACAGTACGCAAAATCAATCCAGCAGCGTCCAACAAAAATAAAAGTTATTGTTATCCTATCAACTCGTCAACTCGCGAAAATAATCCTCACAAATTGCCGCTACAAAGCCTTATAAGGCATGTTTAATAGCCACGTTCGCATGCCAGGGGCAACTGAATGACTCGACTAACTGTCTAAGGCGCACGGGTGAACCTCCTGTTGAGCGTAGTCCCGGAAGGATAAAACCTTCACGAGACTACGCTCCTTTTTTTACTCAAGCAGCCATCCGAGTAATTTTTGAGCAGAGAATACCTGCGCAAGCAATACCTGTTGACTGAAACCACTGCTGATCTAACCTGGCAATGTTATTCCCTTAGTAACTTATGCCGGATAGTAACCACTTACGTGATAGCATTTTTAGTTACAAAATGCGGCTCTGATTTTTACAACCAGAGCCGCATTTTTGTTATTTCGTTTACATACGCCGACTCCGCCGCATCAACAGCACAGTATATGCATGATTCATTATGCGCCTGATCTACCAGACAAAATTATGTATGAATATCGGCAGCGAGCATACGAGAAAGCTATCGAGATGCTCGGAATTAAGCCACAGGCCATCAAAACAGGCTGAGGCTGAAAGCTTGGGAAAGGATTGGGCCATCGCCGCTTAAGCGCGCGGTAGAAGAGTCTTGATCATATTCAAAGGGATTAACTATGAACTGCACGAAGAGCATAACACTGCTAAGCGATTTTCACGATGGGTTACTGAATACCATAGAAACTGCGCAGGTGCGCGCGCATTTGATGTTCTGCCTGTCTTGCCGGGAAGTGTTTCACGACCTGGAGCTAATCGTCTCCGCAGCCGCCGAATTGCGCGATGATAATTGTGTTACCTGTCCCAGTGAAAAAACCGGTTGGCAGCAACTCCAGACGGCTGCGCTGAATTGTCCCGACTCCGCAGGGGGTCAACAATGGTTGCGGCAGTAACTCAGAGCGATGTAATTTCAGTAGATAACCTGGACTTGTTACTCGGAGTATTACCTCCTCACATCCGCGAGGCGATCCTTCGAGAGCAGGGATTGGAATCACTCATAGAGATCGTGCTGGACCTTGGCCGTCAGCCGGAAGCGCGGTATCCAGGACGCGCCTTTTACCTTAATGAATCTATGGTAACCCGTGAAGATTTGCATTACGCCGAAAGCCGCGTTGGCCATTTCACGCGCGACAATCGCGCGGGCATTGAACGCACGCTGCACAGAATTTCGGCGATTCGCAACCGCCTGGGTAACATTGTCGGCCTGACCTGCCGCGTTGGGCGCGCAATATTCGGGACGGTGGACATCATTCGAGACCTGGTCGAATCGGGCCGGAGCATCCTGCTGATGGGACGCCCCGGCGTCGGGAAAACCACCCTGCTGCGCGAAGCCGCGCGCGTGCTTGCCGATGACTTTGAAAAGCGCGTGATCGTAGTGGACACGTCAAATGAGATTGCAGGCGATGGCGATGTGCCTCACCCCGGCATCGGACGCGCGCGGCGCATGCAGGTGCCATCGCCCGAAAACCAGCACGCGGTGATGATCGAGGCCGTTGAAAACCACATGCCCGAAGTGATAGTGATTGACGAAATCGGAACCGAACAGGAAGCCCTGGCTGCGCGCACTATCGCTGAGCGAGGTGTGCAACTGATCGCAACAGTTCACGGCAACACGCTCGAAAATCTGATGTCGAACCCCACGCTTTCGGACTTGATCGGAGGAATTCAGGCAGTGACCTTGTCGGATGAAGAAGCGCGGCGGCGTGGAACACAAAAGACCGTGCTCGAACGCAAAGCCCCGCCGACCTTCGAGACGCTGGTTGAAATTCAGGAGAGAGACCGTCTGGCCATTCACCGCGACGTAGCCGCCGCAGTTGACGAAACGTTGCGAGGCCTTATCCCGCGCGCCGAATTGCGCGAGCGCGGCGAATCCGGCGCCGTCACAATCATCGAATCTCCCGCGCCGGACATTTCCGCGCGCTCCACTGCGGGCGCGCGCCATCACGAGCGCCGCGCAAAAAGCGCTCGCGGCGGCGGACACAAACTGCGCATCTTCCCATACGCGCTCAGCCGGGATCGCCTGGCCCAGGCCATAAAGGATTCGGACGCCCACGCGGAGATAGTCAACGACGCTGATGTTGCGGATGTTTTACTCACGTTGAAGCCGCACGCGCGGCGTTTGTCCAAAAAGCTGCGCAGCGGACATCGAGTCGAGATCAGTGTCGTTCGCAACAATACTTCGGAGCAGATGGAAAATTTCCTGCGTGGTTATTTCAGCTCTGCCCCGCAGGAGAGCGCGGCGGAGAGAGAGTCAATTTTGACCGAGGTCGAGGACGCGGTGCTTGAGGCGATGGATAGCGGACGCCCGGTTGAACTTTCGCCGCAACCTAAACACATTCGCCGCAAGCAACACATCTACGTCGAACGAAGTGGTTTGAGTTCGGAGAGCATTGGCGTGGAGCCGCTCCGCCGGGTGAGAATCAAGCCGCGATGATATTCCGGAGCGCGCTTGAGCGTTAAGCCAGTAACTGTTCGATCACATCTCCGTGAACGTCCGTCAGCCTGAAATCCCTTCCCTGAAAACGATAAGTCAATTTCGTGTGATCGAATCCGAGCAGGCGCAGAATCGTCGCGTGCAAATCGTGGACGTGCGCAGGATCTTTGACGACGTTGAAACCGAACTCGTCGGTTTCGCCGTGGGTCACGCCCGGTTTGACGCCGCCACCAGCAAGCCACATCGAGAAAGCTTTGTTGTGATGATCGCGGCCCAGGCTGCGATTCGCGTCGGGGTTGCTCTCGACCATCGGCGTGCGCCCGAATTCCCCGCCCCAGATGATAATTGTGTCTTCCAGCAATCCGCGCTGCTTTAAATCCTTGATCAGAGCCGCCGCCGCCTGATCCGTGTTCCTGCACTGACTGCGAACGCCTTTGGCGACTTCGCTGTGATGATCCCAGGCCTCGTGGAAGAGTTGAACGAAGCGCACGCCGCGTTCGATCAATCGCCGCGCCAGCAAACAGTTCATCGCAAACGACGCCTTGCCCGGAGTCACCCCGTACAGGTCCAGCGTCTCTTTCGATTCTTTTGAAATGTCCATCAACTCAGGCGCAGAGGTCTGCATCCGGTAAGCCATCTCGAACGAGTTGATGCGCGTGGCGATTTCCGGATCGCCGGTCAGTTCCAGATGATGTTCGTTAAGCGCCTTCAGCGTATCGAGCGATTTGCGCTGCATCTCCGGCGTGACGCCGCGCGGGTTTGAAAGCGACAGAATCGGATCGCCGCTTTTGCGAAAAGTCACGCCCTGATAAATCGTCGGTAGAAAGCCGCAACCGAAGTTGGAACTGCCTCCGCTCAAACCGCCCGCCGAAGACATCACGACGAACGCCGGCAAATCCTGCGATTCGCTGCCCAGCCCGTATGTCACCCACGCGCCCATGCTCGGACGCCCGTACTGCACTGAGCCGGTGTTCATGAAAATCTGCGCGGGCGCGTGATTGATCGCGTCGGTCTGCGCCGACCTGACGACAGCTATCTCGTCAACGACCTGCGAAGTGTAGGGTAACGCCTCCGACACCCACGTCCCCGCTTGCCCGTGTTGCGCGAACTTCAATTCCGAAGCGTA
>JAJVID010000175.1:6697-20082 GCA_022072205.1 Acidobacteriota bacterium
CGGCAGCGGCGAAAAGACGCTCGGCCCGCCGATCTTTTCGTTCAGCAACCCGCTCGCCGCCAGCGCCACGTCGCGCACGATTTCGGCTTCGACGCGGATTCGCGGCGCGCGCGCCAGCCAGCGGTTGTACGCGTCAACTTCCAAAAGCTTCGGAGTGACTTTCGACGACTGGCGATATGTTGCCGAATTAACAATCAACCGGTGAATATGTTTTATGCTCCAACCGCTTTCGATGAATTCGACTGCAAGCCAGTCGAGCAGTTCGGGATGCGACGGCAGTTCGCAACGCGAGCCGAAATCTTCGGACGTCGTCACCAAACCTTGTCCGAAGTATTGCTGCCAGATGCGATTGACGATCACGCGCGCGGTGAGCGGGTTGTCTTTGTCCACGATCCATTTCGCCAATCCCAGCCGGTTCGGTGGCGCGTCTTTCGGAAAAGGATGCAGCGCGGCGGGCGTGCCCGGAGTCACGACATCGCCCGGACGCTTCCAATCGCCACGTTTGAAAATGTGTGTTTCGCGGGGCACGGCGCGAGTGGCCAGAGCCAGCGTCGTCGCGCCGTACGGCCACTCCTTCATCAATTCGCCAATCTTCCTGTTCGCGTCGGCGAACGCCGGATCAACGGTGCGGTAATAACTGAAGACCTCGCGCCGCTGCCGCTCTGTTCGTTGATCGGCGGGGATCGAGAGAATACTGCGAACCGAGGCGGGCAGCGGATCGGCTTTCGGGTTCGGCGTGTCTGTGATCGCAAGTCTGAAACGACCGATGTTCGGTTGGCGCTGCTCGGTGTCAATCGTGTCGTCGCGCTTCTGCGCAAGCTGAAACGTCAGAGCGGCGCTGTTGTCATAGTTGACGCTCTTTTGAATTTCAAAGACCAACTGACGATCCTGATTTCGCCTGACCGGCCCGGCGTCGCTCGACCAGTGGGTTTTGAAATTCCCGTCAATCACGTTCTTCGCGGGCGCGTCGGGCAATTCAAAATCGGCGGTCACATTGGCAAGCGCGATCTTTTCGACGGCATCCGGTTTATCCGCTGGCGCGGCTTCGACCGAAAATTCGCTGAAATAAAAACCGCCGTCGGGAGCGCGACCCGGTCCGCCGCGCGGCAGATTCGGATCAGTCAAAAACTCCACGCGAACGCCGGTGATATTTTTCAGGTTCGTCTTCGCTTTGACGATGTAATTGTTGGTCGTCGCGTTGTCGCCTTTGGCGATGAACGATCCGTCTTCCAGCCTGTCGAACTTCACGCCGAACGCCGCGAAGATTTCGCCGTCCTTGATCGGCGTCCATTTCACATCGTAGTTGCGCGCCTGGGCTTCCCACGCGGCCAAACGCTTCGGCAATTCAGCGTCTCCTGCAATCAGATCGTCTTCGATCTTTGCGATCTTCGACAAAATCTCTTTGCGCTTCTCAGTGATCTTTTCGTCGGGGACCTCAATCGCCGGTTCGTCGTCGTCGTTCATAAACGCGTAGAAGCGGTAATACTCCGATTGCGCGATCGGGTCGAATTTGTGGTTGTGGCATTGAGCGCAATTGATCGTCAGGCCGAGGAACGCCTTGCCGACGGCGTCAACGCGGTCAATGATGCCTTCGACGCGGAACTGTTCTGGGTCAACGCCGCCTTCCTGGTTGAGCATCGAATTTCGCAGAAAGCCCGTCGCCACCCGGTTGTCCAGCGTGGGCTGCGGCAACAAATCTCCCGCTAGCTGTTCAATCGTGAATTGATCGAACGGCATGTCACGGTTGAACGCCTTGATCACCCAATCGCGGTAAGGCCAGATCGAACGAGCGCGGTCTTTCTCGAAACCGTTCGTGTCGGCGTAACGCGCAGCGTCCAACCACCAGCGCCCCCAGCGTTCGCCGTAATGCGGCGAGGCGAGCAGACGATCAACCAGTTTCCGGTAAGCCTCTGGCGATTGATCGGCGATGAATTGATCAACCTCTTCAATCGTCGGCGGCAATCCCGTCAGATCGAGGCTCAACCGGCGAATCAGCGTCGTCTTGTCCGCTTCCGCCGACGGCGCGAGTCCCTGCTTTTCAATCGCAGCGAGAACGAAATTATCAATCGGCGTGCGAATCCAGGCTTTGTTTTTGACTTGCGGCGGCGCGGGACGAACCGGCTTCACGAACGCCCAATGCTGCGGGATTGCGGATTGCGGATTGCGGATTGCGGATTGCGAGTCTTCAGGCCAGACGGCGCCTTCATCAATCCATCGGCGGATCAGCTCAATCTGATCGGCTTTGAGCGGATCGCCGCCTATGGGCATTCGCGCTTCGTCGCCTTCGCCCAGAATGCGTTTCATCAAACGCGACTCTTTGCTGTTTCCCGGCGCGATAACCGCGCCTGAAATTCCGCCTTTCATCGCCAGTTGTTTGTTGTCCAGCCGCAATCGCGCCGAGGCTGATTTCGCCCCGTGACACCGATAACAGTTGGCGCGAAAAATCGGCTCGATGTCGCGGCGGAAATCCACGCCGCGAGCCTGCGCGGATGTTAGACGAGTGAACGCGCCGTCCAGCATCGCAAGCGATGAACCGATGAGCGCGGCGAGACAAATCGTGAGTTTGATCTTGCTGGTCATAACGAACATCCCGATTGTGGTTGTCTGAAATTTTAACGACGACGCATTTATAGATTGGTTTGACCAGCGATGACAAGAGCTGCCAACGCTATCAACCTAAAACCTAAAACCAACAACCTACAACCCATCGAACTTTTTGATGACCGTCTCAACTGAAGCATTGAAGGAAAGTTTGTAGGTCTTGGGGGTTGGGCTTTAGGTTTTAGACTTCACGAAGGCCCTGGCTCTATAGGCTGCGCTCGCTACCGTTGGCGATACCGATCCGCTATCCTCTGGCCATGAGTCGTCGAAAACAGATCAATCAGGCCTCCGCCGCTCCACAGGTCGAAGCCGTGCTCGAAGAGTTGCGTCAGGCGCCGGAAGGAATTTCGGCGCGCGATCTGGGCGAGGCGCTTTATCTGAACCGTATCGAGCAGAAGTCGCTCAAGGAATTGCTCAATCGTTTGCAGGGCATCGGGCTGCTGCGCCGTCACGGCGATGAGTTCCGTCTCTCCGAATCGCGGCGCGCGCTCGTTGGCGCGATCCGGCAGCGGCGGCGCAAGATGATCAGCTTCGTTCCCGACGACTCGTCGCAGCGGGCGCGCGGACGCATCCGCGTCGCGCCTGAAGATTTGAACGGCGCGTTCGACGGCGACCGCGTCGTCGCCAGCGTCTCACCGCACGCGCGCGACAACGAACGCACGGCGCGCGTCGAGATGATTTTGAAGCGTGGGCGGCTGCGCGTCGTGGGCCGCTTGCATCACGGCTTCCGCGAATCGTGGGTCGAATCGCTCGACGAAAAATTCCCGTTCGATATTGAACTCGAAGGCAAGCGGGCCGCTGAAGCTGATGAAGGATGGATCGTCGTCGCCGAAATCACCGGCTATCCGGTCGCCGGTCACAATCCGACCGGGCGCATCGTCGAACAACTCGGCGCTTCGAGCGACGAACCCGGATTGGACATTCAGATCGTGATCCACAAACACGACCTGCCGCACATCTTCCCCGACGAAGTCCTCGAAGAAGCCGAAGCCGCGTCGCCTGTCGTAACTGAAGATCAGATCGAGGGACGGCTGGATTTGCGCGAGACGCCGACAGTGACGATTGACGGCGAGACGGCGCGCGATTTCGACGACGCGATCAGTTTGAAAAAACTCGACAACGGCAATTTCCATCTCGGCGTTCACATCGCCGATGTCAGCTACTACGTGCGCGAAAACACGGCGCTCGATCAGGAGGCGCGGCTGCGCGGCACGTCTGTCTATTTTCCCGAACGCGCGATCCCGATGTTGCCCGAACGGCTCTCAAACGGCATCTGCTCGCTCAATCCGAAAGTTGACCGGTTGGCGATGTCGGCGCTGATGGAAGTTGACCGGCGCGGTGTGGTGGTCAACTACGAATTGCGCGAGACTGTCATCCGCAGCGCCGAGCGGATGACTTACACCAACGTCAACAAACTGTTGACGCACGCCGACGACGGTTTGGCGATGCGTTACGCCTCGCTGCTCGGATTGTTCAAAACGATGGAGGAACTGGCGCGCATCCTGATCACGATGCGCGAGCGGCGCGGCGCGATTGATTTCAACCTGCCGGAATCGGTCTTCGAGTTCGACGACGAAGGCGGCGTGGCCGGCGTGCTGCGCGCCGACCGCAACATCGCGCACCGCATCATCGAAGAATTCATGCTGCTGGCCAACGAGACTGTCGCCGGGCATTTCGCGCGATTGAAAATCCCTTCTATCTATCGCATCCACGAAGAGCCGAATCCGCAACGCGTGATCGAATTCGCCGAACTGGCCTCGGCCTACGGCTACAGCTTCCCCGTCGAAGGCGTCAGCTCGCACGATTACCAGCGGCTGTCGCATCAACTGGTTGGCAAGCCCGAAGAGCGCGTGCTGGCTTACGCGATGCTGCGGTCGTTGCAGCGCGCGCGCTACTCGGCTCAAAACATCGGGCATTTCGGATTGGCCGCGCCGGTCTATACGCATTTCACTTCGCCGATTCGCCGTTACCCCGATCTGATCGTGCATCGCCTCCTGCGCGCGCTGTTGAAGCTCGGATCAGCGTCGAGCGGTTCCGCTGCCACTCAATCCAGGAAGCCTCCGCGCAACGCGCCGATTGCGCCAGGCGAGCTGGAACTGATGGCCGAAGAATCGAGCGAACGCGAACGCGCCGCAGACGCGGCGGAGAAAGAGATTGATGAGTGGCGCAAGGCGGTCTTCATGGCCGAACGGGTGGGTGAAGAATTCGACGGGATGATCATCAGCGTGCGCGACTTCGGCTTTTTCGTCGAGCTTGATGATTTTTACATTGAGGGATTGGTTCCGGTTGGCACGCTGATTGATGACTACTATCGCTATGACGACCGAATTCACGCTCTGATCGGACGCAACGGCAAACGCCGCTTCCGGCTGGGCGACCGCGTGCGCGTGCGCGTGGACAGGGTGAACGTTGATCGGCATCTGGTGGATTTCTCGGTCGTCGAGTTGAACAGGAAGAAAGGCAGGAGGAAGTGACAATGCCTAAATTTACGAAGTTCATCTATGCGGCGATAGGTCTTTGGCTGATCTCGACCTTGTTGATTCATCTCGCCGGGTACAACGAGGCGGCGCAAATTCTCCGCGGGTTTTGGCCTTTGCTCTCGATCTTGTTCGCGGCCCTGCTGGCGCTTCTTTGCGTCATAGCTTTTTTCGTAGACAGGCCTAAACTTTGGGCGGCCTGGGCGATCTTTCTGGTGGCTTTGGCGATAGTTGGAGCGTTCAAGACATTCGGGAGTTGGGGAGCCTGGATACATTTTCAGGCGCACAGAAACCGGTACGAAACCATCGTGCGACAAGTCCTGGCGGCGTCAACTGATGAAGAAAGAAAGAGCGCCTGCGTGGGTGACTGCTGGCTTTACTCTAATGAGCCGGTGCGAGTCGCCTTCCACTATGCGCACGGATTTCTCAACTGGCATGACATCGTCTTCGATCCGACCGGCAAGGTGGCGCATCCGAATAGGCCTTACGATGGCTACCTTGTCGCAACGGATCACCTGACAGATGACTGGTTTTTCTGTCACTTCGCTGATTGAGATTGCAGAGGTCAAGATGAAAGCTTGTATTCTTCATACCATTTCGCCAATCGAAAATAACCCGCTCGACTTCACCGAAGCGTCGAAACCACAGCCCGGCGAAGACGAGGTTCTGGTCAAAGTCAGCGTCTGCGGCGTCTGCCGCACCGACCTGCATGTCATCGAAGGCGAATTGACGCGGCAGGTTCTGCCGATCATTCCCGGCCACCAGATCATCGGACGCGTCGAGCGAGTCGGCGAACGAATAACCAACTTAAAAATCGGCGACCGCGTGGGCATTCCCTGGCTGCATCGGACCTGCGGCGTGTGCGAATACTGCCGCGAGGGCAGGGAGAATCTTTGCGAAAACGCCACGTTCACCGGATGGCTGGTCAATGGTGGCTACGCAGAATACGCCGTCGCTCCGGCTGATTTCGTTTATCCGATTCCCGAAGCTTTCAGCGATGAAGAGGCCGCGCCGCTGCTGTGCGCAGGCATCATCGGTTTTCGTTCGCTGCGGCTTTCGGGCATCACCGGCCCGTCTCCCGGAAAACGGTTGGGGATTTACGGATTCGGCGCGGCGGGGCACATCACAATTCAGATCGCGCGGCATTGGGGCGTTGACGTTTACGCCCTTACGCGCGACCCGCGTCATCAGCGGCTTGCGCGTGACCTCGGCGCGGTCTGGGCGGGCAGCGGCTACGATCAGCCGCCTGAGAAGCTCGACAGCATAATCATCTTCGCGCCTGCGGGCGAATTGGTGATCCCGGCTCTGAAGGTTTTGAAGAAGGGTGGCGTGATCGCGCTCGGCGGAATTCACATGAGCCGGATTCCGCCGATTGATTACGATTTGCTTTACGGCGAACGCGTCATCCGCAGCGTGGCCAACAACACGCGTCAGGATGGCTTGGATTTTCTGCGCGTCGCGGCTGAGATTCCGATCAAACCTCAAACGCAGATTTTCAATCTGGCCGAAGCCAACGCGGCGCTCAACGCGTTGAAGAGCGACGCTGTGCGCGGAGCGGCGGTGATTCGCATTTGAGTTGCGATACCGACGCGGCGCAATTTCAAGGCGCGCCTACTGGCATTCGCCCGCGCCTTCCTTCAAATATCCCTGATACCACGCCATCGGCCGATAAGCGTTTTCGGTCAACACGGGTTGCCGTCCGTCCAGATCGGCGCCGGAGATAGTCAGGCGGTATCTGATCTTCATCTCGCTCGTCACTTCACGCTCGAATCGTTCGCGCAAGCTGGTCTGGCTTCCCTGCTGACCGGCCTGCTGGCTATAAGCTTTGGTTTGCAGGCAGAAGCTGTTTTTCTGTTCGTTGAAGGCCACGTAATTCGGGATCAAATCAGCCGTGAAGTTGTAGACGACTCCGGCCTTGAAATTTCCCCGTCCGCCGAAAATTCCCTGGCTCGGATTTTGAACGCCATCGGGCGCAGGCTCGACCGATCCTTTATGAACGCGCATGCCCAAAGCTCCGGTGAATCCGAGGCTGACTCGTTCGGGATAGACCGACGGGAACGGCGAGTAAGAGCCTTCGACGGGAAAACGAATCGAGTATTTCAATCGAATGCCGATTGGATTGCCCTTCTCGGAAAGCAGCGGCTCATCACGCCAGTTGACGATTTCCGCGCGGACGATCTTGTACTCGCCTTCGACCAGGCTCTTGTTCCACTCCTGCGGAGCCGCCCACTGCTGAGCCTGAACGCCGCCTTCGGCCTGGGCGTCGGGCGATTGCGGCCTGATCAACCATCCGATCATGCGTTGATAGCTCTTGCCGTTCAGATCGCTCCCACGCGCCAGCACGCGGAAAGGCTGGCCGGGAGTGTCAACCAGCAGCGTGAAGTTGTACGGGTTTGAATAATCGCTCTGCCGGAATTTGACCGGCGCGATCAATCCGCCTTCTTCGTTGACCAACTGGAATTGGATCGTCTCGATGTTGTAACCCGAAGCGTAAATCTGCGCCTGCTGCCGCGCGCCGCGGACGGGTTGAAATCTGTCCATCGGGAAGACTCCGTTGCGTCCGAAGAATTGAACGCAGCAGATGTAAAGCTCGCCCTGCGCCGTGACTGAAGCCGTGAATTTGCCCGATCCCGACAAACGAATTTTCCATTTGCCGGGCCGGGGGTCCCACAACAAAATCGAGCGCTTCTCGTTCGTACCTTCTTTGGTATTGGAGATTGAAAGGTTCGGCATGTCGAGCCGGAGCGGATTGCCGGAAGGCGCGATGATCGTCCAGTTGACATCGCCGGTGGATTGGAGATTGAACTGCAATTTAAAAACGCCTGTCTCGACGGGGACTTCGATTTCGCGTGGCTGCTCGGCGAGTTCGCCCGATTGAACCAGAATGTATTGCGCGTTCGGATCGTCCTGGGCGCTGACGCCAGGCGAAATCGGCGTCAGGCAAACAAAGAGCGCCGCGAAAACGAGGAGCGGCTTCAGAACTGCTTTCAAAAACATGCGGCAAAATCCTTGCTGAAATTAAGCGGGTATGAATCGCAGGGCACAGGATAGATTCTCCGGCTTGTCCTGTCCACCGTTCCCCCGGCGCTGGCGCAATCGAAGGCGGGAGACGCTTCGCCAGTGAATTTTGCGAGCTTCGGTCTGACGCCGAAAATCTGAAATTGCCATCAGTGAAAAAGCCGTGTTAGATTGCGCGTGTCATCCCGCGCGACCGAACGCTTCGGTCAATGCAAAGAAAAGGAGAAGCCCGCATGTCATCCAGAGTTTTGATTGCAGACGATGATCGCGACGCCCGCGTATTGTGGGCAGCCGTAGCAGAAGCCGAAAACCTGACAGTCGTTGAAGCCGAAGACGGACGAGAAGCGATTGAGGCGCTGAAGGAGAATCCCGATTTTGCGCTGGTCATCACGGACGTGATGATGCCGCTGGTTGACGGCTACGAAGTGCTCAAATTCATCCGTGAAGATGAGGGATTGAAACACCTCCCGGTGATCGTTTCGACCTCCGACCGCACGACGCGCGGATTGACCGGGATTCCGGTTGATGACAGAACTTTCTTCGTCAACAAGGCTTCCGGACTGGACAACATGCGGCGCGGTATCACAAGCGCGCTGGGCAGGTGACGCCCGGCAATCCGAAATCAACGACGTCCCCCGCAACTCCTCGACAATCCTGTTGTATGCGATTCTCCACACGACATTCTTGAAACCTGCAATCACCGCATTGCCGCTCTTCGCCCGCCTCAACAATCCTCCTCAAAAATTTGCAAACCGGAAAAGCTTCCGGCGCGTCTTCTCAAATGTGGTTCGCATTACCCAACATTGATTAACCGAGAAGAAATCGAGAGGTCAGTCATGCCCATAAACCTACGAGGCGTATTTTGTTTCCTGTTCTTGCTCGTCGTCGCTCACCCGGCGTTATCGCAATCGCCGCTTCAGACTTCCGGCACAGCCACGATTACCGGCGCCGTGAAGCTCGGTGACGCTCCGGCCTCCGGGATCACGCTGGCGCTGCTGCCGGAGCGGATGGGCCGGGGCGCACGGATGGCGCCGCAGCCGCAACCGGAGCAGGAGATCACAACCCGCGCCGTCACCGATGAAAAAGGCCAGTACCGATTCACGAACGTCGCGGCGGGCCGCTTCCGCGTCGCGCCGCTGGCCGAGGCTTTCGTCGTCGAAAGCAATGGCGCGCGCGCTGTCGGGGTGGCCGTGACCGTGAGCGAAGGGCAGACAGTCTCGAACATTGATTTCACGCTGGCGCGCGGCGGCGTGATCACCGGGCGCGTGACCGACGGCGACGGCAGGCCGGTGATCGCCGAACGCATCAACCTGACGACATCGGCTGAGAGCGGTCAGGCGCAGCCGTTCAATGGCGGAAATCGCATCAGTTTTGAAACCGATGATCGCGGCGTTTACCGCATCTACGGTTTGCCCGCAGGCCGCTACATTCTCAGCGCGGGCGGCGGCGACCGGCCCGGCGTCAGCCGCCGCATTCGCTATCCCAGAACTTTCTATCCCGACGCGGTCGAACAGGCGCAGGCGCAAATCGTCGAAGTCCAGTCCGGCGCCGAAGTCGAAAACATTGATATTCGTTTGGGCGCGCCGATGAAAGCTTACGCCGTCACAGGCCGCGCGGTTGACGCTCAAAGCGGGCAGCCCGTTTTCGGCGCGCCGATCAGCGTTGGACGCGAGCGCGGCGCGGGGCCGGCTGGAGCAAGCAGCGCCACGACCAATGCCGAAGGCGAATTTCGCATCACGGGATTGACGCCGGGACGTTATACCGCCTCCGTCCGATCATCAGGTTTTCCCGGCGGAGGCGCCGAGACAAGCAGCGATTTTTACAGCGATCCGGTCAGCTTCGAGATCAGTGGCGACAACGCTACCGGTGTTGAGATTAAAGTCCAGCGCGGCGCTTCAATCGCGGGCGTGGTCGCGATCGAAGGCGCGAGCGATCCATCGGTCGCCGCGCGGCTTTCGCAACTGATGATCACAGCCAATTCGCGCGGGCAATCGGGGCAAGCGTCTCAAGGGCAAGCGGGGCGCGGCGGAGCGGGCGGACGTCAGAACTTCGCGCAGGTCGGCCCCAACGGCGCATTCCGCATCGGCGGCATCGCGCCTGGGCGCGTCAGGCTCAACGTCAATGGTTTCGGGAATGGACTCTCGCTCGTCCGCATCGAGCGCGGCGGCGCGGCCATCAATGGCGATTTCGATGTCGCTTCCGGAGAACAAATCACAGGCGTCCGCGTCGTCGTCGGTTACGGCGCGGGTGTGATCCAGGGCCGAGTGGTGATCACTGGCGGCGCGCTGCCGCCCGGAACACGGCTGATGGTTTCAGTTCGTTCGCTCACCTCAGCGGGACAAAATCGTCCTGCGCAAGTTGACGCAAGCGGCCAATTCAGAGTCGAAGGATTGCTGCCGGGAAGTTACGAAGTGAGACTCAACGCGGTGGTCGGCGGAGGCGGTTTTGGCGGCGGGCGAGGCGGAGCGCGAGGCGGCGGAGCCAATCGTTCGCAAGTCAAAATCCCCGACACCCGGCAAACCGTCAACGTCGTCAACGGATCGCCATCCGGCGTGACGCTCAACCTCGATCTGACTCAACAATAATCTGAAACAAAATGTCGAAGAAACTTCAACTTGATTGTGTGAGAGTCGTTCACCGCAGAGGCGCAGAGGACGCTGAGGTAGCGAGGAGAAACGCCAATTCTCTTTTATCTATCTCGTCTTCCTTTCTTCCTCTGCTGAACCTCCGCGTTCACCGCGCCTCTGCGGTGAGATGGCGATTGATTACCGCGCTCTCCGTTCTTCTATTGAGCCTCACATTTCCATTGCAATCGCCGACATTCTGTCTGACTGCCGCCGCAGCGCAGCAACAAGCAAGGCCCGACGAAGAGAAACAACCAGCGGCGCAGAAACCCGGTTCGATCAAAGGCCGCGTCACCGGCGACGACGGACAACCGATGGCGAACATCCCGGTTATCGCCGTTTCCATCGGACGCAGCGCCGCGCGCAGACCTGGCGCGCAAGCCGCGCAAACCAACTCCGACGATGACGGTAATTTCGAGTTTGAAGGCCTGGCTCCGGCGTCTTACGCCATCTCTGCCTCCGCGCCTGGTTACATCACGCCTCCGGCGGACGGTGAAAACGGCGCCGGTGTCTATCGCGTTGGCGATTTCGCCAGCGTCACGCTGGTCAAAGGCGGAGTTATCACAGGCAAGATCACGAACGCTGTGGGCGAACCGCTGACCGGCGTCAGCGTCAACGCCATTCGCATCGGCGGTCCAAATGGCGACGTGGACGGCGAGACCGGCAATCAACCGGCGATTCAGAGCTTCGGTCGCAACTGGCGCACGGATGATCGCGGCGTTTATCGCGTCTACGGACTCGTCCCCGGCTCATACATTGTTCAGGCCGGAGGCGGAAGCGGCTTCGGCCCGAACCCGCTGTCGCCGTTCAGCGAAGACGCGCCGACCTATTACCCGTCGTCGCCACGCGAAGCGGCGACGCCCGTGCTTGTGCGCGCGGGTGAAGAGGTCGCAGGCATTGACGTTCGTTATCGCGGCGGCAAAGGCCGCGTCGTCAGCGGCAGAGTGACATCGAAGACGAGCGATGACGGCGCCAACTTCGGCCCCGTTCAAATCAATCTCGCCATCGCCGGATCAGACGCAATCGTCGCCACCACTTTGCAAATGGGCCGAAGGCCGATGAACAGAGGCGCAAGCGGCGGTTTTGCGCTTCACGGCGTGCCCGACGGCGAGTACGAGATCGTCGCAAGGCGCAACGGATTCGGCGCTGAAAGCGACGCCGTTTCAACTCCGCGTCATGTGTCGGTTCGCGGCGCAGATGTCGGCGGCGTTGATCTGGTTTTGACGCCGCTCGCTTCGCTCAGCGGGCGCGTCGTCGTCGAGAAAAAAGCCGCCTGCTTGCCGCCGCGCGCATCGTCGGTCGAGGAAATACTGCTTGCCGCCGAGCGCGATGAAGCGCGTGAGCCTGCGATTGCCAGCCGCCTTGCGCCATCGCGTCCCGCCGCGCCGAGCGCAACCGGCGAATTCACGCTGCGCAATCTGGATGCCGGGCGCCATCGCGTGATCGCGCGATTGCCCGATGAAAACTGGTACCTTCGCGCAATCACGATTGAAGGTAAAGCCCCCGCCCAAACCGCGCGCAGGACTCCTGCGCCAACGCCGGTCAACGTCGCGCGCAACGGCGTCACATTCAAGCCCGGCGAAAAGCTGACGGGATTGACCGTGACGATTGCCGAAGGCGCGGCGGGATTGAAAGGCCGGATGGTGGCCGACGGCAAACCTGCAAGCAGGATGCGAGCGCATTTGATCCCTGCCGAGAAAGAGGCCGCTGATGACGTGTTGCGTTACGCGCAGTCGAGCGCGAGCGACGGCTCCTTCAACTTCAAAAATCTGGCGCCTGGCCGTTACTACCTGCTGGCGAAGCCGATCAAGGATGGCGACGCGCGGATCGAGGCCTGGGACAATGCGCGGCGCGCGGCATTGCGCAAAGAAGCTGAAGCGGCTGGTAACGTCATCGAGTTGCAACCCTGCCAGCGCGTCGCCGATTACAAACTTCCGAGTCAGTAGGCTCGAATCAATAAAGGCTGACACTGAAAAAAGGCGGAACTTTCCTCTCCCGTCAAGACCACTGCCAGTGAAACCGATTGACACCGGAAGCGCGGCTCAATTCCGATCCGCGCTTTCGCTTCAACTAACATTCAAGCTGAAGGAGTAAAATAAACAATGATGTCGAGAGGAAAATTTGTAAGCGCTATCGCCCTGCTGCTCTGCGCGATGGCCGTCGCCGCAATCACGACTCAAGCCCAGCAGGGGCCGCAACGCAGAGAGCGTGACCCGCTGGGATTTTTGAAACGCGCCATCACTGACGCCAGCGCGCCCGCGCTCACGCCGGATCAGGAGGCGCAGTTGAAGTCGCTGATCATAAACTTCCATGACGCGCAGCCGGATGAGCCGGACGATGTGTTGCGCGCGGCGCACGAAGCATACAACGACGCGATTCTGGCTGGTGAACTGGCTGTGGCGCAGGCGCAGGCGACGATCATCGCCAACCGCTCCGCCGAGTTATCAAAAATAAGATTGCAAGCTCTGGCCAAATTCCAAATTGACGTTCAGGCTGTGCTCAAAGCCGGCGGGCAGTGGGAATTGCTGAAAACAAAATTCGGCGACCGCCTTGTCGGCATAGTCGGCTCTTTGGCGGGCGGCCCCGGATTCGGCGGCAGAGGGCCTGGAGGCGGGCATGGATTCGGATTCGGTTTTGCGCCAACGCGAAAACCTGAATAGCAGGG